>JARXKK010000001.1:0-6367 GCA_030278895.1 Acidobacteriota bacterium
GAGGGCCGCGCCACGCACGTGGGCGGCGTCACGATGAACGCGCTTCCCTACCGCGACTTCCGCCCCGCGTACGTCCGGAACCAGTTCCTGTACCTCGCGCGCCATGCGTCCCCGGGCGTCCGTGCCGCCGCGCGGCTCTCGACGCTTCTCGGCGCTCTCCTCCGGCTCGCGCTTCTTCCCGTCCTGCGGCCCGACCACCCCAGGCGGGAGGCCGCCGCCGCCCACGCGCGCGTCGTGCGCGGACTCGCGGGTTTCGGCTGGCGCTCCGCGCTGTTGCCACCGGGAGGCGCCGCGTGAGCGCCCGGCAGCCCCACACCGTCCTCGTCTCGATCGTCACGCACAACGAGTCACGGGACGTCGAGCGGCTGCTCCCTTCCCTCTTCGCGCAATCATTTCGCGACTTTGCGATCGTCGCGGTGGACAACGCCTCGGAAGATGGCACCCGCTCCACGTTCGCGGCCTTCGAAAAGGTGACGCCCGTGCCGCTCACGGTCGTCCCGTCCCGCGAGAACCTCGGCTACACGGGCGGCCACAACCTCGCGATCGCGCGCGCCGTCGAGGCGGGAAATCCGTGGGTCCTCGTCCTCAATTCCGACGTCGTCCTCGCGCCCGACTACCTCGAGCGCCTCCTCGCCGAGGCCGGCCGCCCCGAGCACGCGCGCGTCGGGGCGTTCACGGGGAAGATTCTCCGGGCGGAGGGCGCCGACCTCGCGCCCACGGACGTGATCGACACCGTCGGCATCCGCATGACGGCGAACGGCCGCCACTTCGACATCGGGGCCGGCCTCCCAGACGACGGGCGCTACGACGCCGCGGCCGAGATCTTCGGAGTTTCGGGCTGCATCGCGCTCTACCGGACGGCCGCGCTCCTCGACGTCCGGATCGAAACGGGCTTTTTCGACAACGACTTCTTTCTCTACCGCGAGGACGTCGACCTCGCGTGGCGGCTCCGCGGCCGCGGCTGGTCCGCCCGCTGCGTCCCGGCCGCCCGTGCCTGGCACCGGCGGCGCAACCTGCCCGAGCGGCGGGGGGAGATGTCGACGGCGGCGAACCTCCATTCCGTGAAGAACCGTTTTCTTCTCCGGATCAACAACGCAGGGCGAGAGCACATTCGCGCGACGTTTCCCGGCACCTTCGCGCGCGACCTCGTGGTCGTGGCCGCGTGCTTCACCGTGGAGCGCACGTCGCTGCCTGCTCTCCGTTGGCTTTCGGCGAACCGCGACCGGCTCCTCGCCAAGCGCGCCGCGATCGCCGGGGCGCGACTCGTCTCCGACCGCGCGCTCCTCCCGTGGTTCACGTCCTCTCCGGAGGGGGCGCGCCGCGCCGACGCATGAAGCTCGCGATTCTCGGAACACGAGGCATCCCCGCGGCCTACGGGGGCTTCGAAACGCTCGCCGAGGAGCTTTCGGCCCGCCTGGCCGCCCGGGGGCACGACGTCAGCGTATACGCCCGGGCTCACGGAGTCGGCGCCGTCGTCGCCATTCACCGCGGGGCGCGCGTGGTCCACCTTCCGACGCTCAGGACGAAATACCTCGACACGGTCGTGCACGCGGCGCTCTCGGGCCTTCACGCCGCGACCGAAGGCTACGACGCGGTCCTCGTGTGCAATGGCGCGAACGCGCTCCTCTGCCGGCTGCCTCGCCTCCTCGGGGCCCCGACACGGATCGTCCTGAACGTGGACGGCCTCGAGCGGAACCGCCGGAAATGGAACGCCCTCGGAAAGCTCGTCTACGCGCTCTCGGAGCGCCTGTCGTGCGTGATGCCGGATTCCGTCGTGACGGACGCGCACTCGATCGAGGCCTATTACACGGAGAGGTACGGCAAGGATTCCGTCTACATCCCGTATGGCTCGGACCTGGCTCCGCCGGCCGGGCGCGCGGCGCTCGATCGCCTCGGTCTCGTCCCTGGGGCCTACGCCCTCTACGTGTCGCGCTTCGAACCCGAGAACAATCCCGATACGGTCGTGCGCGCGTTCCGCGCGGTGCCGGGCGACACGAAGCTCGTCCTCCTGGGGGCGGCTCCGTATGCGGACGCCCTTCTCTCACGTATTCGGGCGGAAGCGGCGGGCGATCCGCGCGTCCTCCTGCCCGGCGCGCTCTACGGCGAGCCCTACCGCGAGCTCCTTGCGAATGCCGCGGTCTACGTGCACGTGACCGAGATCGGCGGCACGCATCCCGCGCTCGTCGAGGCCATGGGGTTCGGCCGGCCCCTCGTCGTCCACGACACGCCCGAAAACCGCGAAGTTGCCGGCGACGCGGCGCTTTACGTCGACGTCCACCGCGCGGGCAGCCTCGCCGCCGGCATGATCGCGCTCCTTTCCGACTCCGCGGCGCGGGAGAGGTCCGGGCGGGCCGCGCGCGCGCGTGCCCGCTCGCTCTACCTCTGGGACTCCGTCGCGGACTCCTACGAAGCCCTGCTCACCGGCTCCTGAAGCCCGGGAAACGTCCGAAACCTTGCTAGCATGGGGCGGGAAAGCTCCCGGCTCCGAATGCTGAAGCAACAAGCCCGGACGATCGCCGCACTCCTGTACGCGGCCGACCTCGGCGTCACGCTCGCGACGCTGCCCGTGGCTTACGTGCTTCGGAGCGACGTCCTTCCCCGTCTCTTCAGCCGCCTCACCCCGCTCTACGAATTCAACATCTATCTCGTCCTCGTCGCGCCCACGGTCCTCATTTTCTCGGGCCTCCTGTTTCTGGAAGGCGCGTACCGCAGCCACCGCACGCTGCGTCTCAAGAACGAAGTCGCGCTCATGGTGCGGACGTCTTTCTTCGGAAGCCTTCTTCTCGCGCTCGTCGTCTTCGGGGCGCGGTGGGACTTCATCTCGCGCCCGTTCCTCGCGATTTTCTTCGTCGTGAACATTCTCTTTCTCGTCGCCGAGCGGGTGACGGTCCGCCTCGTGGCGCGGCGCGTGCGCTCGCTGGGATTCAACTTCCGAACCGTCGTCCTCGTGGGCGACACGCCGCGCGCCGCGTCGATGGCCCGGCTCATCCGCGAGCACCCCTGGTGGGGCCTCAAGGTCCTCGGCCTCGTGCGCGAGAAGCCCGCCGAGGACGGCCAGACGACGACGGCGAACGGCGTGCCGCTTCTCGGCTCGCTCCTGGACTTCCAGAAGATCCTCACGGAATTCACGGTCGACGAGGTCGTCCTCGCCGTGGACCGTGGCGACTTGCCGAAGCTCGAGGACATTTTCCTCCTCTGCGAGGAGATGGGCGTGAAGACGCGGCTCGTGCTGGACTTCTTCCCGCACGTTCTCGCGCGCGTGGAGCTCGAAGAGCTCGACGGAACGCCGCTCCTCACGTTCTCGACGACGCCGGGCGAAGGCACGTCGCTTCTCGTGAAGCGCGTCGTCGACATTTTCCTTTCCGTCCTCATCGGCGTCGTGTCCCTCGTGCCCGTCACGCTCGCCGCCCTCGTCATCAAGCTCACGTCGCGGGGTCCGGTGCTCTTCCGGCAGACGCGCTGCGGCCTGAACGGACGCCCGTTCACGCTCGTGAAGCTCCGCACGATGGTCGACGGAGCCGAGGACCTCATGGCGGGCGTGGCTCACCTCAACGAGCACGACGGGCCGGTCTTCAAGGCCGCGAACGATCCTCGCCTGACGGCGTTCGGGCGCCTCATCCGCCGCTTCTCCTTCGACGAGCTGCCCCAGCTCTGGAACGTCCTGCGCGGCGAGATGTCGCTCGTCGGGCCGCGCCCGCCGCTCCCCGAGGAGGTCGCGCGCTACGAAAGGTGGCAGCGGCGGCGCCTCTCGATGAAGCCCGGCGTCACCGGCCTCTGGCAGGTCTCGGGCCGCAGCGAGATCGCCCTCTTCAACGAGTGGATGAGCCTCGACCTCGCCTACATCGACAACTGGAGCCTCGGCCTCGACGCGAAGATCCTGCTCCGCACGATCCCGACCGTTCTCACGGGTCGCGGCGCGCGGTAGAGAGCTCGCGTGAGGGCCGCGTGGACCGAGGCCTGGCGGGACCCGCGCTTCCGGGCTCGCCTCGCCCTCACGATCCCCGCGCTCGTCGCCGTGCTCGCCCTTCTCGCGCGGTTCCTGGAGTTCGCGGAGGCGCGGGCTGGAATCGTCCTGCCCGATCCCGTTCTGGCGCTCCTGCCGCCCAGGGACCTGACGTGGCTGACATTCACGCTGATCTACCTCGGCCTCGCCTTCGGCGTCGCGCGGCTCGCGACCGCGCCGCGCACTCTCGTCGTGGCGCTGCAGGCCTACGTCGTGATGGTGCTTTTCCGGATCGCCGCCATGGCCGTCACGCCGCTCGAGCCCCCGCCCGGGATGATCGCGCTCCACGACCCTCTCGTCCGCCTCTTCGGGCCGGGCAAGCTCCTGACGAAGGACCTCTTCTTCTCGGGCCACACGTCCACGCTGTTCCTTCTCGCGCTCGCGGTGCCCGGCCGGCGCTCGAAGGCGTTTTTTCTCTTCTGCACGGCCGCCGTTGGAATGAGCGTGCTCGCCCAGCACGTCCACTACACGATCGACGTCCTCGTCGCGCCGCTCTTCGCGTACGCGAGCTTCAGGCTCGCTTTGCGCAGCGCAGGACCTTAGGCCCCGCGAGGACCCGGCGGATCTGGCCGAGGTGCTTGCCCTCGTGTCCCGCCAGGAAATGGAACCAGTCGAGGCCGCTGAAGCGCCCGAGGAGAAAGTGCGGGAAGACCATCGCGGCAAACCGCTCTTCACCCATGCGGTCCGCGAGCGCGAGGAGGTCGCGGCGCGAGGCCTTGAGCTGCCCGAGGACCTCCGCGGGATTCATCTCGGCGCGCGGGCGGGGGCGCACGAGCTTCGGCGCCGGGAACCTGATCTTCCAGAAGACGGGCGACATCGGGAGGCGATACAGCCACGCGCGCTTCGGGACGCGCGTGGGCTCGCCCTTCTCGTGCTTCGTGAGCGCCTTGACGAGCGTGCGTTCGGCCGTGCCGATGTGGTCGAGGACCTCCGCGGCCGACCAGCCGCAGTCGGCGGGCAGGGCGAGAAGCTCTCCGTCGGTCTTCCCGGCGACCGCGGCGTAGATTTCGGCCCGCACGGCTTCCATGCGCTCCCGGGCCTGTCGGAGTTCGTCGGGGCGACTCATAATCCCCGTCATCCTGCTTGGGAAGGGGGCCTCCGTCAAATGAAACACCGCCTCGCGCTGCTCATCCTCGCCGCGTCCTTTCCGCTCGCCGCCGAGCCCCTCGTCGTGAAATGCGGGAACCTCCTCGATCCGGGCTCGCGCACGTCGAGGGCGAACGTGGAACTTTTCTTTGAAGGAGGGAAGGTCGTCGCGGCACCGGGCGCATCTTCACCTTCTAAGAAATCCCCCGGTCCCCCGGTTCTCGATCTCTCCGCCTATACGTGCCTCCCCGGCCTCATCGACGCGCACACGCACCTCCTCCTGCAGGGCGACGCGACATCCGAGGAGTACGACGAGCAGGTCCTCCGGGAGTCGACGCCCTACCGCGCGCTCCGCGCCGTCGCCGCCGCGCGCATCGCGCTCGACCACGGCTTCACGACGCTGCGCGACCTCGGAACGGAGGGCGCGGGCTTCACGGACGTCGACCTCCGGAAGGCGTTCGCTCTCGGCATCGTGCCCGGGCCGCGCGTTCTCGCCGCCGGTCCCGCGATGACGCCGACCGGCCGTTACCCGCTCCTCGGCTTCTCGTGGGAGCGGAAGATGCCCGACGGCGTCCTCAAGTGCGACGGCGCGGACGACTGCCGCAAGGGCGTCCGCTGGCAGGCGCAGTACGGCGTCGACTGGATCAAGGTTTACGCGGACGGGTCGTACTACCGGACGCCGGACGGCGGCTGGGCGTCGATCCCGAACTTCACGCAGGACGAGATGAACGCGATCGTCGACGAGGCGCACCGCCTGAGGAAGAAGGTCGCCGCGCACTCGATGACGCCGACGGGTCACCGGATCGCGCTCCAGGCGGGCGTCGACTCCCTCGAGCACGGCGACGTGCTGGACGACGAGACCGTGAAGACGATGATCGCGAAGAAAGTCGCTTACTGCCCCACGATCACCGTAGCGGATTTCGTGAAGGGGCCGCGCAGCAAGACGAACCCGATCTGGGACCAGCTCTGGGCCGCCTCCGAGGAATCCTTCAAACGCGCGTACAAGGCCGGCGCCCCGATCGTGTTCGGGACGGACGCGGGTGGCTTCGACTGGGACAAGCGCAACCAGGCCGAGGAGTTCTCGTTCATGGTCGCGTGGGGCATGACGCCGTGGGATGCGCTGCGCACGGCGACCGTCGCCGCCGCGGACCTCCTCGGGCCGCACAAGGACGGCAAGCTCGGCTGTCTCGACGCGGGCTGCGTCGCGGACCTCGTCGCGGTGAAGGGCGATCCGCTCACGAACATCAAGACGATGGAGAAGACCGTCGCCGTGATCTC
>JARXKK010000001.1:6467-8169 GCA_030278895.1 Acidobacteriota bacterium
CGGCCGGTAGCCCTTCGCGCCAACGTTTCCGAGCGCTCCGATTTTTTCGAAGTACTTCGCGAAGGCGATGATGCCGCCCTCGGCCTGCTCCCAGTCGAAGTTCTCGTTCGGGGAGTGATAGCCGTGCTCGGGCAGCGAGAGGCCGAGGAAAAGCACGGGCACCTTCAGGAGCTTCTCCATCGTGACGACGGCGCCGATCGAGCCGCCCTCGCGCACGAAAACGGGCTCCTTGCCGAACGCGAACTTCACCGAGCTGCGCACCGCGTCCGCGAGCGGGCCCGTGGTGATGCCCTGGTACGGGTCGAGACGGCCCTCGAGCACGACCTTCACGTCGGGGTTTTTCTTCTTCACGAAAGCCGTGATGAGCTTCGCGATCTTCGCGCCCGTCTGGTTCGGTACGAGCCGGCACGAGACCTTCACCTCGGCGCGCGGCGGGATGACCGTCTTCACGCCGGGCCCCGTGTAGCCGCCGACGACCCCGTGGATCTCGAACGTGGGCATCGCCCAGATGCGCTTCATGACGTCGAGCGCGTCGTTCGTGCGGATGGACTTGAAGAGGTGGTCCTTCTTGAATCCCGAGACCGTGAACCCGGACCGGCGGAAGTCCTCGAGCTCCTGCTTCGTGGGCGCGACGACGTCCTCGTAGAAGCCGGGGATCTTCACGCGGCCGGTCTTCGCGTCGAAGCACTCCGAAACGACCTGCATCAGCTCGGCGAGCGGGTTGCGGGCGGCGCCGCCCGTGACGCCCGAGTGCTGGTCCGTCGTGCCGGTCTCGAGCGTGAACAGCATTCCCTGCAGGCCGCGGAGGCCGGCGGGCGCGGCCGGTTTGCCGCGCGCGATCCAGATCGTGTCCGAGACGATGACGGAGTCCGTCGCGAGAGCGCCGAAAGCGCCCGCGACGCCCTTCGCGAAGTTCGGCGAGCCGATCTCTTCCTCGAATTCCCACAGGACCTTCACGTTCGCCGGCACGCCCGCGTCGACGGCCGCCTTCGCGCCGAAGAGGGCCGAGAGAGCGGGGCCCTTGTCGTCGGTCGTGCCGCGGCCGAAGTAGCGATCGCCCTTCTTCGTGAAGACGAAGGGCTCCGAATCCCAGGGCTCGGTCTCCTTCGAGGCCGGCTGGACGTCCAGATGGTTGTAGACCGTCACGGTCGGATGAGAGGCGTCGTCCCCCCACTGGCCGCTGACGAGCGGGTTTCCCCCGGACTCGTGGACCTTCGGGGAGCCGCCGAACGCGCGGATCGTCTCCACGGCCAGCTTGACGCCGTCCGCGATCGAGCCCTTTCTCTCGGGGTCGACGGAGACGGTCGGGCACTCGACGAATTCGCGGAGCAGCCCCTCGAAACGGGAACGGTTCGCGCGGGCAAAAGAGGTGAGGGCGTCCCTGGTGAGGGCGGAAGAATTCATCCCCGGAGTCTAGCGTGCCCGAGGGGCGCCGAGCGCTCCCGGAAGGTCAGCCGGGGACGTTTTCCGACGAGACCGGCCCCGGCCGGCGTTTCCTCTTGTGCATGCGCTCCTCTTCTTCCTTGAAGAGGTACTTGATCGAGCGTTTCGGGATGAGCAGGTTCGGGGCGTGCTCGCGGTTCAGCTTGATGACGTCCCTGTCGTACCACTCGATCCAGCCCCGCAGCTCCTCGCCGTCCACGAGGCGGACGACGATCGGCGTCTTGCTCTGCATCTGCTTGAGGTAGTAGTACGCCTCGGC
>JARXKK010000001.1:8269-82264 GCA_030278895.1 Acidobacteriota bacterium
GCGTCTTGCTCTGCATCTGCTTGAGGTAGTAGTACGCCTCGGCGTTCGTCTGCTCCGGGGGCACCATCTTCCGCGACGAGGGGCCGCGCGAGACACCCTGATCCTGGAGGACGCGGGCCAGCGAGGGCCGGATGAGCTTGCGCGGACCCAGCTCGGCCGTCGGGGCATTCTGGGCGTCCGCCGACAGCGCGGAAGGCTCTGCTCCGGACGGCGGCTTTTTCACCGAGGCCATGTTGAGGACTCCTCTGGCGGGAACCATGCGAAGGGGAACGAACTTGAGCGGGAGTCTATTCCGCGAGGCGAAGGAAAAGCGAGGCCCCGCCTCAGGCGGCGGGCTGGGGCGGGGCGGAGCGTCCCCGATCGCGATCCCGGTCCCCGCTGCGGGTCATGCGGCGCGCGGCCTCGATCCCGCCCTCGAGCTCGTAGGCGACGCAGCATTTCAGGCGGCCGCACTGGCCGGTGAGCTTCGAGGGATTCGGGGTGAGTCCCTGCATCTTGGCCATCTTGATGGCCACGGGGTGGAAGCTCTTGAGCCAGGTCGAACAGCACAGGGTCAGGCCGCACGAGCCGATGCCGCCGATCATCTTCGTCTCGTCCCGGACGCCGATCGTCTTCATCTCGACGCGAATCTCGAAGCGGTCGCCGATGCGGCGCGCCAGCTCGCGGGTCTCGGGCTTCTTCTCGGACGTGTAGAGAACGGTCATGCGCCGCCGGTCGAAGCCGACCGCGCACTTGACGACGTGGACGTCCAGCTTCAGCTCTTCCACGGCCGCGTCTGCGAAGAGGCGCGCCGCGTCCTGCAGCTCCACCCTCTCGATGTAGTCGGCGTACTCGGAGTCTGACGCGAGCCTCAGGAAGCGTTTGGCCTTCTTCGAAGAGCACGCCTTTCCCAGAATCGGCGTCGTCGTCGTGACCTCGGCGAACTCGGGGCCGTTCTCGGCCTCCACGATGACGCGTTCCCCCGATTTGACGGCGATCTCGCCCGTGAACACGAGGACGGTGCGCCCGTCCACCGCGTCCGCGACGCGCACGCCGACGTAGTTCCCGCCGGGGTTCGTGGACGTTCCGAGGGAGCAGCCCGTGCAACTCATTCTCAGGATTGTGCCAGAGTACCTATTCCCGCGCGTAGAGCGCGGCCCCGAGGACCCCCGCGTCGTCTCCGAGAGCGGCGGCTTCGACGCGGAGCCTTCCGAGCTCCTGCGAAAACGCGAAGGCGGCCGCCCACTTCTTCACGTCCCGGAGGTACGGCGCGCCGACATCCGTCGCGACGCCGCCCCCGAGGACGAAGAGATCGGGAGAAAGAACGTTGAAAACGTTCGCCACCGCGAGCCCGACGGCCTTCGACGAGCGGGCCACCGCCCGGAGCGCGAGAGGGTCCCCGGCCTCGCACGCCGCCCGAAGGTCCGAGCCCTTCAGCCGCGCGCCCTTCTTCGACACGGCCTTCGCGAGACAGGTCTTCTGCCCGCCGGCGATCTTGCTCCGGAGCCACTCCGTGATCCCGACTTTCGCGGCGATGCTCTCGAGCGTTCCCTCGAAGGAGCCCGCCTTCACGCGACGGAAGTCGATGCGGGTCATGCCGATCTCTCCCGCGTTGTGGTTGTGGCCCGTATGGATCTTCCCGCCCTGGATGACGGCCCCGCCGATGCCGGTGCCGACCCAGACCGCGACCATCGTGGCCGCGCCGCGGCCCGCGCCGAGGCGCGCCTCGCCGAGAGCGGCGAGACGGACGTCGTTCTCGAGGCGAAGACGGGCACCCGGAAACGGCGCGCGGAGGACCTCGAGGATCTTCCAGTTCTTCGCGCCGAGATTGCCCGCTTTGAGGAGGACGCCCTTCTCCGCATTGACGGCCCCCGGGGCCGCGAGCCCGATCGCGTCGACCCGCGAGCACGCCACGCCCGCTTCCCGAAGGGCGAGCTCCGCGGCGGCGACAAGGGTTTCGCCGATCGCGGCCGTGCCGTCCAGAAACGGAGTCTTGAGCTTGCCGCGCCCGAGAATCGACCCGTTGCGGTCCACGACGCCCACGAGGACCTTCGTGCCGCCGAGATCGATTCCGAGGGCGACCTTGCCACGCGTTCGTTGGGGCATCCGGACCTCCGCTTACGCCGGGAAGGATAGCTTCGCTTCATACTGACGGCGTGGCGAGCCTCTCGGAACTGTCTCTCAGGAACCGCCTCTTCATGGCGAGGTACCGTTATCGCGCGCTCGACCCCGTGCCGTTCGCGCGCCCTCGAAAGCCGCTCCAGGAAGCGCGCGTCGCGCTCGTCACGACGGGCGGCGTCTACCTCCCGTCTCAGGACCCGTTCGACTGCGCGATGAAGGGCGGCGACCCGTCGTTTCGCGAGATCCCGTCCGAGGCGGACGTCGAGACGCTCGGCATCGCGCACAAGTCCGACGCCTTCGACCAGACGGGCTTCCAGTCGGACCGCAACCTCGGCTTCCCGCTCGATCGGCTGCGGGAAATGGCGGCGCGCGGAGAGATCGGCGCCCTCTCCCCGCGCGCCCTCTCGTTTATGGGGTCGATCACGGCGCCCGGGCGCCTCGTGAAAGAAACGGCGCCCGCCGCTACCGCGCTTTTCGAGGCGGACGGCGTGGACGTCGCCCTCCTCGTCCCGCTTTGACCGATGTGCCATCAGACCGTGGGTCTGATCGCCGGAGAGCTCGAGAGGCGCGGGATCGCGACGACAAGCGTCACGGCGCTCGAGGAGATCACGAAGAAAGTCCGGACGCCGCGGGCGCTCGCGGTGCCTTACGCGCTCGGCTACCCGCTGGGAAAGCCGGGGGACCCCGAGCTCCAGACCCGGATCCTCCGTGCGGCCTTCGCGCTTCTCGAAGCCCCGGGGCCGCCGCCCGTTCTCGCCGACTTCACCGAAGCATGGAGCCGGAACGTTCCATGAGGATCTCGAGCGCCTTGTGCCCGATGTCCCTTCGGTAGTGGGCGCCCTCGTAGTGGATCTTCCCCGCCGCGTCCCTCGCGGTCCGGAGCGCCTGTGACAGGCCGCGCCCGCGCGCGCACACGTTGAGAACGCGGCCGCCCGACGTGACGAGAGCCCCGTCCGCACCCCGCGCGGTCCCCGCATGGAATACGAACACGCCTTCCGTGGCTTCGGCCTCTTGGATCCCGGTGATAGGCCGCCCGCGCTCGAAGGGCCCCGGGTAGCCTTCGGCCGTCATCACGAGCGCGGCCGTCGCCTCGCGCCGCCAGGCGAGCTGCGCGCCCTCGTCGAAGCGGCCGCGGGCGGAGCCCATCAGGAACGGCAGGAGGTCGCCGTCGAGGCGCAGCACGACGGCCTGCGTCTCGGGATCGCCGAACCTCACGTTGTACTCGAGGACGTAGGGATTCATCCCCTTCTCGAGGATGAGGCCCACGAAGAGGACCCCGCGAAACGGGCGGCCCTCGTCCGCCATCCCCTTGAGCGTCGGCTGCACGATGAAGGCGAGGACGTCGGACGAAGTGGACGCGTCGAGGAGAACGGACGGGCTGTGCGCGCCCATCCCGCCGGTGTTCGGGCCGCGCTCTCCGTCAAAAATCTTCTTGTAGTCCATCGCGGTGGCGAGCGGCAGCGCGCGCTCGCCGTCGCACAGGACCATGAAGCTGACCTCGTCGCCCGCGATGAAGCGCTCCACGAGGATGCGGTCTCCCGCCGACCCGAAGACGCGATCCTCGAAAAACAGCTTGAGCGCGCGCTCGGCCTCGTCGGGCTCCTGCGCCACGACGACGCCCTTGCCGCCCGCGAGTCCGTCCGCCTTGAAGACACACGGCAGGCCGAACGACTTGAGCGCCCGCTCCGCCTCGGCGCGTGTCTGGCAGACCTCCGCGTCCGGCGTCGGGATGCCGTATTTCTTCATGAACAGCTTCGAGAAGACCTTCGAGCCTTCGAGCTCGGCGGCGAGGCGGTTCGGCCCGAAGGCCAGGAGAGAGCGGCGCGAGAATTCGTCCACGAGGCCGAGCGTGAGCGGAAGCTCGGGCCCGACGACGGTGAGGTCGATCTTCATCGACTCGGCGAAGTCCGCGAGCTCGACGACGTTTTCAACTCCGATGGGAAGGCAGGTCGCGAGGGAGGCGATTCCGGGATTTCCCGGCGCGCAGAAAATGTCCGACACGCCCGGCGCTTGGGCGAGCTTCCACACGAGCGCGTGCTCGCGGCCTCCGGACCCGACGACGAGAATCCTCATGCTGACCGTACGTGAGTTTATCCGACCGGCGGCTTGACGTCCTCGGGCGCCGCGCCGTACCCTTTTTCATGAAGAAAGACGTTCGGGAGCGGCTGAGGGCCGAGGTTCTCCTCGCCGACGGGGCGATGGGGACGTTGCTCGTGTCGCGCGGCGCTCCCGCGGAGGGCCCGCGCTCCCCCAACGCGCTCGTCGCGCCGGAGCTCGTGCGCGAGATTCACGACGACTACGTGTCCGCCGGCGCGCAGATGCTCTCGACGAACACGTGGGATGCGAATCGCTCGAAGCTCTCCAAATTCGACTGGGCCGACTCCCTCGAGAAGATCAACCGGGCGGCCGTCCGCCTCGCCCGCGCGGCCGCCTCCGGGGAATACGTTTACGTGGCGGGCGCCGTCGGACCGCTCGGCCAGCTCGTGAAGCCCTACGGGCCGCTCACGCGCCTCCACGTGAGGGAGCTCTTCACCGAGCAGATCCGGATCCTTCTCGAGGAAGGAGTCGACCTCCTGTCTTTCGAGACGTTTTCGTCGACGCTCGAGGCGGCGGAAGCCCTCCGCGCCGCGCGCGCCCTGTCGGCTGCGATTCCGATCATCGCGTCGATGACGTTCCTCGCGGACGGCAAGACGAGCTTCGGAGAGGACGTGGAGGACGCGCTCGCCGCGCTCGTGGCGGCGGGCGCCGACGTCGTCGGGATCAACTGCACCGTCGGGCCCCAGGAGGCCTTCGAGATCTTCGCGCGCGCGACCGGCTCCGTGTCCGCGCCCATTGGTGTCCGGCCGAACGCCGGCTACCCGTGGGTCGTCTCGGGGCGCACGGTCTACCCCGCGACGCCGGACTACTTCCGCCAGAGCGCCCGCGACCTCCTCCGCGCGGGGGCCGCGCTCGTCGGGGGCTGTTGCGGCACCGCGCCGGAGCACGTGGCCGCCATGGCGCGTGAGGTCGTGGGCAAGGCCCGCAGCGCTCCGTCTCCCCCGGCGCGCCTCGTCGTCGTGGAAGACCGCTCCGCCCGGCCGCGCGAGGCGTCGCTCGAGACGTCAGCCCTGAAGCGCAAGCTTGCCGATCCCCGCGCCCTCGTCGTGACCGCCGAAGTCGAGCCTCCGAAGGGCATCGACGCCTCGCTCGCGGTGGACGGCGCCCGGACGCTGCGCGCCCTCGGTGTGGACGCGATCAACATCACCGACAATCCCATGGCGCGCCTCCGGATGTCGTCCATCGCCGTCGCGCACCTCATCCGCACGGAAACGGGCGCCGAGACGATCTTCCATTTCTCGCCTCGCGACCGGAACGTCCTCGGGATTCAGTCGGACCTCCTCGGCGCCGCGGGGCTCGGCATCAAGGCGCTCCTCGTCGTGGGCGGCGACCCGCTGAAGATCGGGGATTACCCGCAGGCGAAGCCCGTGGGCGAGGTGGACACCCTCGGGCTCCTCCGCATCGTGCGCGGTCTGAACGGGGGCACCGACCTCGCGGGGGGCGCGATCGGCTCGGCCACGTCGTTCGCGATCGCGTGCGCGGCCAACCCCGCGGCGAAGGACCTCGACGTCGAGATCTCGAAGCTCTCGGCGAAGATCGAGGCGGGCGCGACGTTCGCCCAGACCCAGCCCGTCTACGACGTGGCGGCGCTGGACCGCTTCTATGCGCGTCCCGAAGCCCGGGCGATTCCGGTCCTCATCGGCCTCATCCCGCCGAAGAGCCTGAAGCAGGCGTTGTACTTCGCGAACGAGGTACCGGGCATGGTCGTGCCCGACGAGATCCTCGTCCGGATGCGCAAGGCGGCCGACAAGGGCCCCGCGTTCGAGGAGGAGGAAGGCCTCGCGATCGGCGTCGAGCTCGCGCGCGCGATTGCCGAGCGGGCGCGCGGCGTCCACATCATGCCCATGGCGCGCTACGACGCCGTGAAGCGGATCCTCGAGGCGCTCGGGGCGGAGGCGAGGCCCTCATGAGGGAGGCGCCCGTGACCGCAGAAGCGCGGCTGCGCGCGCTCCTGAAAGAGCGCATCGCCATCATCGACGGCGCGATGGGCACCATGATCCAGGCCCACGCGCTGGACGAGGCGGCCTACCGCGGCGCGCGTTTCCGGAACCACACGAAGGATCTCAAGGGCGCGAACGACCTCCTCGTCCTGACGCAGCCCGCGATCATCGAGGGAATCCACCTGCAGTACCTCGAGGCCGGCGCCGACATTCTCGAGACGAACACCTTCAACGCCCAGGCCATCTCCCTCGCCGACTACGGCCTCGAGAGCCTCGCATACGAGATGAACGTCGCGGCCGCGGGCGCCGCCCGCCGCGCCGTGGACGCGCATCGCGCGGCCACGGGGAGGGACGCGTTCGTCGCGGGCGCCCTCGGCCCCACGAACCGCACGTTGTCTCTCGCCGTGGACGTGAACGACCCCGGAAAGAGGACGCACGTCTTCGACGAGTTTGTGGCGGCGTACACCGAGCAGATTCGCGGCCTCCTGGACGGCGGCGTCGACTTCCTTCTCTTCGAGACGGTGTTCGACACGCTCGTTCTCAAGGCGGCCCTCTTCGCCGCGCTCCAGCACTTCGAGGCCGCCGGCCGGAGCGTTCCTCTCATGGTCTCGGTCACGATCACGGACAAGTCCGGGCGCACGCTCTCCGGCCAGATGGTCGAGGCGTTCTGGAACTCGGTTTCGCACGTGCCGCTCCTGTCGGTCGGAATCAACTGCGCGCTCGGCGCGAAGGAGATGCGGCCCTACATCGAGGAGCTTTCCTCTCTCGCGCCGGTCTTCCTGAGCGCGTACCCCAATGCCGGGCTTCCCAACGCTTTTGGCGGCTTCGACGAGACGCCCGAGATCATGTGCGGCGACATCGCCGCCTTCGCGCGCGAGGGCTGGGTGAACATCGTCGGGGGCTGCTGCGGCACGACGCCCGCGCACATCCGCGCGATCGCGGACGCGGTCAAGAGCCTGCCTCCGCGGCGACTCCCCGAAATCCCCCGCGCCACCCGTCTCAGCGGCCTCGAGCCCTACACGTTCCGGCCCGAGGTCTTCACGGTCGTCGGAGAGCGCACGAACGTCACGGGGTCTCCGAAGTTCGCGAAGCTCGTCCTCGCGGCCGACTACGAAGGCGCCCTCACGGTGGCGCGCCAGCAGGTCGAGGGGGGCGCGAACGTCCTCGACGTGAACATGGACGAGGGGATGCTGGACGGGATGGCCGCGATGACGCGGTTCCTGAATCTCCTCTCGGCCGAGCCCGACATCGCGAAGCTTCCGATCATGCTCGACAGCTCGAAGTGGGACGTGATCGAGGCGGGGCTGAAGTGCCTCCAGGGCAAGTCCATCGTGAACTCGATCAGCCTGAAAGAGGGCGAGGATTCCTTCAGGAGCCACGCGCGCCTCGTGCGCCGTTACGGCGCCGCGGTCATCGTCATGGCGTTCGACGAGAACGGCCAGGCGACGACCGTGGAGCGCAAGGTCGCGATCGCCGCGCGGGCGTACCGCATCCTCACGGAGGAGATCGGCTTCCCGCCGGAGGACGTCGTCTTCGATCCGAACATCCTCACGGTCGCGACCGGGATCGAGGAGCACGACCCCTACGCGCTGAATTTCCTGGAAGCGACGAAGCGGATCAAGGCGACGCTCCCTCACGCGAAGGTCTCGGGCGGCGTCTCGAACATCTCGTTCTCGTTCCGCGGGAACAACGCGGTCCGGGAAGCCATGCACGCGGCATTCCTGTACCACGCGATCCACGCCGGCCTCGACATGGGCATCGTGAACGCGGGCCAGCTCGCGGTCTACGAAGAGATTCCGAAGGACCTCCTCGCCCTCGTCGAGGACGTCCTCCTGAACCGCCGCCCGGACGCCACGGAGCGCCTCGTGTCTTTCGCGGAGTCGGTGAAAAAGACAGGCAGGGCCGAGATCGTGGCCGACGCGTGGCGAAGCGGCCCCGTCGAGGAGCGCCTGTCGCACGCGCTCGTCAAGGGCATCGTCGACTTCATCGACGCCGACGTCGAGGAGGCACGCAAGAAATACGGCGCGCCGCTGGCCGTCATCGAGGGGCCGCTCATGGGCGGCATGAACGTCGTGGGCGATCTCTTCGGGGCGGGAAAGATGTTCCTCCCGCAGGTCGTCAAGAGCGCGCGCGTCATGAAGAAGGCCGTTCATTACCTGCAGCCGTTCCTCGAGGCCGAGAAGAAGCCGGGAGCGGTTTCCTCGCAGGTCACGGTGCTGCTCGCGACCGTCAAGGGCGACGTGCACGACATCGGCAAGAACATCGTCGGCGTCGTCCTGCAGTGCAACGGCTACGCCGTCGTCGACCTCGGCGTCATGGTGGCCGCCGACCGCATCCTCGCGGCGGCGAAGGAGCACGGGGCGCGCGTCATCGGGCTCTCCGGACTCATCACGCCGTCTCTCGACGAGATGGTCCACGTGGCCCGGGAGATGGAACGCGCCGGTTTCACGGTCCCCCTTCTCATCGGAGGCGCCACGACGAGCCCCGTCCACACGGCGGTCAAGATCGCGCCCGCGTACGGGCCGCCCGTCGTCCACGTCCTCGACGCGTCGCGCGCCGTCGGCGCGGTCAGCGGCCTCATCGGGGCCGACGCGGCGGGAGTCGCCGACGCGAACCGGAAGAAACAGGCCCTTCTCGCCGCCGAGCACGAGAAGCGAGTCGCCAAGCCCCTCCTCCCCCTCGCGACGGCGCGTTCCAGGAAGCCGCGTTTCGACTGGGACGGCGCGGAACTTCCGGCGCCGGCCTTCACGGGCGCGCGTGTCGTCGACGACGTGCCGCTCGCCGAACTCGTGCCCTTCATCGACTGGTCGCCGTTCTTCCACGCGTGGGAGCTGCGCGGAAGGTATCCGCAGATCCTCGAGGATGCGGTCGTCGGAGAGAAAGCCAGGGAGCTCTTCGCCGACGCGCGGGCCCTCCTCGATCGCATCGTCAAGCAGCGGCTGGTTTCCGCGCGCGGCGTCTACGGGTTCTTCCCGGCAAACTCGGACGGCGACGACATCCGTCTCTTCGCGGACGCTTCGCGCACGCGGCCGCTCGCCACGCTTCACACGCTCCGGCAGCAGATGGAGAAACCCGAAGGGCAGCCTCTCGAGGCTCTCGCCGATTTAGTGGCCCCCCTCGCGAGCGGCCGCGCGGACTTCATCGGCGCGTTCGCCGTGACGGCGGGCATCGGCGTCGACGCGCTCTGCCGGTCGTTCGAGAAGGACCACGACGACTACTCCTCGATCCTCGTGAAGGCTCTGGCCGACCGGCTTGCGGAAGCCTTCGCCGAGATGCTCCACCGGCGCGCGCGCGCGGACTGGGGTTACGGCCGAGACGAAACCCTGACCGCGGACGACCTCCTTCACGAGCGCTACCGCGGCATCCGGCCCGCGCCCGGCTACCCAGCGTGCCCCGACCACACGGAGAAGCGGACCCTTTTCGCGCTCCTCGAAGCCGAGACGAACGCCGGGATCTCCCTCACCGAGAGCTACGCCATGACGCCCGCAAGCTCCGTCAGCGGGTTCTACTTCGCCCACCCCGAAGCGCACTACTTCGGCGTCGGCCGCCTCGGGCGCGACCAGGTGGAGGACTACGCCCGCCGCAAGGGCCTCTCTCTCTCTGAAGTCGAGCGCTGGCTCGCGCCAAACCTCGGTTACGAGCCGGCCTCCGCGCCCCGTGCCGCGACCACGGCCAGGAACTGACTCCCGCTCGCCGCCTCTGGAGGTCGATTCACCGAATTCCACGGGCCGAACGGCCGCGAGCGGCGTACCTTTCAACCGGGAGAATTGCCATGGACAGCAACGAACTCAAAGGAAGCCCCGACACCAGCCCCCGCCCCGACACGATGTCCCGTCTCGTCGCCGGCGTCTCGCTCATCGCCGTGGGCCTGCTCTTCACGCTAAGCAATTTCGGCGTCATCGAGATCCGGGAACTCTGGAAGTACTGGCCCCTGATCCTCATCGCCGTCGGCGTCACGAAGCTCGTCGCGCGGTCCTTCTTCGCGGGAACCGTGCTGATCGCCCTCGGCGCTCTCCTGTTCCTCCGCACGTTCGGCCTCATCGATTTCCGGCTCCGCCATCTCCTACCGCTCATCCTTGTCTTCATCGGGGTCCGGATCGTCTTCGCGCAGCGTCCGGGCGCGCGTTCGTGGGACGCGTCCCACAACCCCGGCGACACCCTGAACGAATGGGCGGTCTTCGGGGGCGGCGAGCGCCGCATCTCCTCCCCGAACTTTCAGGGCGGGCAGGCGAACGCCGTCTTCGGCGGATTCAACCTGGACCTCCGCGACTCGAAGATGGCGGGCGACAACGCGACGATCGACGTCTTCTGCTTCTGCGGCGGCGGCGAGCTCCGCGTGCCCGAGGACTGGAACGTGATCCTGAAGGTCGTCCCGATCTTCGGCGGCACGGACGACAAGAGCCGCCACGTCCCGAGCGAACCCGCACGCGCGCAGAAGGAGCTTCTCGTCACCGGCTTCATCCTCTTCGGCGGCCTCGGCATCAAGAACTAGGGGCGCGCGATGCACCCCTTCTTCACGCAGTCGGGACGCCTCGGCGTCTACCTTCTCGGCTGGATTCCGCTGACCGCGATCCTCGGCGGGCTGCTCATGCTCGCGGGAGGGCTCTCGCTTCTCGAGGCGGCCGCCCTCGCGGCGCCGCTCGGGCTTCTCTACGCGTTTCTCTGCCTCTCGTCCTGGTACCTGTGCCGGGCGTTTCCAGTCGACTCGGCGCGGCTTCTCGCGACCGCGTCGGCGCTCGCGGTGGCCTCGATCGTGGCCGCCTCGCTCTGGCTTCTTTCCGGCACGACGCTGGCGTGGGTTCTCGCGCTCCTCCCCGCTTTCGAGACCTTGCCCGACCGCCTCCAGCACGCGGGACCCGTCGTTTTCCTGCTCGGCGTCCTCCTCTATCTGCTCGTCCTCGCGATGCACTACGTGCTCGAAGCCGCGGAGGCGGCGCGCGATCAGGAGCGCCGCGCGGCCGAGCTTCGGACTCTCGCCCGAGAGGCCGAGCTTCAGGCCCTCCGGGAGCGGCTCAATCCGCATTTCCTCTTCAACAGCCTGAACTCGATCGCGGCCCTCGTCGCCGTCCGCCCCGAGGAGGCGCGCTCGATGTGCGCTCTCCTCTCCGACTTCCTGAGGACGACCCTCGGCATGTCGGAGCGCTCCTCGATCACGCTTCGCGAAGAGCTCGCGCTCGCGCATCGCTATCTCGCGATCGAGCAGGTGAGGTTCGGCGATCGGCTCACGATGGCCGAAGACCTCGACGACTCCGCGTTCGACGTGGCCGTTCCGCCCCTCCTCCTGCAGCCGCTCGTCGAGAACGCCGTCAAGCACGGCATTGGAGCGCGCCTCGAAGGCGGCACGCTCTCCCTCGTGACGAAGCGCCGGGGAGACCGCATTTCGATCGTGGTCGAGAATCCGGCCGACGCCGGATCGGAAAAGCCGGCCGGCGCGGGAATGGGACTCTCGAACGTCAGGCGCCGTGTGGCGGCGTGCTGGGGCGACGCCGGGCACGTCGGCGCCGGCCTCTCGAACGGCCGCTTCCGCGTCGAGATCGAGCTGCCCGCGAGGCCCTGACGCCGCTGTTCGGGAGGCCCGGCGCTATCCTCGCGCCGTGCCCAGCCCTCCTCTCGGCGCCGTCCTCGTGGACGACGAGCCGCTCGCGCGGTCCCTCGTGCGCCAGCTTCTCGCGGCCCACCCCGACATCCGGATCCTGGCCGAGTGCGCGAACGGCTTCGAGGCCATCCGGGCCGTCGCCGAGACGAACCCCGACATTCTCTTCCTCGACGTCCAGATGCCGCAGCTCGACGGGCTCGAGGTGCTCGAGCTGATCGACCGCGACGCCGCGGGCCGCCCGGCGGTCATTTTCGTCACCGCCTACGACCAGTACGCGCTGAAGGCCTTCGACGCGAACGCCGTGGACTACCTCCTCAAGCCGTTCGACCGCGCGCGCTTCGACCGGGCGCTCGAACGGGCGCGCACCCGGCTCGCGGCGGGCGGCGGGCCGGTCGCCTTGCCCCTCGCGCCGCGCGGCATGCCGCTCGCGCGCGTCGTCGTGAAGGACGGCGTTACGGTGACGGTCCTCCCCGTCGAGAAGATCGACTACGTGAAGGCCGAGGACGACTACGTCCTGCTCTTCTCGGGCGGCCGGAATCACATCAAGAAGCAGACGCTCGCGAGCCTCGAAGACGCGCTTCCCCGCGAGCGCTTCGTGAGGATTCACCGGTCCTATCTCCTCAACCTCGACCGCCTCGCGCGTGTCGAAGGCTCTGTGGCGGGGGGCTCCATGGCCGTCCTCATCGACGGGACCAGCCTTCCCGTCAGCCGCGCGGGCGCCCAGCGCCTCCGCGCGCTCCTCGGATCGCCGTGAACGTGAAGTGGCTCTTCAAAAGGAAGAAGCCCGCGCCGCAGGCCATCCCGAAGGACATTCCGAGGGACGACGACCGGCGCGGGCCCGTGCCGCCCCCGCCGCGCACGGCGCATGCGCCGGGCGTGACGATTCACAAGTTCGCTCAGATTCCCGCGCAACACTCGCTGCGCCGAAGCGAAGGCCCCGGTGGTTTCTTCTTAGAAGGTGAAGAGGGGAAGGCGCGCGCTGCGGTGTTGCTCGTCCTCGAGGCTGGCGGTGAATTCGGCGCGGGCCCCGGCGACGTCTTGCTCGTCTCTCCCTCTTCCTCATTCGAAGAAATTTCCAGAACGTCACCCCCGCCCGGCCATCACATCCGGCGCGACGGCGTCGCGGGCGCGGCCTTTCCGGGAATCACGGGTCTCCGCGTCCTCGCGCGCCTGCCGGAGGCGGGCCTGGCCGTGCTGCGCCTCGGGCCGCCTCCGGGCGCGCGATGGGTCTTTCGCGGAATCCGCGCGTTCGCCGTCTTCTCGGGGCGCCTCGCCGCGTTCGACGGAGACGACGTGAGGGAGATTCGCGCGGGCTCGCTCGCGCGCGTCGCGGATCCCTCGGCGACGCTCTATCTCGAAGCGGGAAACGACGCGGCGCTCGCCGTCGCGCTCGCGGCGGACGACTTCATCGCGGCCCTGGGTTAACGCGGGCCGGGACTACAATGGCGCTCCGAATTTCGGAGGACTCATGGTCAGTCCCAGAACCGCCCCGCCCGCACGCGGGTCCGCGGAAGCCCCGCCAAAGGAAATCTCGCCGACGATGAACCCGAAAGGCGAGATGTTGTGGGAGAGCTCTCCCTCGCGCTACATCGCGAAGGTGAGCCTCGCGACCGGCAAGGAAGTGCTCCGGCCGATCGATCCCGACGAATTGCTTGTCGGCGCCCACCGGGACAAGAACCCCATCGACGTCACCGCGCAATACCTCGCGAGCCGGCTCATCCAGTGGACGGGCAACGAGAATGCCGTCAAGGACGGCCTCCGAAAGGTGAACCTCCTCGGGATCAAGCTCGCCGAGGCGCTGGGCCAGGCAACGGGAAGCAAGGCGGTCGAGAAGAGCGCCAAAAGCCTCATCGGCGTCACCGACCGGAACGTCTTCTTCAAGTTCCGCGAGGCCTCCCACCTCTCGGAAAAGGAGGTCAAGGCGCGAATCTCGAAGCTGCAGCACGAGGCGCGCCTGCTCCTCAAGGCGCGCGGCCGGAGCCCGCGGCTCAACGTCCTCCTGACCGGCGCGACCGGATTCCTGGGCAAGGAGCTCCTCGCGCAGGCCGCGAACGACCGCCGGATCGAGCGCGTCGTCTGCGTCGTGAGGCCCGAAAAGATCCGCGACCCCAAGACGAAGGAAGTCGTCAGGGTCCTGTCGCCGGCTCAGCGGGGCGCCCTTCTGCTCAAGCGTCTCCACCTCGCCGGCGCGAAGGCCAGGAAGTTCGTCTTCGTGGACGGAGACATCGAGAAGCCGGACCTCGGCATCGCGCCGCGGGAGATGGCACGCCTCCGGAAAACGCTCACGCACGTCATCCACTGCGCCGCGAGCGTGTCCTTCGACGACACTTACGAGAACTCCTTCCGCGCGAACGTGCAGGGGGCGCGTAACGCCCTCCAGTTCGCCCTCGGGATCCAGGGTGCCAAAGGCTCGAAGTTCATCCAGCATGTCGCCATCGAGACGTCGTACATCCACGGGCGGAAAAAGAAGACGACGGCGCAGGAGAACGCCCTCGTCTTCCCCCGGAACTTCTACAACAATTTCTACGAGCTCACGAAGGCGATGGCGTCGCTCGAGACGGACTACACGCTCGTCGACAAGGGCCTCCGGGTCTCGCAGCTTCTCCCCTCGATCGTCATCGGCCACAGCAAAACCGGCAACAACCGGGGCGACACGAAGGTCGTGAACGCGCCCATCAACGCCTTCGGACGCAGCAAGGAAGCGATCGATGCCCTGCAGTCCGATACCGTCGGCCGCGGGAAGGCGTGGCTCATCGGCGCGATCGCGTCGAATTTTCCAGGGGACGCGTCGGCCGAGCTGAACCTCGTGCCCGTGGACCGCGTCGTCGAGGGAATCCTCGCGGCCCTCACGGTGCCCGAGTCGATCGGCGAGCGGATTCACCTCGCGACGGACAACCGCATCCGCTCCGACGACATCGCCCGCATCGCGCGCGAGGAGATCGGCATCGACGTGCGCCTCGCCGACCCCACGCTCTTCCGCAACATCACGCTCCCGATCGTGAAGGCGGCGCTCGAAAGGGGCGGGCAGCCCAAGCTCGCGAACGCCCTCGACAAGCTCGGGACGATTTTCGGCGGCTACAACGAGTGGGGCCAGCCGATCCACGACGTGGGCAACGACGTCCGCATCCTCGGCCTGCCGGTGCGGCGCCCGAACACCGAGCACGCGTTCCGCATGCTCTGCCGCCACAACAAGTTCGTCCAGGACTTCGGGCAGGTGCGCGACCTCGACGAGATCGCGCGCCGCGAGTTCCTCTGGGAGAACGTCCTCGGCGAAATCGAGAACAAGACCGGGCGCCAGGTCGCCTCCCTTCCGCCGGACGAGTTCCGGCGGTATCTCACCCAGCGCATCGACCTGAAGACCTTCACGGAGAGATAGAAGTCGGCGACGGTTCCATCTCTAGCCGACGAACGGATTCACGGTCGAGACGCCCGTCGACGCGACGTCTTTCACGTTTCGCGTCGCGAGGACGAGACCGTGGACCTTTGCGGTCGCGGCCATGAGCGCGTCGAGGACCGGAAGCGGGTCCGGGACGTTCATGCGCCCCCACTCCTCGGCCACGCGCCGGTCGACGGGAAGGATGCGGTCCTCGAAGCCCGCCGCGAGGCCAAGGAGCCATCGGTCGAGGGCCTGAGCGGTCTTCGTGTCGCGCCGGCGGATCCCCTCGATCCCCCGGCGAATCTCGCCGACGACGAGAACGCTCAGGAAGAGATCGTCCGGGTCGAGTCCGTGAAACCACGCCGCGACCCTGCGGTCGGCGCGCGGGCCCTTTCTCAGCTCCGAAACGACGTTCGTGTCGAGGAGGAACCTCACAGGTTGACGCGCCGGCCCCGGTCCCGCCGACGGGTGAAGTCCGCATCCGTCCCGCCCGGCGGCATCGCGAGGAGCCAGTCCTTGAGCGTGCCGCGCGGCCCTCGGGGAAGGAGCGCCTCCTCGAGGATGCGCCGGTGCTCGGCCTCGGCGGAACGGCCGTGCCGCGCCGCGCGCACTTTCAAGGAACGCACGACGGCCTCCGGAAGATCGCGGACGAGAAGCTGGGCCATCGGGCACCTCCGCCGTGATGATAGCATTGATATCACAGGCGAGCGGGACTGCGTTGCCTCCCCTAGGGCATCGCGAGCAGGTAATCCGACATCGCCGAGAGCTCCGCGTCGGACAGGAATTTGAAGGACGGCATCTTCGAGCCCTCGACGAGCTTCTTCGGCTCTTTGAAGTGCGCGACGAGCCAGTCCTTGTCGCGCTTGCCGAGAAGGTGGGCGAGCACGGGCCCGCGGCGGCCGCCTTCCCCGTAGAGCTGGTGGCACTGCCGGCAGTCCTCGCGGTCGATCACGGCGCCACCCGCGCGGATCGGCTGGGGCAGCGCCGAGAAGCGCGCCCCGTCCTTCCCGAGCGCCTCGACGTAAGCGAGAAGGGACGGAATGTCCTTGTTCGGATTTTCTCCGTCCTCGTCTTCGGCAGGCGCCTTGACGCTTTTCTCCTTCACGTGAAGCGTCGCCGCGTCGCCCGTGAGCGTGTGCGATCGCGCGGCCAGGGGAAGAAGGGCGGCTCCGCCCGCGGCCGCGCCCGCGCCCGGCGACGGCGCAGGCGCGGGCCTGCCGTCCATCCCGTGGCAGGAGGCGCAGCCCCGGCGTTCGTACGAGGCGAGGCCGCCGAGGAGCCGCGCGTCGGGCGGCGGTTGCGACGCCGGGTCGAGGCCCGAAGAGCTTCCTTTCGGGGAATCGAGGTTGCCGAAATAGAGCAGGCCGAGGAGCAGGGCCGCGCCGGCGCCGCCCGCCGCGAGGACGAGCCGCCGGTCGCGGGGGCGCCGGGAGGCCCCGCGGTCGAGCCACGGAACGAGCGCGAGGAGAAGAATCGAGACCCCCGGGAGGACCGCGGTGCCGACCGGCTCGAGCGGGCCCTTGAAGAACTTCAGGAGCTGAAAGAGCGGGAGGAAATACCACTCCGGCCGCGGCACGTAGGAGGTGTCCGTCGGGTCCGCGAGACGTTCGAGCGGCGCGGGGTGCCGCGCCGCGAGCCAGAAGAGCGCGAGGACGAGCGTCAGGCCGACGGCGCCGTCCCGCGCGGCCTGGTAAGGGAAGAACGGCTCGCGCGGGTCGGGTCCGTCCGTCGGCCCCGCATGCGCGTGCTTGCGCATCAGGAGGAGGTGAACGCCGACGAACGCGAAGGTGAGAAGAGGCAGCAGGACGACGTGAAGCGCGTAAAAGCGCGTCAGCGTCGCCGCGCCGACGACGGGGCCGCCCGCCATGAGGCGCGAGGCCGCGGCCCCGACGACAGGAAGCGCCGCGGGCACCTTCGTGCCGACCACTGTCGCCCAATACGCCTTCTGATCCCACGGAAGAAGATAGCCCGTGAAGCCGAATCCGAGGACGAGGAGAAGCAGCGCGAGACCCACGAGCCAGTTCAATTCCCGGGGCCGCCGATACGCGCCGAAGAAAAACGTCCGCGCCATGTGCAGCGCGACGAAGAGCACCATAGCGGACGCGCCCCAGTGGTGGAGGCCGCGGACGAGCGCACCCGCCGGGAGCCGTGTCTGGATCGCCCGCACGCTTTCCCATGCGTGATCCGGCGTCGGGGCATAGGCGAGCGCGAGCGCGAAGCCCGAGGCAAACTGAACGAGGAGCGCGACGAGAGCCGCCGAGCCCAGGGTATACAGCCAGGCCCCGCGAACCGGAACGGCCTCGTCCGCGAAGGCGCGCCACAGCGACGTGACAGAGGCGCGCGACTCCAGAAACTCGAGGAGCCTCTTCACGCGTCGAGCGCCGACGTGTCGATCTGCACGCGCCCGCCGGTGACGACGAGCGGCAGGCGCGTGAGGGATCTCGGCGGCGGCCCGGCCACGACGGCGCCGTCGGGCCCGTAGACACCGCCGTGGCAGGGACAGAGGAAAGCCTTCCGGCCCGCGTCCCACGAGACGCCGCACCCGAGATGGCTGCACGTCGTGACGAGCGCCGCGAGCCCGGACGCGGCGCGGCCGTCGTGCACGATCGCGAATCGCTCCTTCACGCGGCGCGTCATGTAGCCGTCCTCGACCGTGCGTTCGACGAGTATTTCTTCGGGCGCGGCCGCGCCCGCGCGGAGCGCCTCGAAGGCCGCCGCCGGGCCGGCGTCGAGAAGGACATGCTCCTGCGGAGCGCGCCGGCGGAGCGGGCCGAGGACGAAGGCGACGACGGCCCCCGAGACGGAGGACGCGGCGGCGACGGCGGTCCCGAGCGCCGCGAGCGTGAACGTCCTACGGGTTGCCATGGGGGACGAGAGCTACCTCGGCTTGTCCTTGACCATCTTGAACGTCGCGCTTCCCATGGGTCTCCCGTCTTCTTTTCCCGCCGGCTCGACGAGGGACATCTCGAGCACGTAGTCCCCGGTCGGCCAGGCCTTCGAGTCGGCCTTGAAAGAGACGGCCGGCTTGTCCGGCGAGAGCGGCACTTCCTGGCGCGAGACGGGCTTACGGTCCGGGAGCGGGGCCCACGTGACGCGCATCTTCGACCCCTGGGGCGCGTTCAGGATCTCGAACGACGTGAAGACCGCTTCTCCCACCGCGAAGACGTGCGCCTCGGCGGCGACGACGCCGTCGGCACCCGCCGACGATCCGAGCCGGAACTTCGTGATGACCGTGCCTTTCGGCGCCTCCGCGGCCGGTGCCGGGGTCGCGACGACCGCGACCGGCTTCTCGGCTGCGCCGGTGGCCTTGGGCGCCTCGGCCTTTTTCCCGCCGCAACCCAGGGAGAGAACGCACAGAGCAACCGGAATGCAGCGCCACTTGTCCCTCATGGTCATACTCCTCGCTCCTCACCGGTATCCTACCAAGCGGAGAGCCCTCCAAGACCTTGGCCGCTCCGTATCGCCTCGAAACATGCGCCTGCCCGCTCTGCGGCGAGAACCCGCCGCCGAAGATCCGTGCTGCGTTCGGGCCGCACCGCGTCGTGGATTGCCCCTCCTGTTCGATGCGCTATCTCACCCCGCGCGTTCACGAGGGCGACGTGGCCCGTCTCTACGGCGCGCCGGAGTACTGGGAGAGCGGCGGCCCCGAGAGCGGATACTCCTCCTATTCCTCCATGGAGCCCCTTCTCGTCCGCACGTTCGTCCGGCGCCTCTCGCCTTTTCCGCCGCGCGGGGCCGGCGCCCGTCTCCTCGATGTCGGATGCGGCCCCGGCGCCGGCCTCGAGGCAGCGCTTTCTCTCGGTTACGAAGCGTGGGGGCTCGACGTGTCCTCCGCCGCGGTCGAGGTCGCGTCCTCTCGCCAACCCGGCCGTGTGCGCCTCGGGACCCTCTCGGACCGCCTCTTTCCGCAGGGCTTCTTCGACGTCATCACACTCTTCGACGTGATCGAGCACATCTACGATCTCCGCCAGCTCGCGGTGGACCTCGCGTGGCACCTCGCGCCGGAGGGGCTCCTCGCGATCGCGACGCCGAACGTGGAGAGCCTCCTCGCGCGGATGACGGGGCGCCGGTGGGTGTCCTACAAGATCCCGGAGCACGTTTCGTATTTCTCGCCGCGGACGCTCGCCGCGGCGCTCGCGCCCGGGTTCGAGATCGAGAGCGTTTCTCCGTGCGGCCAGTACGTGTCGCTGGACTTCCTCCTCGCGCGCGTCGGGGATGCCCTTCCCGCCGGCGGTGGGCTGCTGCGCGCGGCCTCGCGTCTCTTTCGCCCGGGCCGCCCCGCTCTCTACGCGAATTCCGGATCGATGTTCGTGACGGCGCGCCGGAGCCGGAATTCGTGACGGCCGTGACGGTGCCCGACCTCTCCCTCGTCCTGCCGGTTTTCAACGCGGCGCTTTTCGTGGAGCGAAGCCTCGCGGAAGCGGCGGAATTTCTCGGCCGGGGAAGCCTCTCGTGGGAGATCATCGCGGTCGACGACGGGAGCACGGACGACACGGCGGCCCGCCTGGCCGCCCGTTCCGGGGAGAACGTGCGGATCGTCTCCCTGCCCCGCAACCTCGGAAAGTTCGGTGCGCTGAGAGCCGGGATGCAGGCGGGCCGGGGGCGATGCCGCGTCTTCACGGACGCCGATCTTCCGTTCGACCTCGATGCGGTTCTGTACATGGCGCGCCTCGTGAACGACCGCGGGTTTCACGTCGTCACCGGCGACCGCACGCTCATGGGTTCGGACTACCGGCCCCACGTCTCGCGGCGCCGCGACACGGCTTCGGCCGCCTTCTCGTTTCTCGTGCGCATGCTCGTGACGGGCGGGCTCTTCGACACGCAGTGCGGCCTGAAGGCATTTCGGAGCGACGTCGCCGAGGCGCTCTTCCCCCTCCTCGCGGAGAACGGCTTCGCCGGAGACGTCGAGCTGCTCTACGTGGCGCTCAAGTACAACCTCGAGATCAAGCGCGTGCCGGTTCGCCTGCGGCGCTCGGAGCCGACGACCGTCCATCTCGGCCTCGACTCCCTGCGCATGCTGGGGCGCATCGCCTCGCTCCGGCAGGCGTGGGACGCGGGCCGCTATCGCTCCCCCGCGCTCGAGCGGATCGGGAGGCAGACCTACTGGACCCCGGAGGCGGAAAGGCCGGCGCCCTGAACCTTGCCTACCACCGGAGGTAAGCGGGGCGGTCGACGAGAGGGCCCTTCTCGGACGGTCCAAAGTCTTCCGGCGTGCACGGCGGCCCAACGCCCGCGCCCGGCGGCGGCCGGAGAGCGGACGGAGGAACGATCGAGGATTTCCCTCCCGGCGGCGTCCAGGTCCATTCGAGTCTCGCGGGTTCGATCGACTCCTTGAACGTCAGCTCCACCGCGTGTTCGCCGACCGAGAGGACGACGTTCGCGTCGACGGGCTTGTCGTGCTCTCCCTCGCTCCTGAGAACGGTCCGCCCGTCGAGCTTCAGCTCGGCCGTCCCCGAGGCCAGGAGACCCATCCCGTAAGACCCGGAGGCCGGTGCGACGAGCGCTCCCGTCCACACGGCGCCGAAGCGTTCGCCCCCGAACTGAAACTCGTCGGAGAGGTTCCACGTCGCGAGCGTGCCGTCGAGCCGCTCCTGCCGGCGCCCGCTGCGAAACGTGACGACGCCGAAAAGCCCGCCGGGGGGCGCGGCGAGAGGCCTCAGCATCGCGGAGGGGAGCGCGCGGAACGCCGCCTCTCCTCCCGTGTCCGCCTGCGCCCAGCGCGGAGCCCACCGGAGAAGGGCAGGGTCCCCTTCGCGAGTGGGCGCGCCCTCCAGCTCGACGAAGTGATCGCCGCGCGCGAGGCAAAGGGACGCCTCCTTCCCCTTCTCGCCCGCGGAGGTCCGCAGGATCTCGCGGCCATCGATCGCGAGGCGGGCCGGACCGGGGCCGACGCGGAACGCATAGTTGCCGTAACTGGGGACGCGCATCGCCGCCGTCCACCGGAGCGTCGAGGCGGGAAGGGCCCCCGGGGCAGGATCTCCGGGGCCGACGACGCGGACCGACGTCCCGTCCGGGAGGTGAACGAGCGCGCCCTGCGTGGCCTGCCACACGGCCCGCGGCACGCGGTAGACGTCGAAAATCCATTGCCCCGGCGGAAGCGGCACGCGGCGAACGGCTCCGCCCGGATAGAACGTTTCGACGAGCTGCCGATACTCCTCCTGCCCGGGGTAAAAGAGGAATGCGAGATCGCGGTTCGCGGGCATCGTCAGGGGAAGGTGAAAGCCCGGAGACAGGACTCCGGCCCGAAGGGAGTCGGGCGCGAGGTGGTAGACCCAGCCGGAATTGACCATGTGGAACTGGCCGGCGAGGCTCACGACCCAGGCGTCCTGGCCCTCGCGTGCGATCGCGCCCCCCTCGATGCGCGGGTACGGCCACGGGTCGAGCTTCGCGTACTCTCCGAAATAGAAGACCAGCTCCCGCGCCGCGAGCGCGAGCGCGACCGCCGCCACGAGCCCGGCGACGGCGACGCGGCCACCGCGCCTCGTAAGCGGCGCCGCGAAACGGCGCGCCCCGTCGTCCAGTACGAGCGCGGCGAAGATCGCGAGAACGGGCACGGCCGTCGCCATGCGGTGGAGGTTCGGCGTCTCGACGGTGACGATGACGCCGACGAAGCCGGTCCAGAACCATGCCGTGAGAAGAGCGAGTCTCGGATCCCGGATGCGCCAGAGGCTCGCGAAGAGCCCGGTGACCGCCAGCGCCGAAAGGACGGGCGGCAGGATCGGCTTTCCCGTGGGCCAGAAGTAGTTGCCGTCCGGAAAGCGGTTGAATATCCCGATGGACCGCTCGACCTGTGCGAGAAGAACGCGGGGCATCGGCCACTCGCGGTGGATGTACGGCAGGCGCGACAGGTTCGAAGGGACGAAGATGCTCGTCTCCCGGGCGCGAACGACGAACCAGTCCGGGTTGACGTAGGCCCGATAGAGAAAGGGCGCGCCGATGACGAGCGCCGCGAGCGCTGCGAGAAGCGCGCCGAGGAAGATCTTCGCGCGGACGCCGCGGGGTGCGGTCGCGAGAAGACCGACCACGAAAAGGAGGGCGAAGACGCTCCACAGGCGTCCTGTCGGGTAGAAGTAGAGCGAGAAGCCTCCCGCGAGCCCCGAAAGGATCCAGGCCCACGCGCGCCCTCCGCGCGCCGCTTCGAGAAACAGAAGGGCGCTCGCCGTCCAGAGCGTCGCCGTGGGGCCGGCACAGGTCGTCTCCCGCGAAAACTGCAGGGCCGGCCCGAGTGTCGCGACGAGGAGTCCGGCGAGAAGCCCGGCACGGCGGCCGAAATGCCGGACGCCGAGGGTGAGAACGACGACGACCGTGACGATTCCACAGAGCGCCCCGAACGTCCGCGCCCCGGCCACGGTCGCGCCCGCCACACCCATGACCGCGGCGAGAAGCCGGAAGTAGACGATCGAGATGTGGTACCAGCCGACTCCGAAGAGAGGAGACGTGTTGTGGCCGCGCAGAATCGAGAGCGCCACGGCCGCCTGGTCGCCCTCGTCCGCGTTGATGCCGAAGGGGATCCTGTCGAGCGCCGGAAGACGGGTCGCGGCCGCGAGGCAGAGGATCAGGACCACCGCGAGCGCGAAGAGGCCGCGGCGCGGCAGGCTCCCGAGAGGGGGCGCGGCGTCCCAGCGCGGAGAGAAGGCCGTGAGCGGGCTCCCGAGAAAACCCGCCGCGGCCACGAGAAGGATGGCCGCCATCCACGGGGCCTCGCCCCCCGTTTCGTTTCCCCCGGCGTAGAGCCTCAGACACCAGACGATCGACGCGATCGCTCCCGCCAGGGCGGCCGCGAAAGCGAGGGGCCGGCCCCAGCCCTTTCGGCGCGCGGGCGGCGCGGACGCGGGGGGTGCCGGCTTCGGCCACGCGCCCCACGCGAAGATTCCCGACGCGACGAGCTCGGCGCCGATTCCTGCCCACGGGGCGCGACCCGTCCGGATCAGCTCTTCGCCGAGAAGGGCGAGGCCGACGGCGACGAGCGCCAGCGTCCGGAGCGGCGCCCAGCCGGCCTTGACCGGTTCGAGCGGCGCGTCCGGGCTCACGGCGCCTCGCCGGGAGTCAGCTCGTGGATCGCCGACGTGGATTCGTCGAGAACGAAGAGCGCCTGCGGCGCGTGCGAAAAGCGATACGGCGACGCGAGATCCTTGCGGCTGAGGCCGCTCGCCGCATGCGCCGGCATCAACCGCGTGCCCTGAACGTCGACGATGATCGGCGCCTCGTCGGGATTGTAGGGGACCAGAAGCCGCGGTCCGTCGAACGCGGCGCCGCGGAGATATTCGGGATGAGGCTCGCGCGCGAAAGCCAGCCTGAATCGGCCTTCGGGCACGAGAACGACCGGATCGCCGCCGAAGCGGAACAGATGCACGCCGCCGGCTTGCTCGACCACCGCGAGCCTGTCCCCCTCGAACGTCACGGCGATCGGCAGCTCGAACGTCCCACGCATCTCCCCTTCCGGTCCCCAGACGCTCTCGACCCGCCCGTCCGCGCGGAAGATGTGGAGAAAACTCCCGGTCGGAACGGCGAGGCGACCGCCCGGAAGACGCGCCGCGTGGGAGCCCGTGAGGCCGCCCGGAAGCTCCCAGCGCGCCTGGAGCGCGAGGTCCTTGTCGTAGCGCTCGAAAACCCGGAGCGAAAAAGCGGTGCATCCGCCGTCGGGTTCGACGAGAAGCGTCCCCGTGCTCGCGTCGCGCGGCAGGTCCGCGCGCACGCGCTTCGTCTCGATCCCGTCGCGCCCGAATCGGCGGATCTCCCACGTCTGGTCGCGGAGGAAAAGCGCGTAGAGGCGCCCCTCCCGGTCCACGCCGAAATCCGAGATCCGGTGCGGCGGGCGCAGAACCTCCCGCGCGCGAGGCCAGCCCGCGAACGAGACCGGCTCGACGCCTCGCGTCTCGGGAACGAGGGCAAGAGCGGGCGCCGTCAATGCAGGCGCGAACGTTCCGTCGGCGCCCGAGACCGCGAGCAGCGGCCGGGTCCGCGAGGCGCAGCCGGCAGGCCCCGAGATCTCGAAGGGAAAGATGCCCGGGAGAAGCGGCCGCTCCTCTTCGCCATCCCAGCGCGCGGCACCGGCCGCGATGCGGGCGCCCGGACAGGGTGGGTCGAGGAGGAGCCGGTACCAGCCCGGCTTCGGTACCAGGAAGCCGCCGCGCAGGCCGGCCGGCGACATCTCGGGTGTCGTGGCGCGATGGAGCGCTTCGGGTTTCACCTCGAAGGTCATGAGCCGCTCCACCATGAGAGGCCAGTCGCGCTCCAGGACACGCGCCGCGGGGTCGATCGCGGGAAGAACGGACATGGCCAGCCGGGCGGACGGCACGTCGCGAAAGAGATACGCGACACGTGACACGCGAAGGGCGCTGCGCCGGGCCTCGATCTCGGCAGCCGCCATCGTCAGGGCGTAGACCTCCTCGCGGAAATCGCACGCGGGCCGCAGGAGCGACAGCAATTCGTCGCCCCGGTCGACGAACTGCATGCACGGCCCGGCCGGCGACAGCAGCCGGTCGAGAAAACCGAACTCGAGCGTCTTGCCGTGCCGGTAGAAGAGGTTGTGCAGGACGACGTCGTTCTTCTCGACGAGCGGGCGGGCGAAACGGATCTGCTCGTCCCGCACGATCGGAAGGGCGGGCAGCAGCAGATTCGAGGCGAGGCCCGAGGCCGAGATGCCCGCGAGAGCCAGGCCCGCGCTCGCCATCGCGAGGTTGCCCGCGAGGCGGCCGCCCGCCTCCCGCGCGAGACGAACCCAGGCCGTCACGACGAGAGCGGCGAGGAGGAGGATCGGAACGAAGATGACCGAGAGCCGCCGCGCGTCGGGCTCATCGGAAAGGACCCCGGGCAGGAGGCCGAGGCCGAGCCAGAAGAGAACGAGCGCGGATCGTCGCTCCGCAATCTGGCCGAGGAGATAGCCGAGGCCGACGGCCGCGAGGATCGTCAGCCCCACGCAAACCATCGGATCGCGCCCCGGCGCGACCGTGAAGCGCTCGTACCAGTGCGTCGCATATGCCTGGTGGGACGTCAGAGCCACGCCCACGCTCGCGAGGTTCCCGGCGACGCGCGCGGCCTGTCCCCGCAGGACTTCCACGAGAGGCGCGGTCGAGGAAAACCCCGCCCGCCACGCGGGCTCACCGCGCACCCGCGCCGGGTCGACGAACCCTCTTTCGCCCCCCGCGGCGGCGACGGCGATCGATACGCTCACGCCCCAGATCGCGATGCCGAGCAGCAGAACCGGCAGCGCGACGAGCGCACGGCGCGCGACTCCTTTCGCGAACAGAACGGCGTGCCCCGCGAGAAGAGCCGGGTACACGAAGAGGACGTGACCGGCCGTGTAAAAGAAGCGGCAGAGCGGTGTCAGGCAGGCGGCCAGCAGGACCGGCGCGATTCCGAAGCGAGCGATCATCGACAGGCCGACGTGGGCGAAGAGGAGGCCGAGGGCGGCAACCGGCGCGAAGACCGACACCTCGCTTCGCGACCAGAAAAGCTGCTCGGGCGCGCAGACGAAAAGGAGAGTCGCCCCGAACGCCGGGAGCGCGCCCCCCGAGAGGCGTCGGACGAGACCCCAGAAAAGGGGCACGGCGGCAAGACCCCAGAGGAGAGCCGTGACGCGCGTCGCATAGAGCGACACGCCGAGCGCGGCGAACACGAGCCGGTTCGTCAGCGGCGTCGCGAGGCCGTTGCTCGTCCCGACGAACTCCGTCGCCGTGAACTGACGGAGGCCGTGCGCGGTCCGGCTCTGCGTTTGCACGGAGATCATCTCCTCGTCGAAGTTCGACGGAAGCTGGTTGATGGCCCAGGCCCGCGTGAGGAGGGCAAGGAGAAACAGCGCGAGGAGACCCAGGGACTCGGTCCAGCCCGGCAGCGCCCCGCTCCGGGAGGGCTCCGGGGAGAGATCCGGAGGAAGCGCGGGAAACCCCGGCGTCTTCGCGAGCGGCTGGATCCGTGCGGCGGCGGCCGCCGTCAGCACCGCGGCCGCGAAGAGAAGGAAGCCGGCGGGCCGCACGTCGCGGAGAAGGAGGATTTCCCCCCACACCGCGGCGACGGCCGCCGCGGAGAGGAGCGCCGCCGGAAGGCCGCGCCGGATCCCACGCGCGCACGCGGCCGCCGCGGTCGCCGCGACGAGCAGCGTCGCGAAGAGCGCCACGCCCGCGCGATGTTCGAAGAGCCAGCCGAGAGCCACGGCCGCCCCCGCCCGGAATCCGAACGCGAGAGGATCGAGCGCGGACAGGACGCGGTCACCCCGCGCGGCTTCGCTTCGCCCGAGAAGAAGGGCGGCGAGAAGCAGGACGAACGCGGCGGCCCCCGCCGCGAGGAGCGGCAGCGCATCGCGAGACGCTCTTCCACGTCCCATGCGCTAGCGGCCCGAGGGGGGAATCAGTTTTTTCGAGTCCAGGAATTCCACCGTCTGCTTCGCGAGGGCCGCGTAGCCATTCGGCCTGTAGTGGCAGTGATCGTAAAAGAGCCTCTCGTGGTTGGCCTGCCACGCCCGCCGCAGGAAGGGAAGCGGGTCGTCGAACGGAACATCCAGCCGTGCGCACATCCGGAGGCAGCTCTCCTGCGGCTCGAAGTTCTCGACCGTCCCCATCACCTGGATGTGCACGGGGAAGAGCACGACGGCGAGGCGCGCCCCCTGCGCGTTCACGGCGTCGCGCAACGCCGCGGTGATCGCTTCGATGATCGTCCACGCCTTCGGGTTCCAGCCGAGGCCGAAATCCATGTACGCGTTGTAGATCTCGAAGTCGAATCCGTCGCGCGCCCCCATCATGTCGCCGCTTTTCAGATTCCGCCCCGCGCGAAACGTCTCGCGCCAGGCCGGATCGATCTCTCCCGGAAACGCGTTTCGGAAGAAGCGCGAGTCGAGGATCTGGAAGCGGTCCGAAAGCCAGCTCAGGAATCGGCTCTTCGCCCACGGGTCCGGAAGTTTCTTCGTGAAGAAGAGGCTTCCCGACTGCGCGTCGTTGAGATACATCCCCACGAGGACGAGATCGGGCTTCACGTGCTCCCCGATCTCCCGGAAGAGCGCGAGCTCCTCCGCCGTGCCGGCACCGGGCAGGCCCGCATTGACGAATCGGATCGTCTTCTTCCGCCCTTCGGTCAGGGATTCCATCTGCCGGGTCCACGTCTCGCTCTCCAGGACGAAGTCCCCGAACGTGATCGAGTCCCCGAGCACGAGCACGCGGAACTCGCCTTCGGGCTTCGGACCGAGCTCGGCGTACCGAAGCCCCAGAGAGTTGACCTCGATGACGATGTCGCGTCCGCTCAGGACGTGATTGTGAATTTCGCCGCGCGTGTTCGGGCGAAGCCTGACGCCGTGAGGCCCGCCGAAGAGAACGACGGAGTCGATCGACTTCTCCGCCTTCGTGTCGAGCCGCTCGAAGCCGGACGGCGCCTCGTACTTTTCCTCCTTCTGGAGGACTTTCACGGTCTGGGGCGCCGGGAGAAGGAGGCGCGCGCCGACCTCGCAAAGGGCGAGCGCCACGAATGTCGAGACGAGCAAAACGGCGAGGTTCAAGGCGAGCCTGCGCCTGCTCGACCCGAAAGTTGTGTCGTACACTTGCTGCCACTATCTTAAGCGAAATGGCTCCGCCACCACCCGCGGGACCTGCCTCTTCACCGCGGGCGTTTCGCGGAATCCTGCTTCTGCTCGCCCTCTTCGCCCTCGTCGTCCGGGTGATCGGGCTCGATTTCGACCAGAACCACTTCTTCCACCCGGACGAGCGCGCGATCGGCGACGCGATCCTCAAGCTCTCGTTCCAGCCCCTTCAGCTGAACCCCCACTTCTTCGCCTATGGCTCGCTTCCGTTCTACCTGACCAGGGGGCTCTCGTCCCTTCTCGCCACGATCTCGGGGCGCGACTGGTTCATTTCCTACGACGGCGTCATCCACGTCGGGCGATTCCTGTCGGCCCTCGCGGGCGCGCTCACCGTCGCGCTCCTCGCCGCCGTGGGACGCCGCCTTTACGGGCCGAAGACAGGCCTCCTCGCGGGGCTCCTCCTCGCGCTCGCCGTTCTCCACGTCCAGACCTCGCACTTCGCCGCGACGGACGTGACGCTCACCCTTTTCGTCCTCCTCGCGCTCGCCGCCTCGGGCCGTCTCGCAAGGCATGGGCGTTTCGGCGACGCTCTTCTCGCCGGCGCGCTCACGGGCTTCGCAGTCGCGACGAAGGCGAGCGCGGCTCCCCTCGTTCTCCCCCTCGCCGTCGGGGTCTTCTTCGCCTGCCGGCCGGCGCGTGCCTGGGGGCGCGGGCTGCTGCTTCTCGCGGCCGGGGGATCCGCCGCTTTGGTCGCGTTCTTCGTCGGCGAACCCTACGCGTTTCTGGACTTCCACACGTTCTGGCGTTCTCTCTCCGAACAGGGCGCGATGGTCCGCCACGCGGGAATGCTGCCGTACACGAACCAGTACGTCGGCGTCCCGAACTTCCTTTACGAGGCGAAGGAAATCGTGCTCTGGGGCCTCGGTCCGCTCCTCGGCGTCGCCGCGCTGTGGGCTTCGGCCCGGCGCCTGGTTCGGGTCCGGAAGCTCTCGGACGTCGAGTGGGTCTTCGCCTCTTTCTTCGTGCCCTACGTCCTCCTGACGTGCACGTTCGAGGTGAAGTTCCCGCGCTATCTTCTGCCCGTCTACCCGCTTCTTGTCCTGTGGGCGGCGGCCTGGCTCACGGAGAAGGCCGAGCGCGGGCGGGCGGGACGCATCCTCCGGGCCGCGGTCGTGGGCGGCTCCGCCGTGTGGCTTCTCGCGTTCGCCGGGATCTACACGCGTCCGCACAGCTCGGTCACGGCGTCCCGGTGGTTCCACGACGCCGTCCCCGACGGCGCCCGGGTCCTGGAGCAGGACTGGGACGAGGGGTTCCCGTTCACGTTTCCCGACCGCTCGGCCGAGCGTTACAGGATCGTCACGTTCGGCTTCTACGAGCCCGACTCGCCCGAGAAGATGGCGAAGCTCGCCCGGGAGCTGGCCGGCGCGGACTGGGTCGTCCTGCAGACGAAGCGTCTTTACGGCGCCGTCACGCGCGCCCCGGAGAAGTTCCCGCTCACGAACCGCGCGTTCCGCCTCCTCTTCGCGGGCGATCTCGGCTACACGCTGGTCCGGGAAGTCGCGTCACGCCCGTCTCTCTTCGGAATCCAGGTGCCCGACGAGCTCGCCGACGAGTCGTTCACCGTCTACGACCACCCGAAGGTCGTTTTCTTCCAGAACACGAAGCGCCTCTCTGCCGAGGCGCTCGAAAGCGCCCTCCTGTCGGCGACGCCGTCCAAGACCCTGACGCGGAACGACCTCCTTCTGGCGCACCCGGCGTCCACTGCGGCGACCGCCACGACGGCCACGGCCGGCGTCACGGGCCCCGCGGGCGACGCCGCGGAGCCGGGCCCCGGAGTCCCCACTCTCAGGCTCTCCCTCCTGGCGCTCCTTCTCTTCGCTGCATGGCTCGAAGCGGTGGGGCGGGCGGGCGCGGGAATCCTCGCCGTCCTGCTCCCCGCTCGGCCGGGTCGCGACGCGCTCGGGCGCGTCACCGGCGTCCTTCTCTTCGCGTTCGTGCCGTGGCTCGTCGTCGCGTGGCACTGGGCGCCGTTCACGCGGGGCCTCCTCGTCGTCACGACGGCCGCGCTCCTCGCCGCCGGCTTCCTGTGCGCGCGCCGCGCGCGCGTCACCGGAACCGCGACGCCCGCGCCCGAGCGACGGAAGACGGCGCTCGTCTTCTGGGCCACGTTCTTTTTCTTTCTCGCCGTCCGCGCCGCGAACCCCGAGATCTATTCGGGCGAGAAGACGATGGACTTCTCGTTCCTGAACACGCTCCTCAGGTCCACGGAGCTTCCGCCACCCGAGCCGTGGCTCGCCGGCACGACGCTGTCGTACACCTACTTCGGCCACTTCCTCGCCGCTGCGGCCGGGAAGCTTCTCGGCATCCACCCGGGCCTGCTCTTCAACCTCGCGATCGCGATGACGGCCGCGCTCGCGGCCTCGGCGATCTTCGCGGCCGGCGCCGCGCTCGGCGGACGCCTGCGGACGGGCGCCGTCGCGGTGCTGCTCGCGCTCTATCTCGCGCCGCCCTCCGGCCCCTGGACCGCGTTCGATTTCCACTGGCGCCAGGCGGGCCGTCCGCTCGACTGGCACTACTTCTGGGCGACTTCACGCGTCATCGCCCCGAACGGGATCAGCGAGTACTTCTTCTGGAGCTTCCTCTTCGCGGACCTCCACGCGCACGTCCTCGCGCTGCCTTTCACCGCCGCCTTCGTCGCCGTCCTCCTTCTCTTCGTGACGCGCGATCGGCTCGCTTCTTTCGCTCCCCGTCATGGGGTGGCGCTCGTCGGGCTCGCAGGCCTCTTCTTCGCCGCGCTTCAGATCACGAACGGCTGGTCGACACCCGTCTACGCGTGCCTTCTCCTCTTTCTTCCCGGCGTCCTCTGGCTCGGAACCCGGGCGCCCTCCTTCACCGCATCGGCCCGGGCGCTCGCGAGCGGCGTCCTCCTGCCGGCCGCCGGCGTCGCGCTTTCGGCCGCGCTCCTCGCGCGCCCGTTCTGGGCGCACTTCTCGCCGCCGCCCCGAAACTGGGGCCGCGAGGTAGGCCCGTGGGCGCGGCCGTGGGACTTCTTCAACGTCTGGGCCTTCTTCGTCGCACTCCTCCTCCCGTTTGCTTTCTACGCGTGGAAGACGGGCGCCTCGCCTCGCGGAAAGGCCGCGCGCGCGTTCCTGATTCTCGCGGCGATTGCCCTCCCCCTGTCCGTCGTGTCCTTCTCTTTCCATCCGCCTCGGCTCGCGGAAGTGCCTTCTTCGGCGTTCTTCACCGCCATCGCCTTTCTCGTCGCGCTCGGTGCCGCGCTCCGGCGCGCGACCGACGACCGCCTTCGCCCCGCCCTCGCTCTCGTCGCCTTCGGCTTCGCGATCCTCACGGGGTGTGAGGTCGTCTACGTGTGGGACCGGATGAACACGATCTTCAAGTTCCACTTCGAGACCTGGCTCCTCTTCTCCCTCGCGGGAGCCCTCGCGTGGGAGACGTTCCGGGCTTCGAAGAACTTCCTTTGGCGCGTCGCGATCGTCCTGACGGGCTGCGCCGCCCTGTACACGACCGTCACCGCGTTCACCGGTTTCCTGAGGCTCGACCGGGGCGGATGGCCCAAGGGCACGCTCGACGGCACGGCGTATCTCGAGAAGCAGAGCCCCGGCGACCGCGGCGCCATCGAGTGGATCAACGCGAACGTCCGCGGACTGCCCGTGCTCCTCGAGGCGCAGGGCCCCGCGTACCAGGACTTCACGCGTCTCTCCATGAACACCGGGCTTCCCACCGTCCTCGGCTGGGACTACCACGTCTACCAGCGCGGCCACGCGCAGGCGGAGGTCGACCGCCGCAAGCTGGATGTCGTCCTGGCTTACACCTCGGCCGACGAGACCGTCGTCAAACGGATCCTCTCGCGCACCCACGTCGCGCTCGTCGCCGTCGGAAATCTCGAGCGCAAGACGTACGCCGGCGCGAATCTCGCGCGTTTCGAGGCGTGGACGGATCTCCTGACGCCCGTCTACCGCAATCCCGAGTTCGTCCTCTTCGCCGTGAATGGCGTTTTTTCCGCCGGCGCCGCCGTGGCTGCCGTGCAGGTGGAAGAACTCCGCGCCCCGCCGAGGCAGGCGGAAGCCGCCCCACCTCCGGCCGACGCTCCGGGCCGCCTCCGCCAGCCTCGCGGCGCCGCATCCGATCGCACCGGCCGCGTCTGGGTCGCCGACTTCGGGAACCAGCGGATCCAGCTCTTCGCCGCGGACGGATCCCCCGGGCTCGCGCTCGGCACGCGCGGCAGCGGGCCCATGCAGTTCAACGACCCGTGCGGGGTCGCGGTTGGTCCGTCAGGCCTCGTCTTCGTGGCCGATACGTGGAATGCCCGCGTCCAGGTCTTCGACGAGAAGGGAGTCTGGCAGCGCGAGTGGGGCGACGCCTTCTTCGGACCGCGCGGCATCGCCGTGGATTCCGGCGGCTCGGTCTTCGTCGCGGACACGGGAAACGGCCGCATCGTCCGCTTCGACGCCTTCGGGCATCGGGAAGCCGAGTGGGGCCGCGCGGACGGCGCCGGAAAGCTCGCCGACCCGCAGGGCGTCGTCGCCGCCAAAGACGGCAAGATCTACGTGGCCGACAACGGAAACGGAAGGGTCGCCGTCTTCGACAGGAACGGAGGATTCGTGCGCGCCTTCGACGTCGCGGGCTGGAAACGCGCCTCGCTCTCCGAGCCCTACCTCGCGCTGGACGCGGGCGGCCTTCTCTGGGTGTCCGTGCCGCTCCTCGACGAGGTGCGCGGCTACACCCCGGAGGGACGCCTCGTGACGACGCTGCGCGGAAAGGACCTCCCGGAGGGCCAGCGGTTCGAGAAGCCCTCCGGGCTCGCCCTGCTGCCGAAGAGACGCCTCTTCGTGTCGGACCTCGAGGGAGGGTTCGCGGTCGTCCCTCTTCCGCGCTGAACAAGGCTCGAAACGCAACCATTCATGGATGATATGAACGCGACCTTCAAGGCCGCCTGGTGGCTGCGAGGCCGTCACGCGCAGACGACATGGGGGCGGCTGGCCCGCTCCCGGACACAGATGCCCCTCCGGCGCGAGGCGTTGATCGCGCCCGACGGCGACACGGTGCTCCTCGACCACCTCGAACGCCCCCCGTCGGAGGGCACGGACGGCGCGGCGAGGCTCCTCATCCTCCACGGCCTCGAGGGCAGCTCCAACTCGGTTTACGTACAGGGCCTCCTCGCCCTCGCCGCACGAAAGGGGCTTCGCGCCAGCGTCCTGAACTTCCGGTACTGCGCGCGCGACGCGAAAGATCTTGCGCGCTGCATTCCGAACGAGCGCCCGCGCCTCTATCACTCGGGCGAGACCTCCGACTTCGACTTCGTCGCGCGCACACTCGCGGCCCGGGACGAACGCCCCCTGGTCGCGGCGGGCATTTCCCTCGGGGGTAACGCCCTCCTCAAGTGGCTGGGAGAACACCCGAATGATCCGACCGTCGCCGCGGCCGCGACCCTGTCCGTCCCCTACGACCTCGCGGCCGGGGATCGGTACATGTCGTCGTTTCCGACCAACCTCTATGTGCGCGGCTTCGTGAAGACGCTCACGGCAAAGGCCGAAGACCTCCTGCGCCGCTTTCCCGAAGCGGCCGAGAGAATCGATCTCCCGCGCGCACGGCGCGCGTATACGTTTCGCGAATTCGACGCCGCCGCCACGGCACCGCTTCACGGCTTCGCAAGCGCGGACGACTACTACACCCGCTCGAGTTCTCTTCCGTTCCTCCCGTACATCACCGTCCCGACGCTCTGTATTTCGGCGCTGGACGATCCGTTTCTGCCGCCCGAGGCGACGCGCCGCGCCCAGGCCACGGCGTCCTCAGCCGTCACGTTCGTCGTGACGGAACGGGGCGGGCACGCGGGCTTCGTCGCGGCGCGGGGGCTCACGCCGGTGTACTGGGCCGAGGAAGCCGTGATCGCGTTCCTCGCCCTCCGCGCTCGCGGAGAGGATTCCCGCGACGACTGGCGGAGCGGGTAGGCTCGCCCGCGTGACACAGGCCGCCGATCTCGGGCCGGTCCCCGATGCCGAGAAGACACAGTCCCCCTTCGATCTCTTCCTCATCATCGCGGGGGCGAATCTCGTCGCGACGACGCTTCAGACGGGCGCGAGCCTCGCTCCCGCGTTCGGACTGAAACAAGCGGCGTTCCTCGCCGCGGCAGGCGTCATCCTGGGGACCGGGCTCGTAGCCGCGCTCACGCCTCTCGGGCCGCGTCTCGGCGTCCCCTCCGTCGTGGCGTGCCGGGCCGCGCTCGGCCTCCGAGGCGGCGCCCTGGTCTCGCTCATCCTGTACGTGACGAACTTCGCGTGGATCGCCGTAAACAATGTGATCGCGGCCTCCGCGTGCGCGCGCGTTTTCGGAGGCCCCGGCAGCGAACGGTTCTGGGCGTTCGGCCTCGGCCTCCTCGCCGCCGCCGTCGTGGCGGGCGGACCCCGGGCCGTCTCCCACGCGGACCGCGTCGCCGTTCCCCTCCTTCTCGTCGTGGGCGGCATCCTGACGTTCGCGTTCCTGCGCCTGCCGGCGGCCGTGACGGCGGCGCCCGGAAACGGTTCGATGTCGGCCGTCCGCGGCCTCGACGTCGTGATCGGCTACCAGGTCTCGTGGCTCCTCATCTTCGGCGACTACCCGCGCTACACACGCTCGCCGGGAAAGGCCACGGTCGCCGTCTTCCTCGGCCTCGCGCTCACGAGTCTGTGGTTCGTGCCCCTCGGCTTCGTCGCGGCGCGCGCCGCCGGCTCGACGAACCCCGGCGCGATGCTCGCGGCCGCCGGCATCGGCGGCCTCGGCGCCGTCCTTCTTGCCCTCGCGACACTCACGACGAACTTCGTGAACATCTACATGTCCGCCCTCGCATGGAAGAGCCTCGTCCCGGCGGCGCGCGACCGCGTGTCCATCTGGACGATCGGCGTCGTCGGCGCGGGACTCTCCCTTTTCTCCGGCTGGCTCGATCGCTACGCGGACTTCATGCTCCTTCTCGGCGGACTCCTCGTACCCGTCGGCGGCGTCCTTCTCGCCCACTTCTTCCTGCTACGGCGCGCCGTCGCCGTCCAGGACCTCTATGCCGAAAACGGGCCCCCGAGCCGCCACGGTGGCTTCGCGATCCCCGGGATGTGCGGCTGGGCCGCCGGCGCGGCCGCGTACTTTCTCGCCGGCTCGACGGGCGGGACGCTGCCCGCGCTCGTGACGGCCCTCGTCGTGACGTGGGGTCTCGAGCGGGCGCTTCCCCGCTCCGCGTAGAGAATCGCGGCGTGAGCGCGCCCCCCCGCCGCATCCTTCACCTCGACATGGATGCGTTCTACGCGTCCGTCGAGCAACGCGACGACCCCTCCCTGCGCGGCAGGCCCGTCGCGGTCGGCGGGGATCCGAAGGGCCGCGGCGTCGTCGTGGCCGCGAGCTACGAGGCGCGGAAGTTCGGCGTGCGCTCGGCGATCCCGATGGCGCGCGCGGTGCGCCTCTGCCCGCATCTCGCGATCGTCCGTCCCGACTTCAAGCGCTACGCCGCCGTCTCGAAGCAGATCTTCGACCTCTACCGGGCCGTCACGCCGCTCGTCGAGCCGCTTTCCCTCGACGAGGCGTACCTCGACGTGACGGAGAACGCGTGGAATGAACCGCTCGGCATGTCGGTCGCGCGCCGCCTGAAGGCGGAGGTCTTCGAGGCGACCTCTCTCACCGTCTCGGCGGGCGTCGCGCCGAACAAGTTCCTCGCGAAGATCGCCTCCGGCTGGAAGAAGCCCGACGGCCTGACGGTCATCGCGCCCGAAAGGGTCGAGAGGTTCCTCGAGAAGCTGCCGGTCGACGCGCTCTGGGGCGTCGGACCGAAGACGGCGGAGAAGCTGCTCGCGATCGGATGCGTCCGGCTCGTGGACGTACGGAAGGTTCCCGTGGAAGAGCTCCGGCGCGTCGTCGGCAGCTGGGCGGATTCCCTTCAGCGCCTCGCCCACGGCGAGGATTCCCGCCGCGTCGTCCCGAATCAGCGGGCGAAGTCGTGCAGCACCGAGGACACCTACGCGAAGGACCTGACCGACCTCGCCGAGATGCGGGCCGAGATCGAGGCCATGGCGCGCCATGACGCTTCGTGGCTCGCGCGGCGCGATCTCTTCGCGCGCACGGTCGTCCTGAAGGTGCGTTACGGGGACTTCACGACCGTCACGCGCAGCAACACACGGCGGCCTACGCGCGACGCGGACGAGCTCGCCGCGCGCGCCGCCCGGCTTCTCGAGCGGACGGACGCCGCCACGCGCCCCGTCCGTCTCCTCGGCGTCGGCGTCCACGGCCTCCTCACGCCCGAGGAGCTAAAGCGGGCGATCCCGCTCGACCCGCAGCTATCGTTCGTCTCCCTCGTCGAAGGGCCCTGAACTCAGCGGGCGCCGAGCTCCGCGCGAAGCGATTCCTCGTGGAACCCGACGAGGAGGCGCCGCCCGATCCGCATCATGGGCGCGCGAAAGTTGCCCGTCGGGCCGCGCAGATCGCCGAGCGTCACGTCCTTCGCCGGCACGGTCCGCGCGGATTTCCCCTTCGCGATGACGACCTCGTCGACCTGCTTCAGGAGGCCGTGGACGTCCTTGTCCGAGAGCGGTTCCGACCTGGCCTTGCGCGTCGTGGCGACGCGGGCCTTCGCGGCGTCCAGCACCTCACGGGTGCGGCCGCAGCTCGTTCAACCCTGGCGGTGGTAGTAGAAGTCGACGTTTCGCATATACCCGAGTCTAGCGAACGCGCTCTTACCGCAGCGAGGCGAGGATCGCGTCCGCCGCGTCGCGGCCGATCCGGATCGCGTAGTTCTGGCCGCGGTCCTCCGGATACGTCTGCGCCATGCACGCGGACCAGAGCCCTTCGACGGGCGTTCGAAGCGGCGGGAGGAGCTTCGAGTAGTGGGGCACGACGATCGGCTGCGCGTACTCCGCGCGCCCGATCTGTTTCGCGAGAATCCAGCTCGGATCGAAGGCCGGGTTGATCACCTTCAACGCAGGGAGGTATTCGGCCCACAAATCCTCGTCGCGCTTTTTCCACTTCGGGTCGTCGGGCAGGACGTAGTTCGAGATGTAGACCACGTGGCGCCCGCCGTAGTCCTCGGGGGACAGGAAGTTCGTGTGCTCGATGACGCCGCCGAACGGCATGGAGTCGTCGCCCACGTTCAGCCAGTAGTACGGCGAGAGCGAGCGGTCGAGCTCGAGGATCGGGCAGAGGGCGTGACAGTACGAGATCGCACTCCAGGCCTTGCGCGTTTCTTCCGGGAGGTCCGGCGCGAGCTTGAGGAGCTCGGGAATCGCGACGGTCGACAGGACGAGGTCGAACGATTCCGTGCCTCCCGCGGCGCCCCCCAGGAACGTCACGTCGAAGCCGCCGCCACCGCGTTTCACGATGCGTACGGGGCGGGAGGTTCTGACGTCGCCGCCGCGCTCCTTGACGCGCGCGAGAACCGCCTCGACGCCGCGCCCGAAGGAGCCCTTCAGGTAGCCGAGGCGCTCGCCGAGACCCGTCTTGTCGCGCGAGCGTGTCCGGAGCGAGATCTTTCCCCACAGCCACACCAACCCCACGTCTTCCGCGCGGCGGCCGTACTTCTGCCGGAGGAGCGGCCCCCATACGGCGTCGAGCGCGCGGCCGTACCCGTTCCGCCGCATCCACCCCATCGCGGTCTCGGCCTCGAGACTCTTCCAGTCGGCGTCGTGCCGCAGCTTGAGCGTCGAGAGGATGAACTCCAGCCTCCCCAGGAGCCCGAGCGGGCTGAACCCGAGAAGCGAAGCGGGCGTGCCGAAATCGTAAAGCCTGCCGCCGGACAGAAATCCCATCCGGGACTTCAGCCAGACGAGATCCCCCTCGAGGCCGAACTCCTTCGCGAACGAGACGTAGTCGACGTCGCTCGTGAAAAGGTGGTGGTAGTACCTTTCGAGCGGGGTCCCGCCCACGTTCACGACGCCCACGAGGCCCCCCGCCTCGGGAAACTTCTCGAAGATCGTGACGGACAGGCCCGCACCGAGGAGGCGGTCGGCCGCGACGAGGCCGGCCAGTCCGCCGCCGATCACGGCGACCCGGGGCGGCGCGCTTTTCATCCCGACGAGTGTAAGCCGGGTCCGGCGGGCCGGTGTGCTACCTTGATTCCGTCCCGTGACGGTCTCGACGGCGCTCCTTTTCGCCTTCGTTCTTGTCCTGACGGCTGCGTCGGGTGCGGCCCTGCTCGCCCGTCTTTTCCGGGACGACGACGCGGACCCCGGCTCCCGGGCCGACGCGGTTGTCTCTTTCGCCCTCCCCGTGGGCCTCGTGCTGGCCGCCCTGCCGGGCTGGCTCCTGTCGTCGATCTTCTACGTCCCGATCACCCGGCTCGCGCTGCCGCTCGCGTTTCTCTCCCTGTCCGCGGCGCTCCTCTGGGGCGGAGCCCACCTGCCGGGAGTTCTTCCCCGCACGCGCGCACGCCTTCTCCCTCTCGCCGTCTTTTTCGGCGTCTTTCTCTTCTTCCTGTGGGTCCGCTGGACCTTCGCCGAGATCCGTCAGACGGAAAAGCCCATGGACTTCGCGGTCCTGTCGGGACTCATGACGACCGTGCGTCTCCCGTTCCCGGATCCGTGGCTTTCCGGCGAGCGGTTCCCGTACTACCACTTCGGGACGTATCTGTTCGCCCTGCCTGCCCGCGCGGCCCGCGTCCCGTCGGAGTACGCCTACAACCTGATCGCGGCACTCCTGCCGGCCCTCGCGGCGCTCGCGGGATTCGGAGCGATCCGCGCCCGGCGGGGCGGAGCGGCGATCGCGGTGTTCGGCGGCCTCCTTCTCGTCCTCGGCGGGACGTTCGACGGCGCGCGGCAGTTCCTCTCGGACAAGCCCCTCAAGGACCTCGACTGGTGGATGTCCTCCCGCCGCGTCGACAACCCCCACACGATCACCGAGTGGCCGCTCTTCACGTTTCGCCTCGGGGACCTGCATCCACACGCGGTCGTCTTTCCGTTCTTCGTGACGTTCATCGGCCTCGCGGGCCGGATCTCCCGCGTGGGCGGGACCTTGCTCGACGGCGTACTCCTTGCGACCGTCCTCTCGGCGAACCCGTGGGATCTCCCCGCGACTCTCCTCGTCCTGGGCGCCGGAAACCTCGCCGAGCGGGATTTCAGGCCCGCCTTCATCCGCAGTCTCGCGACGCTCCTTCCCGCCGCCTTCTTTCTGACGCCCTTCGCACTCTCACCCCGCCCCGCGTTCAACGGCCTCTCCTGGTGGAAGGAAGGGACCGGATCCTGGGACGCCTTTCTTCACTTCGGCGTTCTCGCCGTGATTCCGGCCCTCGCGTTCGGGATCGCCCTCGTCCGCAGCCAGGTGCGCGCGGACCGGGCGCTCGTCGCGGCGTGCGCGTTTCCCGCCCTCGCGCTCGCGCTCGTCGTCCTCACGAAAAAACCGGTCTTTTCTCTTGCGGCCGGATTCGCCGCGGGCGTGCTCTGGCTGCTCCTCCGCGACGCGCCGCCGGGAGATCCCGCGCCTCCCGCCGGGGCGATCCGGGCCGGGCTTCTCCTCGCGGCATCGGGCGCGGTCCTCGCGGCCGTGCCGGACGTCGTCCTCGTCGCGGACACGTACGGCGAGGCGGCGCGCCGGATGAACACCGTCTTCAAGTGCTTCATGGGGGCCTGGCCGCTCCTCGCGCTGGGCGGTGCCCTTCTCCTGCCGCTCGCGCTCGCGACGCGCCACGCGCGCGTCTTCGTCCGCATCGCCGTCGCCTGCGCCCTCGTCGGCGCCCTCGCCCACCCGCTTTCCGCCGTCGTCTTTCGCGCGAAATGGACGGGCGCCCTCGACGGGCTCGACGGCCTCCGTTGGATGACGCGCGAGGCGCCCGGCGATCGCGACGCGATCTCCTGGCTTCGCGCGCACGCCGTGGAGGGCGCGGTCCTCGCCGAGGCGACCGGGAACCCCTACACGGACTACGGGCGCATCGGGGCGGCCACGGGGATCCCGACCGTTCTCGGCTGGGAGAACCACGAGGGGCTGTGGCGCGGCAACCGCTCCATCGCCGAGACGACGGCCCGTAAGGACGCCCTCCGGGCGATCTACTCTTCCGAGGACTCCGAGGCGGTCTTCAACATCCTGCACCGTTACAAGGTGCGTTACGTCTTCGTCGGCGCCCTCGAAAAGCGCGACTTCGGCCCGAGCGCCTTCCCGATGCGCGCCAACTTCCGCCGCGCCTTCACGGCCGGCGACTCCGCGGTCTTCGAGATTCTGAAATGAACGAAGCCGCCCCCCGCTCCGCCGCCGAGCCGCCGTTCTCGGACCTCGAGAAGAAGGCCTGGATCGCGCTCTTCGCCCTCTCGGCGCTCCTCCATCTCGTTCAGCTCGGGTCGCACGCGCTCCACCACGACGAGTCGATTCACGCGTGGGCCGCGCTGCATCTCATCCAGGACGGGACGTACAAGTACGACCCCGTCTACCACGGGCCGGTTCAGTACTTCGCGGTCGCGCTCGCGTACAAGACGTGGGGCCTTCTGACCCTGAGCTCGGGCGACTCGGACTTCTCCGCGCGCCTCGCGCCCGCGCTCGGAGGCATCGCGCTCTCGATGATGGCGCTCCTTCTCCGGCGAAGGTTCGGCCCCGCCGCGGCCTTCGCCACGGGCGTCCTCGCGGCGTTCTCGCCGAACCTCCTCTACTACTCGCGCTTCTGCCGGGACGACATCTGGAGCCTTCTCGGCACGGCCGGCCTCTTCCTGTGGCTCGACCAGTACCTCGCGCGCGGGCGCCTTCGCGACCTCTGCTTCGCTTCCCTGTCGGCCTCGGTCGCATTCGCGTCAAAGGAAAACTTCTACGTCCTGCTCGCGCTCATGGTGCCGTCGGTCGCGGCCGCGTGGGCCGAGCCCGGTCGCGGGATCGACGTGTGGAACCGGCTGCGCCGCATCATCGACTGGCTCGAGGCGCACACCGTTCCTCTCGTGGGCGCCCTCCTCCTGTTCTTCTGCGTTTCCGAAGTTCTCTACACGTTTTTCCTCGTCCACCCAGAATCGGGCAATCCCGTCTTCGACGCGATCTCGTACTGGTGGGGCCAGCACAAGCTGGAGCGCGTCGGCGGCCCGAAGACGTTCTACCTGCCGCGCCTCCTGCAGTACGAGTTCGCGATCGTCCTGCCGGCGCTCGCCTTCATCGCGACGCGCTGGTCACGGTTCACCTTCGCCGAGCGCTTCCTCGCGGGCTGGGCGCTCTCGTCCGTCGCGATGTATGCGTACCTCGGCGAGAAGGCGGGCTGGCTCATCGTCCACCAGGTGCTCCCCTTCCTGCCGCTCGCCGGCGCCGCGTGGGCGCTCCTCGCCGGGAAGGGATCGCGCGCGCGGCTCGGCGGCGCGGTCGTCGTGGCCGCGTCGCTCCTGACGGCGGTGACCCTCTCCTTCGTCTATCCCGTCCTCACGCCCAATTCCCGCAAGGCGGAGTCGGCCATTCAGGTCCAGACCTGTCCGGAGATGCTGGGCCTCGTGGACGAGATCCTCGCGTACGGAAAGGTGGGCGAAGTGCCGGCCGCCATCGTCTCGGGGGAGGCGGGCTGGCCGATGAGCTGGTACGTCCGCAAGGCGCCCGTGAACTGGCAAGCTCCGAAGGGCGACCTCCGTCCGCCGATCGTCGTCTGCGACGACGCCGACGCCGACAAGCAGGCTGAGGTTCTCGGGCCGTCCTACAAGCGCGACCGCGTGCCTTTCCGCGCCTGGTGGATTCCGGACGTGGCGCCCAAGCCGCTTCGGCCGAACCTGAGACAGCTTCTTCTCTACCTCTTCACGCGCGAGACCTGGGACCGCGCCGACGGCAACAATCCGATCGGCTCGGTCTGGGTGACGGTCTTCCGGCGGACGGGCCCGGCCACCTTGCCGCCCGTGCCGCCGCCGGCGCCCGCGCCCGCTGAGGCTCCTGCCGAGGCGAAGGGCACGTCATGAACCGCCCCGACGTCTCGGTCGCTCTGCCCGTTTTCAACGAAGTCGAGAATCTAGACGAGCTGAACGAGCGGCTCACGCGCGTTCTGACCGCGACCTCTCGCACGTGGGAGATCGTCTACGTGGACGACGGCTCGAGCGACCTCTCGTTCGAGAAGATGGCCGCCTTCGCCCGCCAGGATCCGCGCGTCCGTGCGCTCCGGTTCTCCCGGAATTTCGGCCACCAGATGGCGCTCACCGCGGGTGTCGACGCCGCGCGGGGTCGGGTCGTGGCGGTCATGGACGCGGACCTGCAGGACCCTCCCGAGCTTCTCTCAGAGATGCTGAAGAAGGTCGATGAGGGTTACGAAGTCGTCTATGCGCAGCGCAGCAAACGCGAGGGCGAGAGTGCTTTCAAGCTCTGGACCGCCCACGTCTTTTACCGGCTTCTGAAGCGCTGGACGAACGTGGACATCCCGGTCGACGTCGGGGACTTCCGTCTCATGGGGCCGAAGGCCGTGGCCGCGTTTCGGCGCCTGCGCGAGCGGCACCGCTTCATCCGCGGCATGACGGCGTGGGTGGGCTTCCGGCAGACGGGCGTCCTGTACGTACGGCCGCCGCGGACCAGGGGCGAGACGAAGTTCCCGCTCCGCAAGATGCTGCGGTTCGCCCTCGACGGACTCACCTCCTTCAGCCACGTGCCCCTCCAGCTCGCGACGTGGCTCGGATTCGCCGTGTCGTTCTTCGCGTTTCTCTACATCGTCGTCGTCGTTCTTCTCAAAGTGCTCGGGATCAACGAGCGCGGCTGGACGACGCTCATGGGATGGATCCTCCTCCTCGGCGGCGTGCAGCTCCTCATGATCGGCGTCCTCGGCGAATACCTCGGCCGAATCTACGACGAGGTGAAGGGCCGCCCGCTCTATCTCGTGGCGGAAGAGGTCGGAGGGAATACCTCGCCGGCCCAGGACGTTGACGTAACCTTGGAGCGATGAAGTCGGGCTACTACCACCAGGCGATCGGGGACCTCCGTCAGCGGCTCGCGGCCGCGGTCCCGCACGAGGTTCTGAAGGGGCTCCATCGCAAGAGCCCCTCGAGGCACTTCGCGGTCGCCGTCCGCCAGCTCGTCTTCTTCGCCGCCGCGCTTGCGCTCGGCTGGCACTTCGAGAGCCTGTGGGTCCGGATCCCGTGCGCGCTCGTCCTCGGGTTCGTCGTGTTCGACGGCACCGTCCTCCTTCACGAGGTCGTCCACAAGGCCGTCTTCGACGGTGACCGGCCGCGCGCCTACCGCGCCCTCGGCCTCCTCTACGCCCTGCCTTCCGGCATCTCGCCGGCGCAGTTCACGCGCTGGCACCTCGATCACCATGCCGAGCTCGGCTCCTCGATCGACGACCCGAAGCGCGCGCACTTGTCCCCCAAGCTCAACGCGCGCTGGCTGAAGCTCCTCTACGCGACGCCCGCGCTCTTTCCCATCTACTTCCGCGCGGCCCGAACGGAGACCGCCACGTACCCGGAAACGCTGCAGCGCCGCATTCGGGCCGAGCGCTTCGCGGCCATCCTCCTGCACCTCGCCGCCGCCGCGGCGATCGGCTTTTTCGGCGGCGCCGCGCGCCTCCTGTGGCTGTATGCCGTTCCCGTTTTTCTCGTCTTCCCTCCCGCCTTCGCTCTCAATCGCCTCGGCCAGCACTACGACATCGTTCCCGCGGAACCCGCGAAGTGGGGCACCCGGATGGCCCGCGCGCCGCTTTGGGAGTTCGTCTACCTGTGGTCGAACCTTCACCTCGAGCACCATTACTTCCCGGCCGTTCCCTTCTACCGCCTTCCCGCCCTGAACGCCTCCCTCGAGCCCTTCTTCACCGAGGAGGGCATCACGGCGCGCACCTACCGGGATCTCCTCTACGGGTGGATCGTCGAGAATCGCGTGCCGCATTCGGACTGGCACGCCGATTTCCGGTAATCTCCGCGCGATGGCGACGGAAATCGCGCCGCCGCAAGCGGACCAGTACGAGGGCCTTTCGCGCGAGGACCTGCTCCGGGCGTACCGGAACATGCTCACGTCCCGCCGGATCGACGACAAGGAAATCCAGCTCAAGCGCCAGAACCGCATCTTCTTCCAGATCAGCGGGGCCGGGCACGAAGCCGTCCAGACGGCGATCGCGTTTCAGATGCGAAAGGGCTCGGACTGGCTCTTCCCGTACTACCGTGACCGTGCGCTCTGCCTCGGCCTCGGCGTGAGCCCACGGGACATGTTCCTGCAGGCGGTCGGAGCCGCCGACGACCCGGCGTCCGCCGGGCGACAGATGCCATCGCATTGGGGTTCGGCCGCGCTCCGCATCTTCACGACCTCCTCGCCGACGGCCACCGAATGCCTGCCAGGCGTCGGCGCGGCCGAAGCCGGCCGGTATCTCCAGCGCGAACAGGCGTCCGGCGCGGCCGGCCTCCTCGGCGCCGTCCAGGGCGCGGCGGCGGGCGAGATCGTCGTCGTGACGATCGGCGACGGCGCCACCTCCGAAGGCGAGTTCTGGGAGGCCTTGAACGCGGCGTGCCTGTCGAAGCTCCCCGTCGTCTTCGTCGTCGAGGACAACGGCTACGCGATCTCCGTGCCCGTCGAGGTGAACACCCCGGGGGGCTCCATCTCGAAGCTCGTGCGCTCGTATCCCGGCCTTTTCGTCGCCGAGACGGACGGCTGCGACTTCCTGGCCTCGTACGACGCGATGCGCTACGCGTTCGCGTACGCGCGCGAGAGGAAGGGCCCGTCGCTCGTCCACGCGCACGTCGTTCGCCCGTATTCGCACTCCCTTTCGGACGACGAGAAACTCTACCGCCCCGAGGCGGAACGGAAGAAGGACCTCGCCCGCGACCCGCTCGAGCTGTTCGCCGCCTTCCTCGCGAAAGAGAACCTCGCTTCCGCCGAGGAGCTCCTCGCTCTCGGCGAAGAGGTGAGCGCCCTCGTGAGCACCGCGGCGGACGAGGCCCTCGCGCGCCCGCAGCCCGGCCCCGACTCCGTCTTCGGGCACATCGTGTCTCGAGACGTCGATCCGACGTCGGGTGCCTTCGACACGGAGGACCGGCCGGCATTCACGGGCGAGCCCACGACGATGGTCGACCTCATCAATGCCGCGCTTCGCGACGAGATGGCGCGCGACCAGCGCATCGCGATCTGGGGCGAGGACGTGGCGGACGCGAGTCGGAGCGACGTCCTCGGCGAGTGCAAGGGGAAGGGCGGCGTCTTCAAGGTGACGGCCGGCCTCCAGAAGGAGTTCGGGCCCGCGCGCGTGTTCAATTCGCCTCTCGCCGAGGCGAGCATCGTCGGCCGCGCCATCGGGTGGGCCGCGCGCGGACTGAGGCCGGTGGTCGAGATCCAGTTCTTCGATTACATCTGGCCCGCCATGCTGCAGATTCGCGACGAGCTCGCGACGACGCGCTGGCGCTCGGGCGGGTCCTTCCGCGCGCCGGTCGTCATCCGGGTCGCGATCGGCGGCTATCTCACGGGCGGAGGGCCCTACCACTCACAGTCGGGCGAGGTGACCTTCGCGCACATCCCGGGGCTCCGCGTCGTCATGCCGTCCAACGCTCTCGACGCGAATGGCCTTCTCCGCACGGCGATCCGTTGCGACGATCCCGTGCTCTTTCTCGAGCACAAGCACCTGTACCGCCAGACGCACAACAAGGGCCGCTACCCCGGTCCGGATTTCATGGTTCCCTTCGGCAAGGCGAAAACCGTGCGGCCCGGGACCGATGCCACGATCGTGACCTACGGGGCGACGGTCTTCCGGAGCGCGGTCGCTGCCGCCCGCCTCGCGGAAGAGGACGGCCGGGACGCCGAGGTCATCGACCTGCGCTCGCTCGCGCCGTACGATTTCGACGCGATCGCCGAGAGCGTGAAGCGGACCAACCGGCTCCTCGTCGTCCACGAGGACTGGCAGACGCACGGCTTCGGGGCGGAGATCGCCGCGCGCGCCGCGGACGAGCTCTTCGGGTGGCTCGACGCGCCCGTGCGGCGCGTCGCCGCGAAGAACGTGTTCTGCGGCTACGCCCCGGAGCTGGAGAACGCCACGCTTCCGCAAAGCGAGGACATCCTCGCGGCGCTGCGCTCGCTGCTCGCATACTGACGATGCGCCTCCGGAGCGTGGTTCTCGGAGCAACGGCTTTCTCCCTCTTCTTCCTCTTCGGCGCGATCGCCGTCGATCCCCTCCCCGTTTACCGCTCTCTCCAGGAGAAGCGTCTTTTCCTGTCGGGAGCGAAGCGCGAGGTCTTTGCCGCGGACGACGGAACATCCCTCTCGGCGTACGTTCTCGGACCGCTCTCCGCCGAGCGGCCCGTCGTCCTCCTCCACGGCCTCGGAGCCGACGCGACGTATTGGACAGAGGCCGCGCGCTTCCTCGCCCGGCAGGGCCGGACCGTGATCCTTCCGGACGCGCCTGGCTCGGGGCTCAGCGCGGCGCCGCACGATGCCGCCAGCTTCGGTGTGCGCGGCCGGGTGGCCGCGATGGACGCGCTCGCGCGGGCCCTCGCGCTCGAGAAGTTCGATTTCGTCGGCCACTCCCTCGGCGGCTGGACGGCGGGCTGGTACGCGCTGGAGTTTCCCTGGAAGGTCTCACGGCTGGTCTTCGTGGACGCGGCGGGCCTCTCGCTTCCGGAGGACACGGATGCAGAGCGCACGCGAGTGCTCCCGCGCGACCGCGCGGGAGCCCGCCGGATTTTCGACCTTCTCTTCTTCCGGAAGCCCGCGCCTTCCGCTGGTTTCATCCTCGACGCGTTTGGCCGGAACTACGGAAGCGGCACCGCAGCCGCAACGGTCGCGCGCCTCGCCGAGGCGGACGGCCTGCTGTCGCGCCTGCCCGACCTGCCGCCGCGAGCGACGCTCATCTGGGGCGAACGGGACACGCTCTTCCCTCTCGCCGAAGCACGCGGCGCCGCCTCGAAGATGCGCGAGGCGCGCTTCGTCGTCCTCGAGGGGACCGGACACGATGGGCCCCTCGAGGCCCCCGCCGCGTTCCATGCCGCTCTTCTCGCGGCGCTCGAAGGTCCGGCCCGCGTGACGGGAGCTACTGCGGTCCCGCCGCCTCGAAGGTCGACACGATCGGAACGCTCGCCGACTCCGTGAGCCGCTCGTCGAACGCTTCGGCAAGGACGCGCCCGTCCATGTCGCGGGCGACGGGCTCGCCCGCGAGGACGAGCAGCGTCGGCGCGAGATCCAGGACGTTCGCGGACGTGAGCCGCACCCCCGACCGCACTCCGGCGCCCGAGAAGAGAACGAATCCATCGCGCGCGGCATCGGGGCTCGCGGCGGGTGTTTTTCCGCGCAGGAACCGCGCGACGGCCTCGAGCGTCGGCGGCGGCCCCCACGAGGCCGGAGCGAAGAGGCAGATCGTGCGATCCTGGCCCTCGCGTTCCAGGATCTCCCCCAGCAGGTCGTCGAGAAACCGGTAGTAGGCGCGAAGCGCGGCGGCTCGCGCGTCGGCCTCCGGGACGGAGAGGCCCCAGTAACGTGCGTTGCCCGCGGCTCCGAAGAGCCCGCTCACCTCCGCGAGGCCCGCGAGAACGACGGCCGAGACATTTCGCGGGCCGCCCGGCAGCGCCGCGAGAGCCGCCCCGGTGACCGTGAGATCGCGCGCGGCTCCGCGGAGGGGGGAGAGTCGAGCTTCACCCCTCGCAAGTCCGTCCGGAACGAGCGCGCGCGCGAGCGGCCGGTCGAGGCCGTCGGGCGAGACGCGAAAGAGCCGTGCCCGTGCGGCGGCCTCGACGGGGAGCGCCGTGTTCCCGGCCGCGCTCCCCTCGAAAAAGGCGTCGCTCGCCCAGAGGACGAGCCCCTCCCGCGCCGGCGAAGACGCGGGCCAGCCGAGGACCGCCGCCTCGTGGCCGCGCGAGGCGAGAATCTCCCAGAACGTCAGGCTGCGGCGCGCCGCCGCCGCATCTGCCGCCGGATGCGTGCGTCCCGGCATCGCCAAGCCGGGCAGAACGGGGAGGAGGCGGAGCGTTCCCAGGGGCGTCTCCCAGCGACGCGACGACACGACGCCGTGCTTCAGGGGCCGTTTGCCCGTCGCGGCCGTCGTCCAGAGCGCAGCCCTGTCGTACGGAGAGAGAGCGGCCAGCGGGCCGGCCGCTCCCTCGCGCAGGAGCCGGGCGACCACCGGCATCGCCCCCTCCGAAGCGTAAGCCGTGAGGAGGTCCCACGACGCCCCCTCGAATCCGACGACGAGGAGGTTCCGCCGCGGCGCGCGGAGGGGAGCGGTCGCGGGCCCGGGCGCCGGGCGCTCCGGCGCGCGCCGGCCCACAGCGGGCGCGAGCAGGAAGAGGGCGAGCGAGATCGAAAGCGTCCCGGCGTTGGGCCCGCCGCGCAAGGCGCGGGCCGCGAGGACGGCCGCAGAAAGAAACGCGGCCAGGGCCGTCGCGACGAGCACACGCCGGACCCCGGAAGGGACGAAGTCGTGGAGCGCCTGCCGCTGGAACTCGACGAACACGCCGAACGCCGCGAGCAGGACGGCGCTCCAGGCCGCGCCGGCGCGCGAAGGGCGTCTGGCTCGCGACAGGAGGACGAGAGGCGAGGCGAGGATCGCTCCCGAAGCGGCGGCGACAAAGAGAAGGCGCGCGGCCGGAAGGAATTGCAGGAGCTCCGGATTGAGACCCAGCAGCAGGTCGCCCGCCGCGAGGCCGAAGAGCGCGCCTCCGAGAGGAAGGTGGTACGCCGGTCTGCCCTCGCTCATAATCCGCGCCCGGCGAGTGTCGCCCTCTTCCCGATGGCCGTCAACGAATCCCTCCGCGTCCTCAGGACGACTCATTACGACGAACAGCACTACTCGCTGTTTCTGTCGGCGGGCTCGATCGGCCCGGCCACGCGGCCGGGACACTTCGCGATGATTCAGGCCGGCGAGGGGCTGCGCCCGTATCTCCGCCGCGCGTTCTCCATCGCCGACGTCACCACGGTCGCGGGCGTGCCCGCGCTGGAGTTCGTCGTCAAGGTGGTCGGCGTCGGGACGGCCGCGCTCGCGCGTTTCGCCGAAGGGACGCCGCTCCCGGTCCTCGGCCCGCTCGGCGTGCCGTTCCCGATCGACGACCTCCTCCCCACGGACCGCGTCGCCCTCGTCGCCGGCGGGATAGGCCTCGCGCCCCTCGTCCTCCTCGCCCGGACGCTCGCCGCCCGCGGGATCGCCGCCGACCTTTTCTACGGCGGACGCAACGAGAACGACATCCTGAAGAGGCCCGAGTTCGAGCGATTCCTCGGCTCCCACCGGTGCCGCTACGCGACGGACGACGGTTCGCTCGGACGGCGGGGCCTCGTCACCGACCTTTTCACGCATGCGCTCGCCGGCGGCGCGCGTTACCGCCGCGCCTACGCCTGCGGCCCACTGCCGATGTTCCGCGCGCTCACCCGGCTTCTCGCGGACGCGGAGCTCGAAGGCTCGTTCGCGATGGAGTCCGAGATGGCCTGCGGCTTCGGCGTCTGCCTCGGCTGCGTCGTTCCGATGGCCGACGGGCGCTTCGCGACGATCTGCAAGGAAGGGCCGTGCGTCGCGCCCAGCCGGATCGACTGGACCCGGCTATGACCGAAAAGGCGCCATGAAGGTCGACCTTTCGACGCCCTTCGGCCGGCTGCGCCTCAAGAATCCGATCGGTACGGCCTCGGGCACCTTCGGCTACGGCCTCGAGTTCGCCGAGTACCTCGACCTCGCGGCGCTCGGGGCGATCTCGGTCAAGGGGCTCTCGCGCCGCCCGTGCCACGGCAATCCGCCTCCGCGCATCTGCGAGACGGACGCGGGGATGCTGAACGCGATCGGCCTCCAGAACGTCGGCGTGGACGCCTTTCTCGCGGACAAGCTCCCTGAGCTCGCGCGGCTCGGCGCAACCGTTATCGCGAACGTCTGGGGAGACACCGAGGACGACTACGTGGCCGTCGTCGAGCGCATCGGTGCGGATCGGCGCATCGCCGCCATCGAGATGAACGTCTCCTGCCCGAACGTGGTCAAGGGCGGGATGATCTTCGGGAACAACCCCGATGCGCTCGCGGGCCTCGTGAAGAGGATCCGCGCGGCGACCCGCCATCCGCTCATCGTCAAGCTCTCTCCTAACGTGACGGACATCGTGGCTTCCGCGCGCGCCGCCGTGGACGCCGGAGCGGACGCCCTCTCCCTGATCAACACGCTCGTCGGCCTCGCGATCGACATCGAGCGCCGCGAGCCGAAGATCGGGTTCACGACCGGCGGCCTTTCGGGGCCCGCGATTCGCCCCGTCGCCCTGCGCATGGTGTGGGAAGTGAGAACGGCGCTCCCGAAGGTGCCGATCTTCGGGATGGGCGGCATCGAGACCGTCGAACACGTCGTCGAGTTCCTCATCGCCGGCGCGAACGCCGTGCAGATCGGCACCGCGAACTTCCGGGATCCCTCGCTCGCGGGCCGTCTCGTGAAGGAACTGTCGGTGTGGTGCGCGGATCACGGCGTCGCGCGCGTCTCCGATCTCGTCGGCACCCTGAAGACGCGGCCCCGGCCCGACCACTTCTTCTCATGAGCCGGTCATGAGCCGGACCGACGCGGCACGGGGACGGCTCGCCGTCGCGCTGGACCTGCCCGATGGGGCCCAGATCCTCGCGATGGCGCGCCGCGTCGCCCCTGAAGCCGGTTTCCTGAAGCTGGGGCTCGAGGCATTCGTGGCCGAGGGGCCTTCCCTCGTGCGGGAGATCGCCCGATCCCGGGCCGGTGTCTTCCTCGACCTGAAGCTCCACGACATCCCGAACACCGTCGGCCGCTCCGCCGCCGCCGCGGTTCGTACCGGCGCCACGATCGTGAACTGCCATGCCGCGGGCGGCGCCGAGATGATGAAAGCGTTCGGCGAAGACGGCCGCGCCGCCGCCGCGAAGGCGGGCCTCCCCGCGCCGAGGCTCATCGCCGTGACGATTCTGACGTCCCTCGACGCCGCCGCGGTTCACGCGGTCGGGCTCACCGGGTCTCCCCGCGAGGCCGCGCTCCGGCTCGCGGTCCTCGCGCAAAGCGCAGGCCTCGACGGCGTCGTGTGCTCCGCGGAGGAGATCACGGCGATCCGCGCCGCGTGCGGGCGGGATTTTCTCCTCGTCGTTCCCGGCGTGCGCCCCACGGGCGCGGCGTCGGGCGACCAGAAACGCGTCGCGACGCCAGGCGAAGCGATCCGCGCGGGCGCGGACGTTCTCGTCGTGGGCCGCCCGATCACGGGCGCACCCGATCCCGCCGTCGCTGCGCGCGCGATCGTCGCCGAGATCGCAGCGGCGTTTCCGCCGCCGGACATCGGCCTCACTCCACCTTGATCTTCTCGTAACGGGAAGGCTTCCCGCCCGCCCCCGCGGCACGTTCGGCGAGGGCGATCTCCTCGTCGAGGAAATCGCGGAGAGCCTTCATGAACTCGATGCCCGAGGTCGCCGCACGGGAGAGCGAGCTCCCGTGCCCCCGCGCGAGGCGCAGCGAGAATTTCCCCACGAGGTCGGCCGCGGGCTTGAAGAGGCAGCCGTCTCCCGCGCAGGCGAGGCCCGGAATGGGCCCCGATGTCGGGCGCGCTCCGTCCTTCTCCCCGCGGACCCCGGGGCCGAAATCGTTCTCGAGCGGGTCCTTCTTGGTTCTCCTCGCCATCAGCGTGCCTCCGGACCCGTGAAGCGTACCGTGAGCCGTCCGTCCTCCACCTTTGCGCCGCTCGGCGCGTGGCCCGCGAGCATGCGCGGCACCGGGATGTGGTGACGCACGTTTCCGATCCGGACGATGAGGTCTCCCGAGGCCATCGCGAGGTCGACTTCGTGCTTGTCGACGAACGGCAGATCGAGCGTGAGGACGTACTTGCCGTTCTTCTTCGCGTACCGGTACGGCGGGTCCGAGCGGAAGGAGTCGGCTGGGTTCTTCGCCGCCCAGAGGTCCCGTCCGAGCGCGACGAGCGCCGCGGAGCCGAGCACCTGGTCGTCCCGGAGCGGCAGCGTAAAGATCGGAACCGGATCGAAGTAGCCGCGCGCCTCCTCGAGAAACTGCGCCTGAGTCTTACGCCATTTGTCGAAGAACGGATCGTGGACGCCGTCCGGCAGGAGCCGATTCACGATGACGGCGTCCACCGTGAACCCGTAAAGGCCGAAGTACATGAAGGCGCGTTGCGTCTCCTTGATGACGATCTTCTCCGCGTTCGTCACGAGGCGGACGGTCGTCGTCTTCGGGTCCTTCAGGAGTGCATCCACCCCTTCGAGCTTCTGCGCGAGGGACTGGACGTTGTCGAAGTAGCGGTCTGGCGGAAGGGGAAGGTCGGTCATCTTCTTGGCGACGGGGCGCGCGACCTTGAGGATCGACCGCTCGAGCCGGAAGAGCTTCTTCATGTACCAGTCGAGCGTCGGCGGGAGCGAGACGAACCGGAGAGATTCCCCCGTGGGCGCGCAGTCGAGAATGAGGACGTCGAACGCCTTCTCACGCGCGTACTGGTTGACGTAAAGGAGCGCCGACACCTCCTCCATGCCCGGGAAGATCGCGAGCTCCTCGGCGAGGACTTCCTCGACGCCCGTGACCGCGAGAAGCGTCGTGATGTACCCCGAGATGTCCTTCCAGTGGCGGCCGATTTCCTCGGTGACGTCGACCTCCTGGATCCAGAGGTTCTCGGAGACGGCGACGGTCGTCCCGTGCGCGTGGTCGGTGAGAGCGACGTCGCGGTCGAAAGCGTCCGCGAGCGAGTGAGCCGCGTCCACGGACATGACGAGCGTCTTGAGGCCGCGCGCCGCCAGGACGAGCCCCGTCGCGGCCGCCACCGTCGTCTTGCCGACGCCGCCCTTTCCCGTGAAGAGGAGGATCCGCATCGAAGGGATGTTACGCGGAAGGCACGCTCCGGCTCCCCGCCGCACATGCAACCCAGGCGAGAAGCAGGGCCGCGTAACCGTCGATCGCGTAGTGCCAGCCGCTCACGACCGCCGTGAAGAACGTGACGGCCGTGAGGACGGCGTAGAGGAGGAAGAGCACCCGCGACCGCTTGCGCGCGAAGAACATCAGGAAAGCCTGCGCGGCGACGTGAAGTGAGGGCATGGCCGCGATTCCGAGGTACGGAGAGAGATCCGTCCCTTCCGGGTGTCGGCGGAAGGCGCGCATGCGGCCATAGTGCGCGAAGAGAAGGTTCATCGTGGCGGATTGCTCCGGCATCGCCGCGCGGACCTCCGTGTAGTCGTCCGTGAGGACGTAGCACGGCCCGAGGGACGGGACCGCGAAGTAGAACCACGACCCGAGGATCCACAGGAACGAAAAGCCCGCGGCAAAACGCGCGCGGTCGCGGATCGAGAGCGCCGCCCCGAACCAGCCGACGCCCGTGATGACCGTCAGGATGAAGGCGCCGTAGTAACCGCCGAGGACCCGCCAGAACGCCGGATACGGGAACAGGCTCTGCAGGAAGCGTCCGGGGTTCACGCCGAAGTGAAGGGCGGTCTCGAGCCGGAAGAGGCCCGCGTCGTAGAGGACGTCGGGCCGGAGCAGCGGGAGCCCGAGCTTCAGCCAGCTGTAGACGTACGACGTGAGCCCGAGCGCGGCCAGAAAGCGCAGCAGGTCGAAGACGGATCGCGGCCTGAAGCTGGCGCGGAGGCGCGCCGCCCCGCGCCGCCATCCCCGGCGCGCGGCGAAGAGCGCGCGCAGCGCGATCCCGCCCAGGAGGAACAGGGCCGCGAACGTGACGAATTCCCCCATGTCGAGGAGCGTGCGCAGGACGTCGAGGCCGAGCCGCGCGCGGACCCTCAGGAGCAGGACGACGGCCACGAAGTCGGCGAGGAGAACGATCTCGTAAAGCCGCGGGCGCGGGGGGCGCCTCACCAGCCGCGCGCCTTGTCCCGGTCGCGTCGCTCTTTCTTGGACAGCTTGCCGCCCTTCTCGTCCCGGCGGGGCGCGAGCAGGCGCTCGAGCCGCCGGGCCTCGAGAACCTCGGGGGGGAGAGGCGGCGTCGTTTCCTCGTAAAGGAGCCGGGCCTGGGCCTTCGGAATGCTTCTCTCGACGAGACCCTTTACGACGAACGTCCGCCGATCGCGCGCGAACGTGATTTCGAGCCGGTCGCGAACGCGCAGCAGCTTGTGGGCCGCGGCCGCGTGACCGTTCAGGTGCACCTTGCCCCCCGTGCACGCCGCGGCCGCCTGCGAACGCGTCGGAAAGAGGCACGAGACGTCCAGCCACACGTCGAGGCGGATCTCGTTGAGCGGCGGCGTTTCTTCGTCGGTTCGGGGTGGCACTAGAAGACGGGTTTTTCGACCCGCTTGTCGAACCGGTACACGTACTTGTAGCCGAAGATGTCGACGGTCTGATCGTAGCGGGCGGAGATGGCGATGTAGGCGCCGTTCTTCTCCACGCGGATCGCTTCCATCTTGAGCGGCACCTTCGCGTCCTGCGCGCGCAGGTAGACGTCCACCTGGAGTTTCTCGAGAGTCTTCAGACCGCCGAAGTTGGCGGCTTCGTTCATCGCATCCAGAACCTCGTTCCCGTGAATGTGCAGGGGAACGATGCGGACGCACGCGACGACGACGACGAACAGGACGGCCAGCCCGACGACGAGACCGAAGGCTCCCTCTCCCCTCCGGGCGCTTCTTGCGGCGTGCCGCATCGTGTTCTCCTTCCGGCGCGACCGTGCTCGCGCGCTCTAGCGAATGACGTGAAAGCTTCGTTCCCAGCGAGTCCGAGTCAAAAAGTTTAGCGCGGTATCGATCGTACGGCGTAACGCCGCTCCACGGCCCGAAAAAGACCGTGGTCCCTCGCGGACGGACCAGAGAACGACGACGGCGCGGCCTTCCAGGTGCGCCAGGGGCACGGAGCCCCAGAATCGGGAGTCCTGCGACTCGTCGCGGTTGTCTCCCAGCGCGAAAAATCGGCCCTCCTCGATCTCGATCGGTCCGAGTCGGTCACGGACCCTCACGGCCGCGGGCGCGTCGGCCCCGAACGTCCTCGCGTCGCGATGCACGGCCCAGGGCTCGATCACGACGTGCCCGCCGACCACGAGGCTCTTCGCCTCCACGGCGACCTTGTCTCCCGGCAGACCGACGACGCGCTTCACGAAATCGCGGTCCGGATCGGGCGGATACCGGAAAACGACGACGTCTCCGCGCGTCAGGTCCCGATACGGGAGGAGACGCCCCCAGGCGCCCTTGTGCTCGCCGTACGCGAACTTGTTCACGAGAACGTAGTCACCCGCCAGCACCGTGTCTTCCATCGAGGCGCTCGGCACGTGGTAGATCTGGAAGACGAAGCCCTTGAAGGCCAGGGCGAGAGCGGCGGCCACGAGGACGGCCTCGGCCGTCTCCACGACGCGCGCCACCCGCGTCATCAGTCGACCTTCAGGACCGCGAGGAAGGCCTCCTGCGGAAGATCGACCCGGCCGACCTTCTTCATGCGGCGCTTGCCTTCCTTCTGCTTCTCGAGGAGCTTCTTCTTGCGCGTGATGTCGCCGCCGTAGCACTTCGCGATCACGTTCTTGCGCATCGCCCGCACGGTCGAGCGCGCCAGAATCTTCGAGCCGATCGCCGCCTGGATGACGACCTCGAACATCTGCTGCGGGATCATCTCCTTCATCTTCTCCACGATCGAGCGGCCCTTCGTCTGCGCCTTGTCGCGGTGGACGATGAACGCGAGGGCGTCCACGGCCTCGCCGTTGATGAGGACGTCGAGCTTTACGAGGTCGCCCGGCCGGTAGTCGATGAGCTGATAGTCGAACGAGGCGTAGCCCCGGGAGAGCGACTTGAGCTTGTCGTAGAAGTCGAGGATGACCTCGTTCAGCGGGAGCTCGTACTTCAGGACGGCGCGCTGCGTCCCCGCGTACTCGAGCGACACCTGCGTGCCCCGCCGTTCCTCGGCCAACGCGAGAATCCCACCGAGAAACTCGTCCTTCGTGATGATCGTCGCGAGGATGTATGGCTCCCGGATCACGTCGATCAGCTGGACCTCGGGGAGCTTCACCGGATTCGAGATCTCGAGCTCCTGCCCGCGCGTCGTCTTCACCCGGTAGGGCACGGACGGCGCCGTCGTGATGAGTGACAGGTTGAATTCGCGCTCGAGGCGCTCCTGGATGATCTCCATGTGGAGAAGGCCCAGATAGCCGCACCGAAAGCCAAAACCGAGCGCCGTGGACGACTCCGGCTCGAACGTGAACGACGCATCGTTGAGCCGGAGTTTCTCCATGGCATCTCTGAGGTCCTCGTACGCGTCCGTCTCCGTCGGGAAGATCGACGCGAAGACCATCGGCTTGACGTCCAGGAAGCCGGGGAACGCCTCGCCGGTCGGGTGTTCGGCCTCCGTGACCGTGTCGCCGATCTTCGCGGCGTGGAGGTCCTTGATGCCCGCGATGACGTAGCCGACCTCGCCCACGGACAGCGCGGGCACGACCAGCGGCTTCGGGTTGAAGATCCCGACTTCCTGCACCTCGCCGCCGAGACCCGTCCCCATCATCCGGATCTTCATGCCCGGCTTGATCGTCCCTTCGTGGACCCTGACGAGACACGTGACGCCGCGGTAGACGTCGAACCACGAGTCGAAGAGGAGCGCCTTGAGCGGCGCCAGGGGATCGCCCTTCGGCGCCGGGATGTCGTGGACGATCTGCTCGAGGAGGTCGTGAACGCCCGTCCCGACCTTGCCGGATGTGAGAACGGCATGCCGCGCGGGAATCCCGATGACGTCTTCGATCTGCTCGCGGGCCATCTCGGGCACGGCCGAGGGCAGGTCGACCTTGTTGATGCACGGGACGATCGTGAGGTTGTTGTGGATCGCGAGGTAGGCGTTCGCGAGCGTCTGCGCCTCGACACCCTGCGTGGCGTCGACGACGAGGACCGCGCCCTCGCAGGCGGCGAGCGAGCGCGACACCTCGTAGGTGAAATCCACGTGCCCCGGCGTGTCGATGAGGTTCAGCGTGTAGTCGAGGCCGTCCTCGGCGCGGTACTTGAGGGTGACCGAGCGCGCCTTGATCGTGATGCCGCGCTCCTTTTCGATCGGGTTGTCGTCGAGAACCTGCTCCGTCATCTCGCGGGCCGTCAGCGCTCCCGTGATCTCGAGAATCCGGTCCGAAAGCGTCGTCTTCCCATGGTCGATGTGGGCGACGATCGAGAAATTACGGATGCGCGAGGGGTCGGTCATGAGGGGTCGCGGCGCGAAAGGCGCCGCGGAGCGCGGATTCTAGCGGACAGAGGGCCGGCGCCTATTTCTCGTGTTTCCCGCCACCTCAACGGTCGTGCCAGACCACCACGAAGACCCTCCTGTCCTTCTCGACCTTTGCAGGAACGAGCTGCGTGATCTCACCGTGGGCGGGTACGTCTCGCAGAATCAACCCGAGTTCGCCCGCGTTCGTCCTGCCGAAGGAGTCGGCTTCGATCGCCAGGTTGAACCACGTGTTCTCAGACGACACGGCATTCGGACACGAATTCTGAACGTGAACCTCGACCTGGTCGAACACCTTCGCCTTCTCGTTGAAAACCGGCTTGGCCCAGAAGCCGAGGCAGGCGGCCTGCACCTCGTATTCTCGGCCCTCGGGCGCCCACAAGCGAAAGCTAGGAAGAATATGCAGTCTCGCGCCCGCAGTGTCGAAACGCAGGCTTCGCGGATCCGTCAACACGTTTGGCGCCGCAAGCTCGCTCGAGAACGTCGTCCGGCCTTGGAACTCCTTGAACGGGACGAATCCCTGGGCCGTCGTCCCGTCGCGTCGGGACGCGAAGACCTCGATGACTCCCTGGACGAGGGCGACGCGCTCAATGACGAGATCCCCGCTAATCACGAGGCCGCTCGTCTCGACCCTCGCCGAGACATTCTCCGTTCTCACGGTCTCTATTCGCGTCGTCATCGAGAGCGTGCCCTGCCCTGAGCTTCCTGACGAGAGACTGCGCCTCTCGCGGGCGAGGTCCTGGAGCGAGCGTTTCGCGGGAACCGGTGTCGTGCGCCCGACGGACGGTCCCGGAGTAGGCGTGGCAGGCGGAAATCCTGCCTGCAGAAGGAGCCCGAAAAGAGCGGGGATCAACGCTGCACCTTCCAGATCTTCAAAAGGTCATCCACCACCTCGACGGGGATCGCGAAGCCGAGCCCCTGCGCGTTTCCCGACATTTTCCATGTGTTGACCCCAACCAGGCGTCCTCGCATGTCGACGAGCGGGCCGCCGCTGTTTCCCGGGTTGATCGCGGCATCGTGCTGGAGATAGGCGTGTCCCGAGAAGAGCCGCAGGGGGCTGCTGACAATCCCGCGCGTCACGGAGAAGCCCAATTCTTTGGCGAGCGGCGACCCGATCGCCCAAACCTGATCGCCGTAATTCAACTCCTTCGCGGAGCCGAATGAAAGCGCCGGAAAGGGTCCTTCGCCCATCGCCGCAAAGAGGCCGAGGTCCGTTTCGCGCGATCGCTCGCGATCCGAAAGGTCCAACCAGCGGCCGTCGTATGTCCGGCCCCTATAGGCTCCTCTCTGCTCCATCACGTGCGCGTTCGTGATGATCATCCCCGTTTTCGAGACGAAGAAGCCCGAGCCGATGACCTCGCCGATTCGGTCACCGATCGCGACGCTGCCAGTGATTGAAACGACGGACCGCAGGGCCACGTTCAACGGGTTTTCCGATACGGCGGAGACCGCGGTCGTCGCGGGTACGGGCGCCGCGGGGGACGGGGATGGCGCCACCGGGCGGCTCGCGCCTACACCGGCGCTTCGGGGCACCGTGGGTTCCGGCTCGCTGGGTTTGAAGAGACTCTTGATCCCGCCGGCCCGGTGCTGGGCGAGCTTTGCGTCTTCCGGGGCGAGCGGCGCTCGCCACTTCACGCTCCGGGCGGAATGGACCGCCCATGCCGCTCCGAAGATCGCCAGAGTGACGGCGGCCACCCGCAGAAGCGGAAGGCCCTCGCGCGGCGCCGGGGCCTCGACCCTTCGCGGCGCCGGAGCCGTCGCCTTCGGGACCGGCCTCGGAACGACTTCAACGGTCGGGTCGGTCGCCTCGCGGGCCGCGTCCGAGACCGTCACCTCAACATTCCCAAAGCGCAGGACGTCTCCTTCGTGAAGGCTCTGCGACCGAATGGGTATCCCGTTCACCAGAAGAAGAGGAGCGACCGCCGTGACGACCGGTGGCGAGACCCTCGCGTCGATCGTCGCGTGAAAGCGTGCGACGGAGGTATCCGTGAGCTGGACTTCCGCCTCCGTGCTTCGGCCTATGCGAAGAGATCCCCTGAGGACGCGCACGCGCGGCTTGCCAAAGGCGTCGACCCAGAGGAGTACCAGGCTCATGCAAGCGTCTCGAGCGGCCAGCGCGAGCGCGCGACCGCGCCGAGCCCCTCGCCGAGGCGCCCCGCGGCGAGCCGCCGCTGCCCCGCAAACGCGATCATCACGGCATTGTCGCCCGTGAGCGCCCTGGGAGCGACCCTCACGTCGACGCCGCGCGAGCGCCCCCAGGCGGGGATGCGCTCCCGGACGAGCGTGTTCGCCGCGACGCCTCCCGACACGGAGAGAACGCCGAAGCGCCGTGTGTCGTGCAGCCTCGCGAGGCGGTCGAGAAGCTGCGCGACGATCGCCTCCTCGACGTCGGCCATCAGGTCGCAGAGTCCCTGCGGCGCGTCCTCCTCGGGAGTGCGGCCGAGCTCACCGAGCCGTTCCCGGACGGCCGTCTTCAGGCCCGAGAAGCTGAAGTCCAAAGATCGGTCCTTGAACTGTGCGACCGCGAACGGCCGTCTTGCCGCACCGCGCCGGGCCAGCCGGTCGACAGCCGGCCCGCCCGGATAGCCGAGGCCCGCCATCTTCGCGACCTTGTCGAACGCCTCCCCCGCCGCGTCGTCGCGCGTCCGCGCGAGACGCTCGATCCCGCGGCCCGAGAAGGCGAAGACGTGCGTGTGGCCGCCCGAGACGACGAGCGCCGCGAAGCTCTCCGGAACGGCAGACGCCGCTTCGCCGTCGACCGAGAGAAACGGGGAGAGCGCGTGCCCCTCGATGTGGTTCACGGGGACGAAAGGCACGCCGAGCCCGAGCGCGAGACCTTTGCCCTCCGAGAGGCCGACGAGAAGCGCGCCCACGAGGCCGGGACCAGCCGTGGCCGCGACGGCCGAGACGTCCGCGAGCTTCACGCCGGCGTCCCGGAGCGCCGCGTCGAGGAGCGGCGGCAGGTTCTCGAGGTGCGCGCGCGCCGCGATCTCGGGGACGACGCCGCCGAAGAGGCGGTGCGCGTCTTCCTGCGACGCGATGCGGGACGAAAGGACGTGCCCCGCGGCGTCCATGAGCGCGACGGCCGTCTCGTCGCAGGAGGTCTCGAGCGCGAGGATGATCATGGCGGCACGAACCGCGCGAGCGTCCGGGCGTGCGGCGGTTCTGAAATCCCAAGTTCCGTCACGATCGCATCGACGAGGGCGGCCGGCGTCACGTCGAACGCGGGATAGAGGGCTCCGACTCCCTCCGGCGCCAGGGCGACACTTCCTCCGCCGGGGAGAGGAAGCGTCACCACTTCTTTCCCGTCGCGCTCCTCGATCGGAATCGACGCGCCGTCCGGAGTCGCAAGGTCGATCGTCGTCGTCGGTGCCGCGACGACGAAAGGGACACCATGGGCACGCGCCGCGAGCGCGAGGCCGTATGTACCGACCTTGTTCGCGACGTCGCCGTTCGCCGCGATGCGGTCCGCGCCCACGACGACGCCCTGCACCCGGCCGCGGGCGATCAGCGAAGCCGCCGCGACGTCCGGGAGGAGCACGACGTCGAGCCCGTCTTCGCGGAGCTCCCATGCCGTCAAGCGCGCGCCCTGCAGGAAGGGCCGCGTCTCGTCCGCAAGAATCGCGATCGGGCCTTCGGCCGCGAGCGCCCGGACGACGCCGAGCGCCGTGCCGATCCCCGCCGTCGCGAGCGCCCCCGCGTTGCAGTGCGTGAGAACCGTCGGCGTTCCCGCGAGCCCCGTCCAGCGCGCCCGTAGCCACGCGGCTCCGAGGCGACCGATCGTGAGACAGGCGAGCCGGTCCTCCTCGGCGATGCGGTGGGCCTCGGCCTCGAGCATGAGAATCCGCTCTCCCGCGTCGCGGCCCGATGAGGCCTCGGCAACGGCGCGCATCCGTCCGACCGCCCAGGCAAGATTCACGGCCGTGGGCCGGGAGGAAACGAGCCTCTCCGCCCCGAGTGCGAGCGCGACGTCGAGGTCGTCGGGGACACGCGCGACCACGCGGCGCGCCTCCGCACAGAGGCCGTACGCCGCGGCGACGCCGATCAGAGGGGCTCCGCGCACGGCAAGACTGCGGATCGCCTCGGCGGTCTGGGCAGCGCTTTCGCAGTCGAGAAACGCTTCTTGGTGCGGGAGAAGGCGCTGGTCGAGGAGCCGGAGACGGCCGGCCGCATAAGAGTAGGGGCTGACCCGCGTGGTGGGAACGGAGCCTTTCGTCACGGGCGAGACTATAGAGGTCGCCGACGCTTAAGATGGAACGGCTGCCCTTTCCAAACAGGAGGACTCCATGTCCGGCCTTCCGCGCTCGATCCGGGATCTCGACCTCGACGGCAAGCGCGTCTTCGTGCGCGTGGACTTCAACGTGCCGCTCAAGGACGGCGTCGTGAAGGACGACACGCGCGTCGTCGAGGCGCTGCCCACCCTCCACCTCGCCCGCGAGCGGGGCGCCCGCCTCGTCCTCGCGTCGCACCTCGGCAAGGCGAAAGGCGCGAAGGATCCGAAGTACTCGCTGGCGCCGGTGGCTCGCAAGCTGGAGGAGCGCCTCGGTGTGCCGGTCGCCTTCGCGTCCGACTGCATCGGCCCCGAGACGGAGAAGGCCGTCGCCGCGCTCGCGCCGGGCGGGGTCCTCCTTCTCGAGAACCTGCGCTTCCACGCCGGCGAGGAGGGAAACGACCCGGCGTTCTGCCGCGAGCTCGCCGCCCTCGCCGAGGTCTACGTCAACGATGCGTTCGGCACGGCGCATCGCGCGCACGCCTCGACCGCGGGGATGGCGGCCCTCTTTCCGAAGGACCGGCGCGGGATGGGACTCCTGATAGAACGGGAGCTGCAGGCGCTCGCGCGGGTCGTCACCGAGATCGACCGGCCCTTCGCCGCGATCCTCGGCGGCGCCAAGATCATGGGCAAGCTCGCGGCCCTCAGGGTTCTCGTCGAGAAGGCGGACGTCGTCCTCGTGGGCGGGGGAATGGCGAACCATTTCGTCGCGGCCCTGGGCCTTCCCGTCGGCGGGTCTCTGCTCGAGAAAGAAGGCGTCCCCGTCGCCCGGCAGATCATCGACCGCTGCAAGGAGCGCGGTGTTCAGCTCGTCCTGCCCTCGGATTTCGTCGTCGCGCCGTCGCTCGAGAAAGCGGGCGTGCCGAACGCCGTCAAGACGGTCGCCATGAACGCAATCCCCGGGAACATGGCCGCGTTCGACATCGGAGAGAAAACGGTCGAGATGTTTCGCCGGATGACGCGGGACGCGAAGACGATCTTCTGGAATGGGCCCATGGGCGTCTTCGAGACGAAGCCGTTCGATGCGGGAACGCGCGCCGTGGCGCAGATTCTTGCGGACTCCGCGGGCTTCACCGTCGTGGGCGGCGGGGAGAGCGTGGAGGCCGTGAAAGAGGCGGGGCTTGCCGCGAAGATCTCGCATGTGTCCACGGGCGGCGGCGCGTCCCTCGACCTCATCGCCGGCGAAAAGCTTCCCGGCGTGGAGGCGTTGCGTTGAGACCACGGCCTTGAGAGCCCGCCGCCGCCTCCTCGTCGCGAACTGGAAGATGTCGCGCACGCCGTCGGCGGCCGCGGCGCTCGCGAGGGCCCTCGTGGCGATTCCTCGGCCTGCGCAACTGGACCTTGCCATCGCGCCGTCGTTCCCCGCGCTCGACCGCGTCGGCGCGGCCCTGGCCGGCACGGGGATCACACTCGCCGCGCAGGACGTGTACGTCGAGAAGGAGGGGGCCTTCACCGGCGAAGTGTCCGCGTCGATGCTGAAGGACGCGGGCGTGGCGCTCGTCCTCGTCGGCCACAGCGAGCGGCGGCTCTTCCGTGGAGAACGCGAGCCCGATTTCGCCCGCAAGATGGAGCGGCTCGTCGAGCAGGGGCTCGCGCCCGTCTATTGCGTTGGCGAGACGCGCGCCGAGCGCGACGCCGGACGCACGGCCGATGTCCTCCGGAGCCAGCTCGCCGCCCTGGACGGGTTCTCCGCACCGCCCTCCGGGCTGATTCTCGCCTACGAGCCCGTCTGGGCGATCGGGACGGGCCTCCCCGCCACGCCGGCGATGGCCGCCGAGGTCCATGCGCGCCTTCGCGCCGAGCTTGCGGCACGGTTCGGCACCGGCGTCGCCGGTTCGACCCGGATTCTTTACGGGGGCTCGGTGTCGCCCGTCAGCGCGCCCGGCCTCTTCGCGGAGGAGGAGGTGGACGGCGGCCTCGTGGGGAACGCCTCCCTCGTGGCAAGCGACGTCGCGGCCCTTCTGGCCGCCGCCGCCGCGCCCACCACCGGCGCCGCTCGCGCCTGAGGGGCGATTCCGCTATCATCTTCGGCCCCCCGGGCTTGTCGCCCGCGGGTCCGGAGCACCACCGAAATGATTTACGTTCTCGTTCCCATTTACGTCATCGTCTGCGTCTTCCTCATCCTCGTCGTCCTTCTGCAGCAGGGAAAGGGCGCGGACGTTTCGGCCGCCTTCGGCGCTTCGTCCTCCCAGACAACCTTCGGAGCGCGCGGCGCCACGACGCTTCTCGAGAGGATCACGACGTGGTCCTTCGTGGCGTTCTCCGTTCTCGCCGTCGTGATCTCGCTCATCCAGGCAAGGCCGAGGGGTTCGGTCCTCGCGAAAGCGAATGCGGCTTCGCCAGCGAAGGCGGGCACGCCCGCGAAGGCCGCCGTTCCGGCTCCGGCCCCCGCGCCGGCGCCTGCTCTTCCGGCCGCGCCCGCAACGGCTCCGAAGTAGTTTCGGCAAATCGTTTTCGGTTAGTATCCGCTTCCCTCGCGTCCCCGTGCCCTGGTGGCGGAATTGGTAGACGCGCACGTTTGAGGGGCGTGTGGAGCAATCCGTGCCAGTTCGAGTCTGGCCCAGGGCACCATTTCTTATCTGCCCTTACTTGCGGGCCGGAGCCGCCGCCGCGTCCGCCACGTGAAGCCGAACGTCGCCGTTCACGGTCTCGACGGCGAGGCTCTCCCGCCCGCCGTTGATGGCGCCGCGGGCCTCCTTCGGGCCCCACTTTCCTTCGACCGTGACCTCCGGAAACTGCGACTGGATGCGGCCGTTCGTCGTCTGCAGCGTGCAGCGGATCGACGACTCGCGCGCGCAGGTCACGGTCACCGAACCGTTGACGGTTTCGAGGCTCGCCTGCCGCATCGGGCCGGCGAAGGACACCTCGACCGAGCCGTTCACCGTGTTCACCTTGAGCGGCCCGTCGTGCCCGTCCACGCGGACCGCGCCGTTCACGGTCGACAACACGAGGTCTCCGGAGCGGTTCGACGCGGTGAGGCGCCCGTTCACGGTCTCTGCCTCGAGCGCGAACGCGGCGGGGAGCGTGATCTGGTACGCGACGTCCGCGGACCCGGACCGCCCGAAGAACGACCACCGGAAGAACCGCCCGTGCTTGGGCAGGATCGTCTCCACTTCGATCGTGCTTCCGGACTTCGTCACCCTGATCTCCGTTTCCTTGAGGAGGTCGGTGTCGGAGGCGGACTTCACCTTCTTGACGGCCACGACCTGCAGCTGATCGCCGCCCGACTCGATCTGGATGACGCCGTTGACGTTCTGAACCCTCACCTTGCGAACGCCGGCCAGGTCGTACTTCTTCTCAAAACGTTCCTGCGTCACGTCCTCGGCCTTCAGGCCGGACGCCGCGAGGAGGGCCACCGAAAGGGCGGCCTGGACGACCCGGTTCAGGCGGCGTCGTCTGGTCTGCGTGCAGGCACCGGATGAGGTCTCGGACATTTCAAGGCTCCCTGATAGAGAGAACGGCGAACCCTTCGGGAAAGTTTCGGTACCGGGCGTCATCAGGCCTCCACCAGCGCGGTTCCCGCGGCCCGGTCACCGGGCCTCCGGCCATCCTTTCGGCGGATAAGTAACACCAGCTCAACGAGATTCCACCCTGGGACGAGGAGCGGGAGGTTGCGTAACAGCGACTGGAGGAGGCCCGCCCCGGCCCCCCCCCTGCGGATCAGGCGCAGGCCGAAGAGCCGCTTCCCTGGGCTGCCTCCATCGGAATCCCGCAGAAGAAAGAGACCCACCGCGACGGCCTGGGCGGCCCGAAAGCCGGCGTCGAGACCCGTCGGAGCCCGGGAGGCCGCCTGAACTCCGAGGACGATCGCGGAGGCGAGCAGAAGCGGCGCGCCCGCCACGAGGATGAGGTCGATCCCGAAGGCGGCGGCGCGCATCCAGAGCCGCGCGCGCGGCGGCGTTCCGAGAGGAACCGGGCCGGTTTCGAAGGGCTTCTCGTACGATGGGCGCACGTGACCGCGCGGCGAGACGCCCAGGCCTTCCTTCACCGCTTCGCTTCCGCGTCGAAGTTCGAGCTCCACCTGCACCTCGAAGGAGCGGTTCCGGCGGCGACTCTCGTCCGCCTGTCGTCCCGCTCGCCGAAGCCCATCTTCCCCGATGTAGCCTCCGTGCGCGCGCGCCGGCGCGCCCTCGGGTCGCCGGAGGCTTTTTTCGCCTTCTACCGCGACATATGCCGGCAGCTCAACAGCCCGGCCGATTACGGCCTCGCGGCGCGCGGCCTCGTGGCGCGGCTCGCGCGGGAGAACGTGCGCTGGGCCGAGGTCTACGTCTCGCCCGCGGTCGTGGAGAAGATCGGGCTCGACTGGTTCGACGTCCGAGACGCGCTCGAGAGCGTGTTCGCCGAACACGAGGCGAGGGGCCGGGGCCGCGTGCGCGTCCTCCTCGACTTCGTCAGGCACTGGGGGCCGGAGGGAGCCTCGCGCGTCCTCGACCTCCACGCCGAGCGTCCGTGGCCGCGCGTCGTCGGCTTCGGCCTCGGCGGGGATGAGACGGCCTTCGCCGCGCGTGATTTCGCCGAGGTCTTCCGCCGCGGACGGAAGGCGGGCCTTTTCCCCGTCGTGCACGCGGGCGAGTGGGCGGGACCCGAGTCCGTCGCGGATGCGCTTCTCTTCCTGAAGCCCGTGCGGATCGCGCACGGAATCCGGGCCGTCGAAGACCCTGCGCTGCTGAACGCGCTCGCGCGAACGGGCATCGTCTGCGACGTGTGCCCGACGTCGAACCTCAGGACGGGGGCCGTCCCCCGTGGCTCCCCGCACCCGCTCCTCCGCATGCTCCGCTCGGGCGTGGCCGTGACGCTCTCGACGGACGATCCCGGGCTCTTCGGGACGACGCTCCTCGGAGAGTTCCGGCGCGCCGCCGTTTGGGGAGCCACCGCGGCCGAGCTCTCGCGTTGCGCGGTCGTCGCACGTCAGGCCGCGGCGAGGACGCGCTCGTACAACGCGACGTAGCGCGATACGATCGCGTCCGCGTCGAAGAGCCGGATCGCGCGTTCCCGCGACGCGCGCGCCATCGTCTCGTACCGCGGCGGGTCCAGAAGCAGCGCGGCGCCGTCGTCCGCGAGGCCCGCGACGTCGCCCACGCCGCGCAGGAAACCCGTCTCGCCGGCGGCGACGACCTCGGGTAACCCGCCGACAGCATAGCCCAGGACCGGAACGCCGCACGCCTGGGCTTCAAGCGCCGACAGGCCGAAGGACTCCGAGTCGGACGGAAGGAGATAGAGGTCCGCCGCGGGCATCACGGCCTCGAGCGCCGGCATGTTGCCGAGGAACGACACGGAGGGCGCGATCCCCTTCTCGCGGCAGAGCGCCTCGGCGGCCGGACGGTCCGGGCCGTCTCCGATCATGACGAGGGTGGCCGGAACGCGCTGCCGGAGCCGGTCGAAGATTTCCACGACGTCGAGGACGCGCTTCACGGGCCGGAAGTTCGAGACGTGAAGGAGCACCTTCCGCCCCTCGGGCCCCAGCCGGCACGCGAGCTGGGGCGACTCCGGCGTCCACCGCGCGGGGTCGATGAAGTTCGGCACGACCTCGATCTCCCTCTTGGGCCGGAAGACGTCGATCGTGACTTTCTTCAGGTGCTCCGACACGGCGGTCACGGCGTCGGACTTCTCGATGCCGAAGCGCGTGATCGGAAGATACGAGCGGTCCTGCCCGACGATGGTCACGTCCGTGCCGTGCAGCGTCGTCACGAGGCCGAGCCGGCGCGGGGCGAGCATCTCGCGCGCGAGATGGGCCGAAATCGCGTGCGGGAGCGCGTAGTGAACGTGGATGAGGTCGAGGCCGACGTGCGTCGCCACGTCCCCCATGCGCGTCGCCAGCGCGAGGTCATACGGGGCGTACTGGAACAGCGGATACGACGGTACCGACACCTCGTGATACGTGACGCGCTCGGCGAACACGTTGAGGCGCGACGGCATCGCATAGGTGATGAAGTGGACGTCGTGGCCCCGCTTCGCGAGCTCGTGTCCGAGCTCCGTCGCGACGACTCCGGAACCCCCGAAGGTCGGGTAGCAGGTGATCCCGATCTTCACGCTCTCTTCACTCTTTCTTCCCGCCTTCGTATCCGAGAAACGCAGCGACCGGATCCGCCAGGGTCGGCGGCACGTTCGCGACAAAGCCTTCCGCATGTTCCACGTTCGCAATCCTCCCGAGCGCGCGCGATCGGGCTTCGATCCCGTCGAAAAAGCCCTTCGATGAGACATACGTCTCGGGCTCCCGCGAGTTTTCGTCGTGAAACTGGCTCCGATACGCGCGGAGGGCCGCGATCTTCGTCGCGAACGACGCCGAGACGTCCACGAGGAACGTGGGCGACGCGAAGACGTACGCCGCATAGAAGACCACCTGGTCGGGGCGGTGCGGCGGGAGGCCCGTCTCGAGCTTCGCGAGCCCCGCGTACCAAGACGCGTCGGAGACGAGGCGGCTCGCGCGGACGTGATCCGGATGGCGATCCGCCACGAGGGGCGCGAGGACGAGCCGCGGGCGCGCGCGGCGCACGGCGTCCACGACCAGGCTCTGGGCCGCGCGATCCGTCCGGAGGTCACCGTCGCCGAGGTCCAGGTTCGTGCGGAAACGCGCGCCCAGAATCCGGGCGGCCTCCGCAGCCTCCCGGGCGCGCAGCTCGGGCGTCCCGCGCGTCCCCATCTCGCCGCGGGTCAGGTCCACGATGCCGAAGCTCGACCCGCGCGCCGCGAGGGCCGCGAGGGTCCCGCCGCAACCCAGCTCGACGTCGTCCGGGTGCGGCCCGAAGGCCAGGATCTCGACGGGTTCCACGCTCGTCGCCGTCATAGCTCGATCACCTGAAGGCCGGGCTCGTTCCACTTCAGCTCTCGGCGAAGGGCTCCCACGAGGGCGCCACGGCCGAATCGCAGGGCATACGGCAGAGCCGGGTAGACGCGTTCGGCCAATGTTCCTCGTGGAAGAATCTCTTCCGCGAGGCGGGCCACCTGCGCGGCCGTCCGTTCGTCGGCGCGCCCCGCGGCGCTGGCCGTTTTTTCCGCAAGCTTCTCGAAGGCGAAGGCCGTCTTTTCGCGCGTCGTCTCGACCGCCTTCTCGAGCGACGGGTCCACGCCGAGAAGATCCGGCCTCAGCGAGAGAAGATTCCTCACCGCGTCATCGCCGACCGCGCTGAGGCGCGCGAGAAGCGTCCGGACTTCTCCCGAACCCTTCTTTCGGAGCATGGCCTCCGGTCCCTCGAGGACGTCTGCGACGGAGAGACTGAGCTTCTCGAGCCCCCTCTTGGCCGACGGAGACAGCAACGCCACGAGCGGCCGCGGAACGAGAACGGGGGGGACGAGCCCCGCCCAGGCGAAGAGCGGCCAGGCTTGCGCCCAGTACGCGATCTCGGCCGGGCCGAGGATCGTCGCGACGACGGGATAGAGCGTCGAGGCCGCGAGCGGGCGCGTGAGCGCCGAGAAGGACGGCAGCCAGTCTCCGCCCGCGAAGCGCGAGACGACGTCCTCGGCTTCGAACGACCCGTCGCGCCCCTTGAGCGCGAGCCTCCCGCCCGATTCGACGAGGAGCAGGCGGTCTTCGCCGACCCGCGCGAAGAGCGGCAGCGCGGCGGGGTCCGATTTGACCTGAAGAGGGTGCCCCGCGGCCTCGAGCGCCGCCCCGCGCTCTCCGAGAATCCGCTTGACCTCCGCGCGCTCACGCACGATGCGCGAGGCGAGCGGCACGAGGAACGTCTTGTCGGCGGCGCTGGCCGCATCCACGACGGGCATGGCCTCCCGGCCCTCGCCGCCGAGGAGCCAGGCGAGCGTCGCGGAGAACGCATCGAAAAACGTCGCGTCCCGATGCGCAGCGGTCAAAGCCGCCACCGCCTCCTCGTCCGGTGGTTGCGCGAGGCCGGCGGCAGCCGCCGCCACGAGCGCGCCAACGTCCACACCGATCGGGAGCCGGCCCACGGGCCGGTGATTCCCCGCGAGCGGGCCGGCTTCGGGACCGAAGTCCTTCGGTCCCTCCGGAGTCGGCAAGACGAGTCGCGTGACCTCCACGAGGTCGTGGTCTTCCGACGCGCACCAGAAAGCGGCGCCGGCCGGCGTCCCGGCGGCATCGAGCTCCGCCGCGAGCTTCTCTGCCGCGAGAGCTTTAACGAGCGTCAGCAGCGGGCCGCCGAAGAGTCCCGCCTGTTGTCCCGTCAGGATGGCCGCGCGCTCGCCGCGGGCGAGGGATGCGAGCGCGGGGCTCGCCTCGGTCCCGGCGCGCGGAACGAACGCGGCGCGGACCTCCCGCGCGCGCGTGCGAATCGCCTTCGGGTCCGGGCGATCCGGAAGGAAGGCGCGGACGTCGGGATCGCCCGTCGCGAGGCCACGCGCGAGCGCGGGAATTCCCGGAACCCGGGAGAGCGGAATTGCCGTCATCGCCCGCCCTCGCCGGGCGCCCGGGCAATCGACTTCGTCGCGAGGAGGATCAGGCGCGGCGACTTGCCCCGGTCGAACGGCGTGCCGTCGAAATTCCCGTATGCCGCGCGCACGGTAAGCCCGGCCGCCCGATGCAGGCTCCGAAGCTCGTGCTCCGTGTAGGCGCGCACGCGCTCCTTGAACACGCGCTTTTCCTCGCCGGAGCCCATCTCGATCTCCTTCTCCACGCGCCGGGTCGCCGCATCGTACCGTCGGCGGATGCTCACGCGGGCGCCGGCCACGGTTTTTTCCTCACGCACGGCAAGCGCCCCGATGACGCGCTCGGCGTTGAAGACGTCCGAGAGGAAAGCGCCCCCGGGCACGAGCAGGCGCGCGACTTCCTGGACCACGCGCGCGTCGTCTGCGAGATCGTCGAAGTAGCCGAACGACGTGAAGAAGTTCACGACGGCCCCGAACGAGCCCGTGCGGAAGGGAAGCCGCCGCATGTCCGAGCGGACCCAGGAGGGGCGCGCCGGCCCCTGGCGTTGTCGGGCCTGAAGGAGGAGCCGCGCGGAGAGATCGAGCCCGACGACACCACCGAGCCCTTCGTGCAGCGCGACCGCGTGACGCCCCGTTCCGCACGCGAGATCGAGAAACCGCAGGCGGCCGAGCCGCGCATATGGCGCCAGCAGCCCGCCCACGAAGACCGCCTGCTGGCGGGCCTCGCGATCGTCACGCTCGGGATAGAGAGCGAGGTATTCCTCGCCGAACCATTCCGCGTACCAGGGGTCGCGCTCGATGGTCATGAAAAAGAGGGCTCCGCAGCGCGGAGCCCTGGTAGGAGGCAGGAGGTGTCGTGTCGATCCGGCGCGCCCTTTCGGCGCCCACCGGGCCTACACACCACCATCGCAAGCCCCGTGCCCGAGCGTCCGGTCCCGCGCGGGGGCGTCATGCCATGCCTCTTGTCGCCTTTTGCAGGGTTCAGCCCGGCCGTACCACGGCGAGGCGCGCGTCCGCGAAGCGGGCATCCGCGTCCGCGGCGTCGAGCTCCTCGTCCCCCGCGGCTCGATCCCGGCGACCCTCGGCTTCCTGCTTCACGGCGGAGACCGCGGCCGCATCGATGACGTCCGGCGCGGCGGCGTCGTCCGCGAGAACCCTGACGGCGTCGCCGGCGATCTCCACGAAACCGCCGCGCACCGCGACGGCCGCGCGGCGCGACCCGTCGCGATAGCCCACGACGCCGACGCCGAGGAGCGCGATCAACGGCGTGTGTCCCGGCAGGATCCCGATCTCGCCCCGCTGGGCCGGCAGTGTCACTTCGTCGCACGCCACCGCCTGGAGTACGGCACGCTCCGGCGTGACGACGGTCAGCGAGAGGCGTCCGTCCAACTCAGGCCCCCGCCTTCAGCTTCTCGGCCTTCTCCTGGGCTTCCTCGATCGCGCCCACGTTGAAGAACGCCTGCTCGGGAAGCTCGTCGTGCTTGCCCTCGACGATCTCCTTGAAGGAGCGGATCGTGTCGGCGATTTTCACGAAACGGCCCGGCAACCCCGTGAACTGCTCGGCGACGTGAAAGGGTTGCGACAGGAAGCGCTGGATGCGGCGCGCGCGGCCGACGGTCGCCTTGTCGTCCTCGGACAGCTCGTCGATTCCGAGGATCGCGATGATGTCCTGCAGGTCCTTGTACTTCTGGAGAACCTGCTGGACGGCGCGCGCGACCTTGTAGTGCTCCTCGCCGACGATGAGGGGCGAGAGGATCTTGGAGGTCGAGGCGAGGGGGTCGACGGACGGGTAGATGCCGATCTCGGCAATCTGGCGCGAGAGAACCGTGGTGGCGTCGAGGTGCGCGAACGCCGTCGCCGGCGCGGGGTCGGTCAGGTCGTCCGCGGGCACGTAGATGGCCTGGACCGACGTGATCGACCCGCGCTTCGTGGACGTGATGCGCTCCTGCAGCTCGCCCATTTCCGTCGCGAGGTTCGGCTGGTAACCGACGGCCGACGGCATCCGGCCGAGGAGGGCGGAGACTTCCGAGCCCGCCTGCGTGAACCGGAAGATGTTGTCGATGAAGAGAAGGACGTCCTTGCCTTCCTTGTCGCGGAAGTACTCGGCGGCCGTCAGGCCCGTCAGTCCCACGCGGAGGCGCGCGCCCGGAGGTTCCGTCATCTGGCCGTAAATGAGCGCGGCCTTCGACTTTCTCCAGTCCTTCGGGTCGATGATCCCGGACTCGGTGAACTCGAGCCACAGGTCGTTGCCTTCGCGCGTGCGCTCGCCCACGCCGGCGAACACCGAATAGCCGCCCGAGGCCTTCGCGACGTTGTTGATGAGCTCCATGATGAGGACGGTCTTGCCGACGCCGGCGCCGCCGAAGAGTCCCGTCTTGCCGCCCCGCGTGTAGGGCTCGAGGAGATCGATGACCTTGATGCCCGTCTCGAAGAGCTCGACCGACGTCGACTGATCCTCGTACGGCGGGGGCTCGCGGTGAATGGGCCACTTCTCGGCCGTGACGACCGGGCCCATCTCGTCCACGGGCTCGCCGATGACGTTGAGAATGCGGCCGAGCGTCTCCGGCCCGACGGGAATCGAAATCGGCGCGCCGAGGTCGGTAGCCTTCATCCCCCTCACGAGGCCGTCCGCCGGCTTCATCGAGATGCACCGCACGCGGTTCTCACCGAGGTGCTGGGCGACCTCGGTGATGATGTCGATCTTCTCGGTCGAGAGACCTTCCTCGTCCGTGATGCGAACGGCGTTGAGGATCGTCGGAAGTTTCCCGGTCGGGAACTCCACGTCCACCACGGGACCGATGATCTGGACGACCCTGCCTTCGTTTGCCATGTTCGGCTAGCCTTTCCGTACGGAGAGCGGGGCCGTTCTCATTCCAGAGCAGCCGCGCCCGAGACGATCTCGATGAGCTCTTTCGTGATGCGCGCCTGCCGCGCGCGGTTGTAGGTGAGGGTCAGGGAATCGATCATGTCGCCCGCGTTCTTCGTGGCGCTGTCCATCGCGGTCATCTGGGCCGCGAAGAACGCCGCCTGCGACTCGAGGATCGCGCGGTACATCTGGAACTCCAGGAAACGCGGGAGGAGCGTCCCGAGGATCTCCTCGGGCGAAGGCTCGTAGAGGTAGTCGGCGCCGCCGGCCGCGTTTGCCGAGTTCTCCAGCGCGATCGGAAGGAGCTTCTTCGTGCTCACGACCTGCGAGATGGCGCTCTTGAACTCGTTCGAGATGACGTAGACGGCGTCCGTCTCGCCGGAGACGAACTGCGCCGCGAGGGCACGCGCGATCTCGCCGGCCGACGCGGCGCCGATCGCGGCGAGACCGGCCTGCGCCTTCAGGATCTCGACGGGGCGCCGCCTCCAGAAGTCGTTCGCTTTCTTTCCGAGCGCCACGAAGGCCACGCGCGCGAAACCGCGCTCCGGCGCCTCGCGCAGGAACGCCGCGGCCGCGCGGTTCACGTTCGTGTTGAAGCCGCCGGCGAGACCCTTGTCGCCGGAGACGACGACGAGGACGACGTTCTTCTCGACCCGCGTGGCCAGGAGCGGGTGCAGCGGCGCGCCGTCCTCCCGCGGGGCGACGCGCGCGACGACGGCCCGAAGCGTTGCCTCCAGCGTAGACGCGTACGGGCGAGTGGCAATAGCCCGGTCCTGCGAACGGCGCAGCTTCGACGCGGCGACCATCTTGACCGCCTTCGTGATCTGCTGCGTGTTTTTCACGCTCCGGATCCGCCGCCGGATGTCGATGAGATTCGCCATCGGTCCCGTCGCTCAGGTCTGCTTCGCCTCGGGAGTCGAGGAGAGGAACACCTTCTTCGCTTCGACGACCGCGCCGGTGAGAGCCTTGTCGATTTCCGGCGTGAGCTTCGCGGCGTCGCGGATCTCCTGGAGGAGCGGCTGGTGCTGGTTCGTCAGGTACTCGTGCAGCGCCGTTTCGAAGGGGAGGACGGCATCGACCCGGAGCTCGTCGAGGTGGCCCTTCGTGCCGGCGAAGACGGAAGCGATCTGGAGCGCGACGTCCATCGGAACGTACTGGTTCTGCTTGAGGATTTCGACGAGGCGGCGGCCGCGATTCAGCTGCGACTGTGTCGTCTTGTCGAGGTCGGATCCGAACTGCGCGAAGGCCGCGAGCTCGCGGTACTGCGCGAGGTCGAGACGAAGAGTGCCGGAGATCGCGCGCATGACCTTGATCTGCGCCGACCCGCCGACGCGCGACACCGAAATGCCGACGTTCACGGCCGGGCGCTGGCCGGAGAAGAAGAGGTCCGACTCGAGGAAGATCTGCCCGTCCGTGATCGAAATGACGTTCGTCGGGATGTAGGCGGATACGTCGCCGGCCTGCGTCTCGATGATGGGGAGCGCCGTGAGCGACCCGCCGCCCTTCTCCTTGTTCAGCTTCGAGGCCCGTTCGAGGAGCCGGCTGTGGAGATAGAAGACGTCGCCCGGATACGCCTCGCGGCCCGGCGGTCGCCTGAGGAGAAGCGAGATCTCGCGGTAGGACGCGGCCTGCTTCGAGAGGTCGTCGTACACGACGAGCGCGTGCTTGCCGTTGTACATGAAGTACTCGCCCATCGCGCAGCCGGCATAAGCCGCGATGTATTGCAGCGGCGCGGGGTCGGCCGCGGACGCGGCGACCACGATCGTGTGCTCCATCGCGCCGTAGGCCTCCAGCGTCTGGACCACCTGGGCGACGGTCGAGTTCTTCTGGCCGATCGCGACGTACACACAGAAGACGCCCTTGCCCTTCTGGTTGATGATCGCGTCGAGGGCGATCGCGGTCTTGCCCGTCTGGCGGTCCCCGATGATGAGCTCGCGCTGGCCGCGGCCGATCGGGATCATCGCGTCGATCGCCT
>JARXKK010000002.1:0-36411 GCA_030278895.1 Acidobacteriota bacterium
TACACGCGTCGAGGTTGAGCGTCACCGGCACGAGACCCGTCAGGGGGTCGATCTCCGAGCCGGCCTCGATGCAGTGCTTCGTGCACGAGTCGATGCAGCGCCCACAGCCCTTGCAATATTCGGGAAGAAGAAAGGGTTTGGGACGTTCCCTGAGAGCGGTTGGCATGCGGGAGCCTCCATGGTCAAGGTACCCCTGGCGGGAGGTCCTTCGGTATGCCGCAAATGAATCAGACTCGCCCTCGGGCCTCAGCTCCCGCCGACGCGGTCGCGCTTCACGACGACCTTCTGCCCGCGGATCATCGTGCCACGAAGCGCCTTCATGACCGGCTCGGCGAGGGCCTCGGAGATCTCCACGAGCGAAAAGCGATCGGCGATCTGGATCGAGCCGACGTCTTTCGGGCTGACCTTGGCCTCGTTGCAGATCGCACCCACGAGGTCGCCGGGGCGGACGCCGGCAGCCCGCCCGGCGCCGATGAAGATCCGCGCCGTGTTGCCCGGCTCGCGTCCGCCGGACTGGTACCTCGGACCGGCCTTCGCGCGCGCGGGCGGCGCCGCGGCGACCGCCGGAATCTCGTGCTCGTCTCCGACCGAGCCCGATCCCGCCGCGGAGGGATCCGCGAGCTTCACGGCGGCGGCGGCCACGTCCATCGGATCGAACTCCTCGGCCAGCGACTCGACGACGACGCGATAGTCGTCGAGGCCTCCCGCGAGAATCGACTCGCGGAGCGACGCCCGCGTCAGCTCGAGGCGTTTCGCGCGCAGGTCGGCCACGGTCGGGACGCTCGCGATGTCGATCTTCTGCTTCGTCAGGCGCTCGATGTTCTTGAGCTGCCAGTGCTCGCGAGGCTCGGCAAGCGTGATGGCGACGCCCTCGCGCCCGGCGCGCCCGGTTCGCCCGATGCGGTGGACGTATACCTCCGGAGAGGAAGGCACGTCGTAGTTGACGACATGGGAGAGGTGCCCGATGTCGAGGCCCCGCGCGGCGACGTCGGTCGCGATGAGGAGCTCGAGCGTCCCGGCGCGGAACTTCTTCATGACGCGGTCGCGCTGCTCCTGCGACATTCCGCCGTGCATCGCTTCGACCCGCATTCCGCGCCCCTTGAGGCTCTCGGTCAGGTCGTCGACCTCGAGGCGCGTGCGGCAGAACACGAGGGCGCCGGCCGGGCTCTCGAGGTCGAGGATGCGGCCCAGCGCCGCGCGCTTGTGGCCGCGGGCGACCACGTAAGCCGTCTGCCGGACCTTCGGCATCTTTCCGGGAGCGGTTTTTTCCTTCTCGATCGCGATCCGGATCGGGTCGCGAAGGTGACGGGCCGCGAGCGTGGCGATTCGGGGCGGAAGCGTCGCCGAGAAGAGCGCCGTCTGGCGCGTCTTCGGGGTCGCCGCGAGGATCGCGTCGAGATCTTCCGCGAAGCCCATGTCCAGCATCTCGTCCGCCTCGTCGAGGACGAGCGTGCGAAGGCTTCCGAGGGCGAGCGACTTCCGGTTCACGTGGTCGAGCGCGCGTCCCGGAGTCGCGACGACGACGTCGACGCCGCGCTTGAGCGCCCGGAGCTGCGTCTCCATCGAGGCGCCCCCGTAAACGGGAAGCACCCGCACGTTCATCTCGCGGCCATACTTGTGCACGGCTTCCGCGAGCTGCATCGCGAGCTCGCGGGTCGGCACGAGGACGAGGGCCGAAGGGGCTACCCCTCTTTCGGAGAGTGCCGGCATGGCGTTGAGGATCGGAAGCGCGAACGCGGCGGTCTTCCCGGTTCCCGTAGCCGCCTGCCCGAAGACGTCGCGGCCTTCGATGAGCGGCGGGATCGCGGCGATCTGGATGGGCGTGGGCTCCTCGTAGCCGAGGGCCACGAGAGCGCTCACGAGCCTGGCGTCGAGGCCGAGGCTCGTGAAGGGAGATGTGACGGGCTTGCTCATGGCTTCATTCTGCCCCTTCAGCGGACCTTCTCGAAGATCCCGTGCTCGCGGTCCTTCCGGACGTTGTCCCAGGAATAGCACCGGCCGTTCATGGCCACGAAGACTCCGGGCGGGAGCAGCTGCACGAACGACAACGCGCTCCCGAGGTTGAAGAGGCCGTCGGAGCTGCCGAACGCCCACGGCACCATGGCGCCCGTGAGGACGACCGCCTTCCCCGTCGCCGCCGCGGCGAGGACCGCGGCCGTCTCCACCATCGTGTCGGTGCCGTGGGTGACGACGATCCAGTCTTCGGAGGCGTCCCGGCATCGATTCGCGATCAACTCGCGGTCCCTGAGCGTCATCTCGAGACTGTCGACCATCATCAGCGTCTCGACCGCCACCGGCACCCGGCAGCGGCCGAGCCGCAGCATCTCCTGAATGTGCGTGTCCTTGAAGTAGAGGCGGCCGGTTCGCTCGTCGTATTCCTTGTCGAACGTCCCGCCGGTCACGAGGATGCGGATCGCCATCGTTTCGGGCCTCCCCTTCTCCTCATTCTGTAACATCGGCCGCGTGAAGGTCTTCGCCTCGATCACGCCGCACCTTTCCGTCGGAGACCGCTGCCGACCGGTCTTTCTCGCGGGGCCCTGCGTCATCGAGTCGCGGGCGCATGCGCTGAAGATGGCGAAGGCGATCAAGAAGGCCTTCACGGACGCCGGTGTCGCCGATCGCCTCGTCTACAAGTCCTCGTTCGACAAGGCGAACCGCAGCGCGGGGGCGAGCTTTCGGGGACCCGGCATCGAGAAGGGGCTCGCGATCCTCTCGGAAGTCAAGGAGAAGACCGATCTCCCGATCCTGACGGATGTGCACGATCCCGAGCACTGCGCCATGGTGGCCGAGGTGGCCGACGTCCTGCAGATCCCGGCTTTCCTCTGCCGGCAGACCGACCTCATCTTCGCCGCCGCGGCCACGAAGAAGGCCGTTAACGTGAAGAAGGGCCAGTTCCTCGCGCCCGACGACTGCAAGCAGATCGTGGACAAGTGCCACGCCGCCGGGAACTCGAACGTCATGCTGTGCGAGCGCGGAACCAGCTTCGGGTACCACAACCTCGTCGTGGACTTTCGTGGCCTCCCCATGATGCGGTCGCTCGGCGTGCCGGTCATCTACGACGCCACGCATTCCCTCCAGCTGCCCGGAGGCCTCGGCAAAGAGACGGGCGGTTCACGCGAGTACGCCCCCGCCCTCGCGCGGGCGGCCGCGTCGGTCGGCGTGGACGGTTATTTCTTCGAGGTCCACGACGACCCGGCGCACGCAAAATCCGACAGGGCCACGCAGCTCCCGCTCGCGATGCTGCCGAAGTTTCTGGCGGATCTCCTGAAGTTCGACGCGCTCCGGCGCGAAACGAATCCCTGAGAGTTTTCTTCCCTGGCCCTTGACAGAACCCGTCCCGCGGCCGTACTGTATTGGTGTAATGATACACCGAGGCAGTAAGCCGTGAGCCGCGGCCTCTCCGTCGATCCCTCCGACGCCGTTCCCCTCTGGAAGCAGATCGAGGAGAACGTCCGGCGGCTCGTGGCCTCGGGGGCGCTGCGTCCGGGAGCGGCCGTCCCGTCGGTGCGGGACCTCGCCCGCGACCTCTCGATCAACCCCGCGACGGTCGCGAAGGGCTACCAGCGCCTCGTCGAGGCCGGAATCCTCGTCGTGAAGCGCGGCGAGGGGACGTTCGTCGCCGAGAAGCCGCCCGCCCCCGCCCGAGGCGAGCGCGAAAAGGAGCTCCAGAGCGGCGCGCTCAGCTACGCGTCGCTCGCCGTGACGCTCGGCGTCTCCAACGAGGATGCGGTGGAACGTGTGAGAGGCAGTTTGGGATTTCTTAGAAGGAAGAAGAAAGATGAAACTTCTTAGAAGGAAAAAGGGCGGAGGAGCCGAATGATTCGCTCGGATTCGCATTCGCAGGAATTCTCGCTGCCGGTCGTCGAAGTTCGTCGCTTGCTCGTGCGCTATGGCGGCAACCCTTCTCCCACTCTCGAAGAAATCTCCCTCTCCGTCCCTCGTGGATCCGTCTACGCCCTCCTCGGCCGCAACGGCGCTGGGAAGTCCTCGCTCGTGCGTTGCCTCCTCGGCCAGCAGAAGCCGACGGCGGGAAGCTGCTTCCTGTTCGGCGAGGACGTCTGGAAGCATCGGGCGCGCCTCATGGCTCGCATTGGCGTTGTCCCCGAGGACCCGGATGCACCGCCCTCGATGACCGCACGCCAGCTCTCGGCGTTCTGCGCGCGGATTTATCCCGCTTGGGACGCGCCGTCGGTCGAGTCGTGCCTCGCGCGCTTCGAAGTACCCGCCGGGACTCCATACGGCAGCCTCTCGAAGGGGCAGCGTGCGCTCGTCGCCCTCGCACTCGCTCTGGCGTCCTCCCCGGAGCTCCTCGTCCTCGACGACCCGACTCTCGGCCTGGACGCCGTCGCGCGGCGCGCGTTCTTCGACGAGCTCGTCGGCGAGCTGGCGGACCGCGGGACGACCGTGCTGCTCACGTCGCACGACCTCGCGGGCGTCGAAAGCATGGCGACTCGCGTCGGGTTCCTGAAGGGCGGCAGGCTCCTCCTCGACGAGGACCTCGAGACGCTCAAGGCGCGTTTCCGGCGCCTCAGGTACGCGAACGAGCAGACGGAAGACCGCGAGTATGGCCAGGAGCTCTCTGCCTTCGACGCCGTGAAGGTGAAGGTGCGGGGCTGGGGCGTCGAAGCGATCGTCTCGAACTACGGCGACGAGGCCTTCACGCGCTTCAGCGCACTCGAGGGCGTCGTGGACGCCGAGGCCTCGGCCCTCTCGCTCGAGGAAATCTTCATTGCGGTCGCGGGCGAGACCCCGGCCGGGAGGAACGCATGAGAGCCACGCTCGCCGTCGCGGCGCGGGAAATCGCGGAGAGGAAGGTCCTCTTTCTCGGGGCCCTCGTCCTGGGGATCCTCCCGCTCTTTTTCCCGCTCATTCCCGGCCTGAGGGGAAACTCCCGTGACGCGCGCACGGTGGCCGTCCTCCTCGTGACCGCCGCGATCGCGGTGGGCTTCCCGCTCGCACTCGGAGCCACGATCCTCGTCAGCGACATCGCCCAGAAGCGCCTCGCCTTCTACTTTTCGCGGCCTCTGCCGTCGGGCTCGATCTGGGCTGGAAAGCTGCTCGGCGCGCTGCTGATTTCCGCAGGCTGCGCGCTGCTCACGATGGCACCGGTGTTCCTGGTGGAAAGCGCGGGCGCCTTCTCGTCCGACGCGGGCGGCCTCAATTGGCGAGTCTTTCTCGCACTGGCCCTTCCCGGCGTCCTGGTGCTTTTTCTCGCCGCGCACGCGGCGGCTTCGATGGCACGACTGAGGTCGAGGTGGATTGTCATCGATTTCTTTCTCACTGTCTTCTTCGCAGTCCTCTTTTGGTTCCTGCTTCGAAGCCTTGTCGTCGCCGGCTTCTGGGACATCAGCGCGATGACGCACCCGCCTGACTGGGTCGCGTGGTGGTTGTTCCTTCCGCTCGCGGCCGTTCTTCTCGTCGCAAGCTACGTGCAGATTGCCAGCGGACGCACGGACGCGGCTCGATCCCATGGCGCTCTTTCAGCGACGCTCTGGGTGGTCTTGACGCTTCTCGCCCTGCCCCTCGGCGGCCTCGCGTGGTGGGTGAACGCCGTGACGCCCAAGGACCTCACCTCGATCGAAGAAATCCAGTTGGCTCCTCGCGGGTCCTGGGTGAGAGTCCGGGGGGGCCTCCGGCTGCGCGGATCGGCGAAAGCTTCTTTCTTCTACGACACGGAGACGGGCCGATCCATGAAGCGACGGACACAGAAACTCGACACTTCGGCCGACGGGAAGCGCGCCGCATACACGGGAGTCTCTGAACGGAAGTGGACCATTCATGTCATGGCTCTCGACTCGACCGAAGCCCCCGCGATCGATACGCATGTTGAAATGGGGCCCCTGGCGCAGCTCGCGCTCTCACCGTCGGGCCGGAGGCTCGCGACGGCGGACGGAGCAACGGTCGCGGCCTATGACGTGGCGGATTCGGTAAACCCGAAACACATCGCGCTGTTCAGACTCCCCGGGGACGTCGGCGGCATTGTCTTCGTCGACGAGGACACAATCCGGTTGTTCCCGCGATTCGAGAACGGGCCCGGGCATGGGAAGAACGCCGAGCCGTCCCGAATCGCGAACCTATCTCTTTCCTCCAAGAAGCTCCTGATGACGGGCGCCCTCGACAGGTCGCTATTCTCGCTTGTGCGCTTGTCCGCGGACGGGCGATTCCTCGTCGCGAGTAGGGGAAAACGCCTCACGCTCCACGACGGACGGACCGGCGTTCTCCTCGCGACGCTCTCCGAGGATCTCGAGTCGCCGAAGCTGAGATTTCTTTCGGGGGATCGCCTGGTGGTGGCTGGCGTTGCAAACGGTAAGGCGGTATTGAAGATTTTCTTAGAAGGTGAAATGACCGAGAGCGCCCCCCCGCGATTGGTGGACATGGGCCCCGCCACGAGCCTGATTCTCGGAGGCGAAGTCGCCGCCGGGCGCGTCGCCGTTGCTCTCAACCCCTTTCGAAGAAATGACGAACGTGCGCAGCGCGCGTGGAAGCTCGCATTCGTGGACGTGGCGACGGGCGCGGTGTCTTCCGGTCCCGACGGCCTCGTCCCAGCCGACCAATTCTCGTGGTGGTTTTCGCCGACGCTGCCGCCCGCCGAATCCGGCTCCCCCGCTTCCGGGCTCTTCCTCGACGCCTCCTCGCGCCTCGTGCGCCTCGACCCCGCGACGGGCGCGCAAACGGTGCTTCTGGGCCGAAGCAAGTAAGATCGTCCTCCCGTGACAACCTCCGCCCGGCGGGAAGCCCGCCGCGTGATCGAGACCGAGGCCGAGGCCGTGCGCGGCCTCGCCGACGGCCTCGACGAAGGCTTCGACCGCGCCGTCGAGGCGATGAAGGCGACGTCCGCGAGCTCGTGCCGCGTCGTCGTGACGGGCATCGGCAAGAGCGGGATCATCGGCCAGAAGATCGCCGCGACGCTCGCCTCGACCGGCACGGCCGCGTTCTTCCTCCACCCGTCCGAGGCGATCCACGGCGACCTCGGCATGATCCTGAAGGGCGACGTCGTCCTCGCGCTCTCACACTCGGGCGAGGCGGTGGAGGTCGTCGCGCTGATCCCCCACGTCAGGCGCCGCGGGGCGATGCTCGTCGCGATGACAGGCCGCAGGGATTCGACGCTGGGCAAGGGCGCGGACATCGTCGTACCAGTCGTGATCCGCGAGGAGGCCTGCCCGCTCAACCTCGCGCCGACGGCTTCCACGACGGCCCAGCTCGTCATGGGCGACGCCCTCGCGATGGCGCTCTCGGTCGAGAAGGGCTTCAAGCCCGAAGACTTCGCGGCGCTGCACCCCGGCGGAAAGCTGGGCAAGCGTTTCCTGAAGGTGGCCGACCTCATGCACACCGGAGAGGCCATCCCCCTCGTGCCCGAGTCCGCCGCCATGAAGGACGTCGTCTACGAGATGTCGCGCAAGCGCCTCGGCATCACGGGCGTCACGAACGCGTCCGGACAGCTCGTGGGGGTCGTGTCGGACGGCGACATTCGCCGCCTCCTCGAGCGGGACGGGCCGAAAATCATGAGCGACACGGCCGCCGACGCGATGGGCCGCAGCCCGAAGTCGATCGTCGCCGCCGCCTACGCGGCCGAGGCGCTTCGGCTCATGGAGGAGCGAAAGATCACGTCGCTGTTCGTGCTCGACGCCGACGGGAAGCCCTCCGGCATCCTGCACCTCCACGACCTCTGGGGCGTGGAGTCGATCTAGTCGAGGCCTCCGGATGTCGATGTCGCTCTTCACGCTGGGCCTGTCGCGCCTCGTGCCGCTGCTCTTCGCGGCTTCCGGGATCCTCGTCGCGGGCCGCCTCGTATACGACCGGCTCAGGCCGCGGCATGCCGCCGTCGCGCGCGGCGCATTCGCCCTGATCCTTATCGCCGGCGCGGCGGCCATGGCTCCCACCTTGAGGCGCGGCGGCACGCTGTTGTCGGCCGAACACGCCTTCGGGCGGGCGGACTGGCAGGCGGCCGCGGACCGGTACGACTCTTACGCTCGCCTTCGCGGGTCCTCGCGGGGACGCGCAGGCACGCGGCGCGCTCTCGCGCTCATGAACGCCGGGCGCTACGCCGACGCAGAGGCCGCGTTCGTCGCGAGCTTCGCGCGGTCCGACCGCGGCACCGTTCGGGCCAGCCCGCGCGACATCCTCTCTCTCGGCCTCTGCCGGTACTACACGGGCCGCCTCGACGCCGCCGAGCGGACGGTGCGGGCCGTGTCCCCCGGCGAGTCCCCGATCCGCGACTACGTTCTCGGGCGAATTCTCGACCGCCGTGGCGATGCGAACGGGGCGGTCGCGGCGTATCGGGCTTCCCTCGCCGGCGCGCCCTGCTTCTATCCCGCGCTCTACCAGAGCGTGCGCGTCCTTCGGCGGGACGGACGCGACGCCGAGGCTCACGCCGCGCTCGACGCATTCTGTCCCGCGGGCGCCCTGCTGAACCGCGCACAGCTGGCCTCGCTCGCGCCCCGGCAGGAGGGACCCGGAATCCCGCCGGAGAAAGAGTTCTACTTTGTCCAGGACGATTGACGTCCGCATCGAGGACGTGCTCGCGTGTTCGTTCGCGGCAGCCGTCGCGGCGTTCGCGGTGTCCCGGTCGGCGCCCACGCCGCTCGGGCTGGACGAGACACATTTTTGGGACTTCTCGTTCATTCTCGCGCCGGTCTCGATCCTGGTCTTCGCGAGCGCGGTCCGGTTCGCCTGGGGAGGAGACGCCGCGGACCGGCCGTCCACTCTCGCCTCCGTCGGCTCGACGATCCGCGACTGGCTTCCCTTCCTCGTCTTCCTGCTCACCTACGAAACCTTCTCCACGGAGATCTGGAAACCGATTCTCGGCGCGGACCGGGACGCCGGACTTCTCCGTCTCGACCGCCGGCTCTTCGGCGAGACGCCGGCCCTTCTCCTCCAGCGATTCGTGACGCCCGGCCTCTCGAACGCGATGGCGGCCTTCTACTTTCTGCACCTCGTTCTCCCGCCCGTTCTCGCCCTGCTGCTCTATCGAAAGCGGCGAGAGCTCTTCCGAGAGTTCCTTCTCGCGGTCGTGCTCGCCGGATGCCTCGGGTCCGTCGGTTACGTCATCGTGCCCGCCACTGGGCCGGCCGTTGCTTTTCCCCACCTTTTCGCCGTGCCCCTGAGCGGCGGCCTCTACGACCCCGTGACGCGCATCCTCGACGTCGCCAGGGCCCCGCGGGACGTGTTCCCGAGCCTCCACGTCGGGATCTCGACACTCGTTCTCTGGTACGGGTTCCGGCGCAGCCGGGCGACGGGCCTCGTGCTCCTGCCGCTCGTCCTCGGAAACTGGGCCTCGACCCTGTACCTGCGCTACCACTACCTCGTGGACGTTTTCGCGGGCTGGCTCACGGCGGCTCTTGCGGTCGCGCTCGCGGGCGGGCTCCTCGCATTCGAAAACCGCTGGAGATCGCGAGCGCAAGCACCTTCGGTTGAGCCATAATTCACGCGGATGCCCGCCAACCCGATCGTTCCTGACGACCTCCGGACCAAGCTCTCGCGCATCCGCGGGATCGTTCTCGACGTGGACGGCGTCCTCACCGACGGCTCGATGACGTTCGACGAAAACGGGCGCGAGTGGAAGACGTTCGACGTGAAGGACGGCCTCGGCCTCGTCCTCCTCCGCGACCTCGGCTACAAGCTGGGCATCATCTCGAGCCGTTCGTCGAAAGTCGTCGCCTTCCGCTGCGCCGAGCTGAAGATCCCCGAGGAGAACGTCCTGCAGGGCGAGCGCGACAAGGTGGCGGCCTTCGACCTCCTCGCGAAGCGCTGGTCGCTCGACGCGTTCGAGATCGTGGTGGTCGGAGACGACCTGCCGGACCTCGGAATGCTGCGGCGCGCGGGCGTCGGCGCAGCTCCGTCCGACGCGGTGCAGATCGTGCGGGAGGCCGCGGCACTGCAGTTGACGAAGCCCGGCGGCGCCGGCGCGGTCCGCGAGCTGTGCGACCTGATCCTCGAGGTCCGGCGCGGCGCGCGCGCGGACCGTCCCGCCGCCGTGGAGCAGCCCCAGGCGCCCGGCGACGGCGACGTGATTCCGTTCCCGTTCGGGCGCAACTGACCCCGGTCCTGCTAGGCTCCCCCCATGCGCTGCCCCTATTGCGGCGCGGGCGACGACCGGGTCGTCGACTCGCGCGAGAGCCGCGAAGGAGCGGTCATCCGCCGGCGGCGGGAATGCAACGCCTGCCAGCGTCGCTTCACGTCGTACGAGACCGTCGAGGACATCCCGCTCCTCGTCGTGAAGAAAGACGGCCGGCGCGAGCCATTCGACCGCAACAAGCTCCTCCGGGGCCTCATGAAGGCCTGCGAGAAGCGGCCCGTCGAGACGAAGACGCTCGAGGCGGTCTGCGACGAGATCGAGTCCGCGCTCTCGGCGCGCGAGCCCCGCGAGATGACGACCGTCGAGCTCGGCGCGCAGATCATGGAGAAGCTCAAGGAGCTCGATCAGGTGGCCTACGTGCGATTCGCCTCGGTGTACCTCCGCTTCGAAGACCTCGGCGACTTCGTGGACGAGCTCAAGGCGCTCCTCGGGCGAGCGCCCGGGACGGGGAGAACGAAGTGAAGAAGCACGAACGTCCCGTCGCTTTCCTTTTCGGCGAGGAGACCTCCCTGCCGACCGACCGCCGCGTGCCGCCCGTCGACGTCGTCGAGGACGCCGAGGGCTGGCGGCTCGTGTTCGAGATTCCCGGCGCCGACCCCGACCAGATCGCGGTGAACGTCCAGGGCCGCGTCCTCACTCTCAAGGGTGTCCGCCGCGCGACTGACCGCGCGGACGGCCTCTTCCTCCGGGTCGAGCGCGCGGCAGGAACCTTCGAGCGCGTGCTCCAGCTGCCGGGGGATCCCGACCCGGAGCGCACGCGCGCGACGTACACCGATGGCCTCCTCGTCCTCGAGGTGCCGAAGAAAGCTTCTTCTCACGGCCGCTCGATTCCCGTCGTCAAGGGAAAGAAGGGCGCATGAGCGCGGAAGCCGCTCCCGCCGAGAAAGTCGTCATCCCCGACATCCTTCCGGTCCTCCCGCTGAAGGACGTCGTTCTCTTCCCCTACGTCATCGTGCCGCTGTCGGTGTCGCGCGAGAAGTCGATCTTCGCGGTCGATGCGGCGCTCGCCGAGCAGCGCGTGCTTCTACTCGTCGCCCAGCGGGACTCTTCCGTCGAGGAGCCGAAGCCCGAGGATCTGTACACGATCGGTACCGCCGCCGCCGTCATGCGCATGCTCAAGCTGCCCGACGGGCGCATTCGGCTTCTCGTGCAGGGCCTCGCGCGCGTGAGAATCGACTCGTTTCTCGCCGAGTCACCTTCTCTCCGCGCGAAGGTGACGCGCATCGCCGAACCCGAGGAAAAGGCGCCCCACTCCGAGGAGATCGAGGCGCTCACCCGGAGCGTGAAAGAGGCGTTGGAGAAAACGGTCACACTGGGAAAGTCGATCTCGCCGGAGGTCATGGTCGTGGCGGCCGGTCTCGACGACCCCGCGCGCCTCGCGGACCTCGCCGCCTCGAACCTGGAGCTCAAGATCGAGGAGTCCCAGAAGATCCTCGAGACCATCCCTACTCTCGAGCGCGTGCGGACGGTGCTCGAGATCCTGACGCGCGAGGTCCGCGTCCTGACCGTCCAGCAAGAGATCACGGGCGCGGCCAAGGGAGAGATCGACAAGAACCAGCGCGAGTATTTCCTGCGGCAGCAGCTCAAGGCGATCCAGCAGGAGCTCGGTGAGACGGAAGACATCTCCGAGGAGATCGCGACCTATCGGAAGAAGATCACGGAAAAGCAGATCCCCGAGGAGGCGGCGCAGGAGATCGAGAAGCAGGTCAAGCGGCTCGAGCGCGGCAACCCGGACTCCGCCGAGAACGCGATGCTGCGCACCTACCTCGACTGGCTCGCGAACCTGCCGTGGGGAACCGTCTCGAAGGACAACCTCGACCTCCCCCGCGCGCGAAAGATCCTCGACGAGGACCACTACGACCTCGACAAGATCAAGACGCGCATCATCGAGTTCCTCGCCGTACGGAAGCTCGCGCCGGATTCGAAAGGCCCTATCCTCTGCTTCGTCGGGCCGCCCGGCGTCGGCAAGACGTCGCTGGGGCGCTCGATCGCGCGCGCGCTCGACCGCAAGTTCCTGCGCCTCTCCCTGGGCGGCGTGCGTGACGAGGCCGAGATCCGAGGCCACCGCCGCACGTACGTCGGGGCCATGCCGGGCCGCATCGTGCAGGGCCTCTCGCAGGCGGGCACGTCGAACCCCGTCTTCATCCTCGACGAGGTCGACAAGATCGGCGCCGACTTCCGCGGCGACCCGTCCTCGGCGCTCCTCGAGGTGCTCGACCCCGAGCAGAACAAGACGTTCCGCGACCACTACCTCGGCGTGAACTACGACCTCTCGAAGGTCCTCTTCATCACGACCGCGAACGTTCTCGACACGATCCAGCCCGCCTTCCTCGACCGAATGGAGGTCATCCGCCTGTCGGGCTACACGCTGGAAGAGAAGCTCGCGATCGCGAAGGCGCACACCATTCCGAAACAGCTCAGGGAAAATGGCCTTCCGCCACAGGCCGTGGCATTCACCGACGCGGGTCTCCGGGCGATCGTGGAGGGGCACACGCGCGAGGCGGGGCTCCGCAGCTTCGAGCGGGAGATCGGCTCGTGCTGCCGCAAGGTGGCCGTGCGCTGGGCCTCCGGCCGGAAGAAACGCGTCTCGGTGAGGCCCCGGGAGGTCCGCCTGTTCCTCGGAAATCCGAAATTCACCCGCGACGAGGCGCTTCGGACCGATCAGGTCGGGACCGCGACCGGCCTCGCGTGGACAGCCGTCGGCGGCGACGTCCTCATCGTCGAGGCCCGCGCCGTGCGCGGCAAGGGCAAGCTCCAGCTCACGGGCCAGCTCGGGGACGTCATGAAGGAGTCCGCACAGGCCGCCCTCACCTTCGCGCGTTCGCGCGCGGACCGCTACGGCCTGGCGGACGACTACTTCGAGACGCACGACATCCACGTTCACGTCCCGGAGGGCGCGATCCCGAAGGACGGGCCCTCGGCGGGCGTGACCATGGCGACCGCGATGATCTCGGCCTTCGGGAATCGCCCGGTGCGCCGCGACGTCGCCATGACCGGCGAGATCACGCTGCGCGGAGACGTCCTCCCGATCGGCGGCCTGAAAGAGAAGGTTCTCGCGGCCCGGCGCGCGGGGATTCGCATCGTCGTGATTCCCAAGGCGAACGTGCGCGATCTGTCCGAGATCCCGAAGGAGCTGAGGCGGGACCTCACGTTCGTCCCGGCCGCGCGCGTCGACGACGTTTTGAAGGCCGCGCTCGGCACGGCCAAGAAGAAGAAAAAGAAGAAGAAATGAAAGCGGGCCTGCCTCCGGAAGATGCGATCGTCCAGCGTCTCGCCGCGGCCTTCGCGACGCGCCGGCGCGACGTGAAGACCGGCATCGGCGACGACGCCGCGATCCTGGCCGCGCCGGCGCGTCTCGCGGTGACGACCGACGTCCTCCTCGAAGACCACGACTTCCGCAAGGACTCCGATCCCCGCCGGCTCGGCCGCAAGGCTCTCAACGTGAACCTCTCCGACCTCGCCGCGATGGGCGCGACGCCCCTGTGGGCGGTGATCGCCCTCGGCCTCCCGAAGAAGACGCGCCCCGATTGGCTCGACGCGCTCACGGAGGGCTTGCGCGAAGCCGCCGCCGAGCACGGCGTAGCCGTCGTGGGCGGGGACCTTTCGGCGTCCGAGAAGATCTTCGTTTCCGTGACCGTCATGGGACAGGCACCGGAGAAACCGCTTCTGCGCTCCGGCGCCGAGCCGGGCGACGCGCTCTACGTCTCCGGAACGCTGGGCGCGGCGGCGGCCGGCCTTCGACTGCTCGAAGCCGGCTACCGGCTCTCCAGGGAGAAGGACGTTCTCGACCCGAAGGGGAGGCGCGTCCCGGCGCAGCGCGCGCCCGAGAAGGCGCGGCTCATCCGCCACCAGATCGACCCGCGGCCGCAGCTCGAGCTCGGAATCGCGCTCGCGCACGGCGGCCTCGCTTCTGCGGCCATCGACGTGTCCGACGGACTCGCGCGCGATCTCTACCGGCTCTGCCGGGCCTCGGACGTGGGCGCGACGGTGGACGCGAGCCTCCTGCCCGCCGATTCGGCGCTCCAGGATTTCGCCGGCGTCCTCCACCTCGATCCGCTCGCGACGGCTCTCTATGGCGGCGAGGACTTCGGGTTGCTCTTCACGGTGCCGCGGCGCAAGCAGGCCGCGATCGAGGCCCTCACCGGCCGGTTCGCTCTCCGGCGGATCGGCACGATCGACGACGGCGCGGGCGTCCGGCTCGTGCGGGACGGAAAGCGCGCGCCCCTCCCGGACGCGGGCTTCGACCACTTTGACCCCTGAAGGCTTCAAGCACCGGTTTCTTCACATGCTCGGGAGCGACTCGCCCCCCGAGACCGTTGCGGCGTCCTTCGCGATCGGCGTCGCGATCTCCTTCACGCCTCTCCTCGGCCTTCACTGGATCATCGCGCTGCTTCTCGCCTTCATCCTGAAGCTCAACAAGGTGGACGTCCTCCTCGGGACGCTCGTCGTGAACCCGATCACGCTGCCTCCGGTCGCGGCCGTCGCCATCCCGATCGGGCGCCTGCTCCTGCGCGCCCGGCGCGAGGCCGTCGCCCACCTGCCGTGGCACGAGATGTTTCGGCGGTCGTTCTGGACGACCGCCGGTCCCACGATGAAGGCCATCGGACTTCAAATGGCGGTCGGAATGTTCTTCATCTCGGTGATCGCGGGCGCCCTCACCTACGTGATCCTCGTGAACCTCATCCGGCGCCACCGCGCGAAGCTCGCCGCGGCCGCGCTCGTGACCGCGAGCGAGCGGGAAGAGGCGGCCGCGGCCGAGCAGAGTCCTCCGCCGGTCTAGCGCGTCCGGTCAGATGCCCAGCGCGGCGAGCGCCTTCGCGAGGCGTTCGTCCGGCTTCGGAATGCTCTGGCGCACGACCGGCGCGAGGAGCCGCGCACGGAACAGCGTTTCGGGATGACGCGCCGCGTATTCGAAGAGCTCGGATGCGAGGACCGGGTCGTCCGGGTTCGCGCGCACGGCGCGCGTCCACTCCGCTCCGGCGGCGAGCGTCCGGCCCGCGCGCTCGTACCCCTCCGCGAGAAAGCGGCGCGCCGCGCCGTTCGCGGAGTTCTTCACGAGCGCGAACCGCGCTTCGTCCCACGCCTCCTCCTCCCGACCGAGCTTCCGGAGGACGCGGGCGTGCGCGAGGCGTGCACTGACGGCTCCGTCGCCGTTCTCGACGGCGTCGTCCCAGGCGTCCTCGGCCTGCTCCGGCGTACCGTGAAGCTCGAGGAACGCCGCCCGGTGATAGGCGATGGGATACGAATCGGAGAATCTATCCGCACCGTCTTCGAAGGCCTTCCGGGCCCCCTCGACGTTTCCCGACTCCTCCAGCGTCTTCGCGAGCCCCCATTGCCCGTTTTCATAGGACGGGAAGATCTCGACGGACTTGCGGTAGCACGCGATCGCCTCGTCCCATTTCTTCTCGTCCCAGAGCTGCTTCCCGAGGAGCGCCCAGCCGTCGTAGTAGGACGGGAAGATCGCGACAGCCGCGCGCAGGTGCGTGATGGCCTCCGCCCGGCGATCCTCGCGCTGGGCGTCCCAGGCCACGTTGTAATGCGCCTTCGCAGAGCCCGGATACTTCGCGACCATGTCCGCGTAGAGCGTCCGGTCGTCCCTCCAGACCCGGTTCCGCGCGATCGTCGCAGCGCCGTACAGGACGACGGCGGCGAGGAGGAGCCATTCGCGCCAAGGTGACGCCGGCCGCGGGACCTCCCGGGACGGAGCGGCGAGAAGGCCCACCGCGAGACAAAACAGCCCAGCGGACGGCAGGTAGGCCAGGCGCTCGGCGAAGATCGTGCCGATCACGAAGGGGACGTTCGAGACGGGAAACAGCGCGCCCGCGAACAGACAGAGGCCCAGCGCGGCGAGGGGCCGTCGCCGCCAGACCGCGAGCGCGAGGACGCCGCCCGCCAGCGTTCCGGCGACTCCCCACCAGGCACCGGGGTCGTGAAGGGTGCGCGCGAGAGGCAAGGCGTACGCGGAGTGGTCGGCCGCGAGATGAACCGGCAGAATCGTCTTCGCGACATAGCGCAGGCCCAGGTCGAGCGCGTTCAAGGCCCGGAGGGGAAACGCAAACACGACGAGAGGGTTCTCGAGCTCGAAGATTCCGGCTTCTTTCGAGATCAGGAGCCCCTTGATGACGACGAGGCGAACGGCGAAGAGGATCGCGATCGGAAGAGCGAAGCCCGCGAGCGCCCAGCGCGTCGTTCTGGAAAGACCGTTCCACGCCTCCAGCGGCGATCGGCCGCGGCCCCCGCGGAACAGCTCGCCAAGGACGATGACCCCGGGCGCCACGATCGCGTTCTCCTTGACGAACACCGCGAGAAGGAAGGTGCCGAGCGCGGCAGCGTAGGGCCACCGCCGGAGGCCGCCTTCGCGCGTCGCGCGCAGCCAGAGGCGCGCCACGACGAAGACGAGCAGGGCGGCCAGGAGCTCGGCGCGGCCCACGAGAGACGTCACGGCCTCGACGTGGATCGTGGCCACCGCGAACAGCGCGGCCACGGCCGAGGCGGGGCCGGCGGCGAAGCCGAGCGCGAAGAGCCACTCGCCGAGCGAAACGGTTACGGCCGCGTGCAGCGCGAGGTTCACGACCCGGAAGAGCCACGCCCGGTTTCCGTGTATCCAGTGCTGCACGGCATAGGTCAGGAGGAGGATCGGCCGGTAGTTCTGGGCCGACGTCAGCGCTCCGCCGAAGTACTGCGTCGTGAAGATCTCCGCCATCTTCGCCGGCGCCGCGAGGCGCTCGTTGTCGCGAATGATGAGTTTGTCGTCGTATGTGAAATCGTACGGAAGCCCGTTCAGAAACGGGAGCAGCGCGAGCAGCGCGAGACCCAGCCGGCGGCGCAGGGACACGCGCGGAGTCTAGCCTCCGCCGCGCGGCGCATCGATCTCCAGCTTCTTCATCTCGTAGAGGAGCGACTGGCGCGAGATTCCGAGCGCGCGTGCCGCTCGGGTCCGGTTTCCCCCGGACGCGAGAAGCGCCCCGTCGATGGCCGCGAGCCGCGCCGCCCGAAGCGCCTCCTGATAGGACGCCGAGCGAGACGGCGCCGTCTCCCTCTCGCGCAGGGCGCGGGGCAGATCCCCGAGGCCGATGACCTTCCCGGGCGCCGCGAGCGCCACGGCGGACTCGAGGGCCGCGAGGAGCTCGCGCACGTTTCCCGGCCACGCCCACGCCTTGAGGGCAGCCGACGCCTCGCGCGCCAGCGTCGCACGCCCCGCGAGGGTCACGTCGATGAGCCGCGAGAGATCCTTCGGACGCTCCCGAAGAGGAGCCAACTCGAGCTCGAGGCCGGCCAGGCGAAAGTACAGATCGATGCGGAACGCCCCCGCCTCGGCCATCTCCCGAAGAGAGCGGTGCGTCGCCGCCAGCACGCGGAGGTCGACGCGCCGAACGGCGGTCTCACCGAGACGCCGGACCTCGCCTTCCTGGAGGACGCGCAGGAGCTTGCCCTGGAGACCGAGCGGCAGGTCGCCGATCTCGTCGAGGAAAAGCGTTCCGCCGGACGACTCCTCGACGAGGCCCCGGCGATCCCGGTCGGCGCCCGTGTAGGCGCCGCGCGCGTGGCCGAAAAGCTCCGCCTCCGCGAGCGTCCCCGGAAGCGCCGCGACGTTCACCGCCAGGAAGGGGCCACGCCGGCCCGAGAGACGGTGGAGCTCGCGCGCCACGATCTCCTTTCCCGTGCCGCTCTCCCCGAGGACGAGGACCGAGATCGTCGACCGGGCGACGCGCGCCGCCTTCGCGAACAGATCGCGGGTCGTTGAATCCTCGGCCACGACGGCAGGGGGCGAGGCGATCGGCGCCATCGGAGACTCGGGCGGCGCGCCGTGCTCGAGCAGCCGCGAGAAGCGCTCGTCGGCGCGCGCGAGGCCGGCCCGCGCCGCGATGCGCCGCACGAGCCTCAGCAGCGGGCCGGCCGCCGACGTCGCGAAGAACGCCGGGAAGCGGCCGGACCACTCGAGAACGCGCCGGACCGCGGCTCCGGCTCCCGCGCCGGTCGCCGCGAGACGCTCGAGTGCGGCGCTCGCGGCATCCGGCGCCGCTCGTCCGGAGGCGAGAGCGGTCTCGGCGGCCAGGAGCACGCGCTCTTCGGGAGAGAACGCGGCGGGCAGCTCGTGCGCCGGCCGGCCTACGTCGCGCGAGGCAGACGCGACGAGCCGCAGACGGTGCGGCTCCGTGCGCGCGCTGTTGTCCGGGAGGTGCCCCGCCCGGTCGAGAACGGCGAGAGCCGCCTCCGGATCCGGCGCCGCGAGAAGACGCTCCGCCTCGAAGAGCAGAATCTCCCGCCAGGACGGGTGGCTGGGGCTCGCCGCCCCGCGCGTCTCGGCCTCGCGGAACGCGGCCGCCGCCGCGCCCTCGTCTCCGTCGAGAAGCGAGAGCTCCTGAAGGCTCGCGAGCGCGAACAGGACCTGGTGGTCCCGCCCGCCCGCGCGCTCGTGCGCGAGGACGCGTTCGAGCACGCTGCGGGCGGCTCCGAAGTCGCCGACCTGCAGGAGGAGATCGACGCGGTTCCCGAGAGCCGAAAGGTACCGCTCTTCGTGCCCGCTCGCGGCATAGAGCGCCAACGCGGACTCGAGCTCCCGGGCCGCGACTTCGAGCTGGCCGCCGTCGAGCGCCGCGTACGCCACGTCGTAGGTGGAGTCTGCGCGCTCCAGCGCGGTTCGGGAGAGCGCCTCGGCGCGCCGGAACAGCGCGACCGCCTCGTCGGTGCGGCCGAGGTCGTTCGCGAGGTAGCCCGCCGTGCGCGCCATCTCCCGCGCGAGCCCTTCCTCCTCGACACCGGGCAGCAGCACCTCCGCCTCCTCGAGAGCGGCGCCCGCGGCATCGTAATCGTGAGCGCGCTCGTGAAGCTCGGCGCCAAGAAGCTTCGCCAGGAGGCGGAAGGCGACGGGCGCATCCCGAAGGTCCGCCGCGGCGCGCTCGAGCACGCGCCGGGCCTCGGCGTCACGGCGGGATTCCACGAGAATCCAGGCGCGCGCGACGTCCTCCTCGGGCGCGCCTCCCGGGCAGAGGGTGAGGGCGCGCCCTTCCTCGCGCAGGCGGACGAGCGCGCGGGCCGTCGCGAGCCGCTCGTCGAGCGAGGCGCCGGTGATCGCGGCGGCGGTGATCCGTCCCGCGACCACGCGCGCGCATTCCGGGCGGCCTTCCCGTTGCAGGACGCGCACCGCGAGAAGAGGCCGCCCGAGATCGGGCTCGGTGCGAGGCGCGCGGGAGAGAAGTTCCGCGGCACGGGGGAAGTCTCCCTCCGCCGCGGCGGCGTCGAGGATACGGCGGGCCGCCGCGAGGTCGCCGGCGTTCGCGCGCGCGAGCGCCGCGATGGCGAGCCGAGACGCCGTGATGCCCGGAACGCCCGCGTCCTCGAGACGGGAAACGGCGTCCCACCGAGCCGAAGCGGGCACGCGAGCGGCGATCCTCCCCCGTTCTCCGTCGTCCCGAAACGAGTACGCGTTCGAGTGCAGCGGCACGAGAACTCCAGCTGCCGCAGCCGCCTGCAGCGCCTCTTCCGCGTTCCCAAGGGACACGTCCGCGGCCGCGGCGGCCTCCGCGGCGCCGAAGCCACTGGCGAGGAGGGCCGCCGCCTGGAGCACGGGATCCGGACGGAAGGAAGCAGCCGGCCGCCCCCGGGCGGGGCCAAGGCGTCCCTCCGCGGGATCGAACCGTGCCGCGAGTCGGTGCGCGACCTCGAGGAAGCGGCCCGCATCCGTTTCCCCGGCGGCGTTTTCCGCCTCACGCCAAGCGGCAACGGCATCGTGAACGGACCCGAACGGAAGCCAAAGAAGCGAGGCCGCATCGCCGTGGCTCATCCGGAAGTCGACGAGCGGCGACTCCTCCCAGGGCCGGAGGCTCGCGGCACGCGTGGCGAAGAGCCGGAATCCGAGGGCCGGAAGCTCTTCCTCGAACGCACGGCGCGACCGCCCGTCCCACCTGTCGAGGGAGACGGCGACGAGCGCGACGGGAGGGCCGTCCGGCGCGCGTGGTGCCCGCGCCTTGTCCGCGAGCGCCTCGAGGAACGCCGCGCGCGGATCCTCGCCGAGGGCACGGGCGAGCCGCCGGAGCGCGCCACCTTCCTCGAGGGCAGAGAGAGATGCGCACTCCACGAAAGCGGGCGGCTCGTCCCGGCGCGCGGCGGCGCGCGCGAGCCAGAGCGAAGCGGGTCCGACGGCCACCGCGGGGCGAGGTGAGCCGCCGTTCGGTACGGAGACGGCCGGGAGCGCGAGCCCGAGCAGGTCGCGCGAAACGGCGCGCCCCACCTCTCCCCGCCGCGCGAGCTCCGAAACGAGAGCCTCGGGACGGGCGCGGGCGTCCGCCGCGCGGAGCGCGGAGAGAACGTCCTCCGTGACGTCGCGCGGCAGGGTGCGATCGAGGGCGCCTTCGATCGAACGGCGCAGGCTGTCCGCGTCACCGCCCTTGACGTTCCGGCCGGCAAGGCGCAAAGCGGCTGCCGCGACGGCGAGAGCGGGCGGCACGGCACGCCAGGCGGCGACCGGAGGCGCGCCGAGCGCGGGCCGGTCCGCGTCGCCGTCGCGGGCGCCGAGAAGCGGGACGTCGTCCGCGGCGACGCCGAGTCCATGGAACGACAGAAAGCCCGAGAGCGAGCCGAGCCTCACGAGGTAGGCGCGACGCGCGCGCGCGTCGAGCCGGCCGAGGGGCGCGGGACGCGCGCCTTCGAGGCCGAGGACGAGGCCCTGCGGGCCCGGGCGCGCCGAGACGAATGCGGGGAGGAGAGGGTGAGAGAGCCGCACGAGCGCCGACCCGCCAGCCGCGAGATCGCGGCGCGGAATCGTCCACTGCCGAAGCGCCTTCGAAGGCATCTTCCGACCTCCCGCCGAGCGGATCGTTACCCGGTGTCCTGGGCCGAACGATTTCGGAAAACGGGCCCGCCGTCAAGTCAGAGGGCGGCGGGCCGAAACGAGCTCGAAACCATGCAGAAAACCGCGGCCGACGTCGACGACGGCGGCGCCCGCGAGTCCGGCGGCCGTGAGCAGCCCGGCAACCTCCGCGCCGTCGCAGGTGACGACGCCTCCGCCCCGCGTGATGCCGAGGCCGACGGCGAGCCGTTCCTGCGCCGTATCCAGCCGCCGCTTCCAGCGCGGCCCTCCCCCGCTCGTGAGCGCGACGAAGAGCCCGCCGGGCGTCAGGGCGCGCGCGGCCCGCGCGAGGAAATCGGTTCTCGCAGGCGGCGGCACGAGGTAGAGCACGTCGAGGAGCGCCGCCTGCGAGAACGCTCCCGGCGTCGCGGCATCGACCGTCCCCGCGCTGAAAAGACGGGCCGGCGACTCCGGGAGCCAGCGGCGCGCACGATCCACCTTGCGGGAGTCGGGATCGAGGCCGAGGTACGTTCCGGAGAATCCCGCCCGAAACAGAAGATGCGCAAGGAGGCCCGGGCCGCAGCCGAAATCCACGAGGCGGCCTCCCGGCTCGAGGGCCTCGACGACGCGCCTCCACGGGGCGCTCCGAAACCTGAGATCGAGGTGGGCCCGTTCCGGCAGTGTGAGCGGCGCGGCGGCCTCGCGGAGCGCGGCCGCTTCCCCGCTCCCGAGAGTCAGGGAGGCTCCCGCGGCCGTTTCGGCATGCCGTTCCATGGGCGCCCGTAGACTACAGCCACGAACCCCGACTCTTCCTCCGCGCCTTATCCGTGGCCATTTCGAGCCGGCGAGGATCGCCGCCTCGCGGCCCTTGCGATCGCGTGGCTCGTGGCGATCCATCTCTGGGCCGCGTTCGCCATGCACGTCCTGCCGCTCGCGCAGCCCTCGCCGTGGGGCCCGGGAATGAACCCCTATTTCGCCAAACACGACTCGGGCTGGTACCACAGCATCACGCGCGACGGTTACGGCCCGCCTCCGGCTCCCGGCAAGGAGTCCTCTCACGCGTTCTTCCCGCTCTACCCGATGCTCGCCCGCGGACTCATGCTCCTCACCGGACTTCCTCCGCTCTGGGCCCTGACGGCCGTCTCATGGGCCGCGTTCATCTTCGCGCTCCCCCTCTTCGGCGAGGAATGTCGCGTGCGTCTCGGGTCCGAGAGCGCGCGCGGTCCGCTCCCCTTCCTTCTCCTCTATCCCATGGCGTTCTTTTTCGCGGCCGCGTACACCGAATCGCTGTTCTTCCTGCTGCTCTTGCTCGCGTTCCGGTTCGTCCGGACGGACCACGCGCTCGCGGCGGTCTGCGTCGGCGTCCTGCTGGGCCTGACGCGCGCCCCGGCCGCCGCCGTCGGTCCGGCGCTCGCTCTCGCATACGCTCTCGGCGGGCATGGACTCGGCGCACGCCCGGGAAAGAGGCTCCTGACATCCGCCGCGCTCGCCGTTGCGCCGATCCTCGGCGTCCTGACATACGTGCTCGGCATCGGATGGTGGAAGGGAGAGCCGGGCCTTTTCTTCCGCGCCATGGGCGCCTGGGCTCATCGCTCGACGAATCCCCTCCACGGCGCCGAAGGCTTCCTTCACGAACAGGTCAAGCTCTTTTCGAGCGGCACGCTCTTCGAGCATCCGGGGGCGATCGCGCCCCTCGCGCACTTCACGCTCTTTGCGGTTCTCGCGGTCATCATGTTGAAGAGGCGCCGTTTCGCCGATGCGGCGTGGACGGCGGGTGTACTCTTTCTCGCGATTCTGACGGGGACGACGAACGGCGTGCCCCGCTACACGCTCACGATTTTTCCGGGGATCATCCTCCTCTTCGAGCTGTTCGAACGCCGCCCGATACTCCGCGTCGCGGCCCTCGCGCTCTCGACGGCGCTGCTCCTGATACGCGCCGCCTTCTTCGTAAACTGGCATTTCGTCTCGTGACGGGCCGGGTATGCTTCGAAGCGTGACGCCGACAATCCCCGGCACGGCCGCAACGGGCGCCGCGCGCCCGGCCCGCTCCGTCTCCCTCGTCGTGCCGATGTTCAACGAGGAAAAGAGCGTCGGTCGGCTTCTCGACGTCGCGATTCCGGCGCTCGAGGAGCACGTCGATACATGGGAGATCGTCCTCGTGGACGACGCCTCCCAGGACACGACCCTCGCGCTCGCCCGCCTCCGCGCCGAGAAGGAGCCGCGGATCCGCGTGATCGCGCAGCCGTCGAACCGCGGCCTCGGTGGCACGCTGCGCGAAGGCTTCGCCGCCGCCCGGCACGAGTGGATTCTCTACAGCGACTGCGATCTCCCCTGGGATCTCGCCGAGACCGATCGCCTGTTTCGGGCCGCCGAAATCACCGGCGCGGATCTCATCTCGGCCTACCGGCTGGACCGGACCGGAGAAGGCTTCTTGCGGTCTCTGTACTCGTTCGCCTACAACGGGCTCGTGCACGCCCTTTTCGGGATCGTCCTCCGGGACGTCAATTTCTCCTGCAAGCTCATCCGGCGGAGTCTCCTTCAGGGCATGCCGCTGCGGAGCGAAGGCTCGTTTTTCGACGCCGAGCTCCTCGCGCGCTGCGCCGCGCGCGGCGCCGTGATCCAGCAGCTGGGTATCGACTACTTCCCGCGGACACGCGGCCTCTCGACCCTCTCCTCGCCGCGCACCGTCCTCACGATCCTGCGCGAAATGGCGCGCTTCGCGCCGGAGATCCGCGCCGAGCGGCGCCGGCGCGAAACGCCTTGACGCGCGTCGTCCTCAACGCCGACGACTTCGGCCTCGCCCCCGCGCACACGCGGCGGGTCGCCGCGCTCCGCGCGAAGGGCCTCCTCACGGACGTGAGCCTTCTCGTGAATGGCACCTCCTTCGACGCGGCCGCCCTGGGCCTGCGCGAGGCGGGGGTTTCCGACGCGGGCGTCCACCTCTGCATCACGGGCGGCGAGCGCCCGGTCTCCTCGCCTCGCGACGTTCCCTCGCTCCTCACCGGCGACGCTTTCCGCGCGCATTGGCCCGGCGTTCTCCTGGCCCTGATGGCCGGCCGGATCAGGCGTGCCGAGGTGGAGCGCGAATGGGAGGCGCAGATCGCGCGGGCGGAGGGCGCCGGCCTCCGCATCACGCACCTCGACTCGCACCAGAACCTGCATCTGCATCCGGTGCTCTTCCCCATCGCCGTAACGCTCGCGCGGCGGTTCCACGTGCCCTTCGTGCGCGCCCCCCGCGCCGACGACCCGCCCGCCCTCCCGGATGCGCCGCCTTTCTCCCGGCTCCGCGCGCGCCTCCTCGCGTCTCTCGGCGGGCGCGGCCGGAGACTGCTCGACGCGGCCGGCCTTCCCGAGCCGCCCCGCGTCCTCGGGCTGGCCGAGGCGGGGCACATGACGGCCATGCGCTTCGCGCGCGCGATCGCGAACCTGCCCGAGGGCGACTACGAGGTCGCGCTTCACACGGGCGACGAGGACGACATCACGCGCGCGCGCTACCATTGGGGCTACGACTGGCGCGAGGAAGCTGCGGCGCTCGAGTCGGGCGCGGTCGCGGCGGCCCTCGCCGCCCGCGGCATCGTGACGGTCGGGTTCGGCGCGCTCAGCTGATCCCGCGATCCTCTTCGAGCAGCGCGTCCCACGCGCTCCAGAACCCCGGCCAGGACTTTGCGACCGCTTCCGGATCGTCGAGCGTGGACCCCTCGGGCAGATTCAGGGCGAGGACGGCCGCCGACATCGCGACCCGATGGTCCCCGTGTGCGGCGAACGCAGCTGGACGCGGGATCCCCGCCCGGCCGTCCACGACGAGCACGGGGCCGCGCGCGTCCCGTTCTTCACGCGCGACGGCCCCGGCGCGGGTCAGAAGATCGAGCGCGGCCGCGAGGCGATCGGATTCCTTCTCCCGAAGGCGGAGGGCGCCCGTCAGCCGCGACGTCCCGCCCGCGAAGGCGACGAGCGCGGCGAGAGGGAGAGCGGCGTCAGGAGCCGCGTCCACGTCGACCTCGATCGGCAGGAGCGCCTTCGCGCCGCCGGGAGGCCCCGAGACCGTCAGCGTGTCCTCCTCCGCCGACGACGTCCAGGCGAGCGTGCCCCCGCTGGTCGCCGCCCACGAGCGGAAGGCCGCATCCGGCTGCTCGGAGTCGCGCGCGAGGCCGTGCAGCGTCACGCGCCCTCCCGCGACGAGCGCTCCCGCGATGGGAAAGCACGCAGCCGAGTCGTCGCCGGGAACGCGGAAACGCGCGGGTCGGTAGCCGCCCCCGCCGGACGCGCCGAATCCCTCGAGGACGCGGCGCGTGAGGGAAAGGTACGAGGCCGAGGCAAGGGTTCCCTCGACGTCGAGCTCGATGCCTCCCGGCACGAGAGGCGAGACGAGCATGAGAGCCGAAAGAAACTGCGAGGAGACGTCCCCGCGAATCCTCACGCGCCCGCCGCGCAGGGATCCGCCCCGGATCGCGGCGGGCAGGAAGCCCTCGCGCACGACGCAGCGAACCTCCCCGCCCAGGGCCCGGATTGCTTCGAATAGAGGGGACATCGGCCGTTCCCGCATCCGGGCGCTGCCGTCGAGAACGAAGCGGCCCGGCACCGCGGCGAGGATCGCGGCGAGAAAACGTGCAGGCGTCCCGGCGTCCCCCACGTCGATCGCGAGCTCCGGCGCCGAGTCACCGCGTGGACGCAACGGACCGCGCACCCGCCAACTCACACCTTCAAAGAAAATCTCGGCTCCGAGCAGTCTGAGCGCTGAAGCAAGCGCGCGCGTGTCCGAAGACTCGAGGGGATTGAGCAGCACACTTTCCCCTTCCGCGCAGGCCGCCGCGACGAGCGCGCGATTCGTGAGGCTCTTGCTGCCGGGGACAAAGAGGTCGCCGGAGAGACGGCCGCGTCGAAGCGGCCGCGCGCCGCTCTTCTGGTTCACGCGCCTCCGGGGGAGGCCGCGAAGCCCGCCTCGAGCGCGCCGAATCCCCGCCGCCTCGCCCGCTCCACCGTGTCTTCCTGAACGATCGAAAGCGTCCCGTCCGGGGCTATTTCGGCGTGCTTCCGCTCTTCGAGCCACGCGGGAAGGACGTGCGTCACGGCGCCGCCGTCGGCCAGCGTCTTTCCGACGTGGAAGTGGCCGACGAGGAGGGCGTCGTATCCCGCGGCGCGCGCGACGCGGCCTTCCGCGAGCAGGGCGGCCTCGGGCAGAACCTTCTTGTGCCGGAAATTCGAGCGGTAGAGCCGCGCCTCCGTGCGCGACACGATCGCGCGCGCGAGAGCTCCGGGGATCAGCTTCAGGGCGCCGTGCGCAACGGGGTTCTTCGAGATCCGGCGCCAGAATCGGTACGGCAGGTCCGCGGTGTTCACGCGATCGCCGTGGACGAACGCGTATCGCGTCGTCCCCACCCTGAGGCCGTCTGTCAGCGCCCAGGATGTAAAGGGTGCCGCGTAGGGCGAGCCGGCGACGAAAAAATCGCGGTTCCCCTCCACGTACCGCAGCGAAAGACCGCGGGAAGAAACCTCTTTCAACCCCTGTAACGTTCGCGTGAGGAGGGGCGTCTCCAGCTTCGGGTCGCCGATGAAGTAGTGAAAAATGTCCCCGAGGAGGACCGCCGTGCCGAAACCGCGCCTCCGGACCCCCTCGAGCGCGACGAGGAAATCCTCGGCATCCTGTTCCACCTGCCCGAGATGCGCGTCGGCGAAGACGGCTACGCCGCCGTCGACGTCGAGGGGTTGTGGGAAGGCCGCCACGGTGAGATCTTACCGGCTCGAGTCACTTCGGGCACGCCCCTTGCTCAACATTCGGCCGGACTGGTGTCCCTTCCATGAACGTCAATTCGCTCCTTCTCTCCGCTGCGGCCACCGCGCTCGCACTCGCGCCCGCTTCTGCGCGGGCCGCCGTGGTGTCGAAGGAGATCGCGGAGCACGTGAGGGCCGGGGAGACGCTGATTCCGGTCGTCGTCTCCCTCGGGACGACAGGAGCGACGGCGGGCTTCTCCGTCTCGCACCGCCTCGCGAACGTTTCCGTCGTCGCGGGCCGGGCGACTCCGGCCCAGATCGCCGCGCTCGCGCTTCGGCACGACGTCGTCCACGTCGGTTTCGACCGCCTCATCCACCCTGCGGGACAGATCGGAACGGCGCAGATAGGCGCGGACCGGCTGCTCGGCCTCGGCGTGACCGGGCGCGGCCGAAGCGTGGCGGTCGTGGACAGCGGAATCGACGTGGCGCATCCCGATCTCAAACCCGGCACGGGATCGGCCTGGCCGGGCTGGAATTTCGCCGACAACGACGACAACCTCGCGGACTGCAGCGGCCACGGGACCGAGGTGGCAGGCGTCATCGCGGGTCCGCAGGGTCTCGCACCGGAGGTCGGCCTCGTCGTCCTGAAGGTCTTCAGCCTGCGCGACGGCTGCCGCGCCGCACGCGCGTCCGACGTCCTCGCGTCCGTGGACTGGGCGATCTCGAACCGCGACACGTGGAATGTCGAAGCGGTCAACCTCAGCCTCGCCGACGACTCCGCGCACCGCGCTTTCTGCGATACGGAGGACCCCGCCGGGGCAGCGACGTTCGCGGCCGCGCGCGCCGCGGGGCTCGCGGTCGTGGCGGCCGCCGGGAACGAAGGCAAGACGTCGGGCCTGCCTTGGCCCGCGTGTTTCTCGAACGTCGCCGCCGTGGGAATGGTGTACTCGGCGTCCTCCGGATCGGTCTCCTGGGGCGCGCCCGCTTCCTGCGAGGACGCCCTGTCCGGGCCGGACGTCGTCCCCTGCTCGAGCACGTCGGGCACGGGCCTTTCGATCCTCGCGCCCGGCGTCGGGTGGACGACGACCTCGGCGGGCGGTGGGCGCACCGCCATCTTCTCCGGCACGTCGGCCGCCGCGCCCGCCGCCACGGGCGCCGTGCTCCTCGCGCGTCAGGCCCGGCCGCTCGCCGATCCCGCTCTCGCGTTCGATCTCCTGCGCGCCACCGGCGTTCCCGTTCTCGACGGTCGGACGGGACGTTACACGCCGCGCCTCGATCTCTCCGCCGCCCTCGACGCCACGACGCCCGTCGGCTCCTGCGGCGGCACCGCGATTCCGGACGGAACCGGCGAGCCGCTCGTCTGCGAGGCCGTCGTCTCCGCGCTCCTCGGCCGAGTCTCCACGGTGACCGTCGCGCTTTCGATCGACCATCCCGATTCGACGCAGCTCGTCGTTTCACTGACGGGCCCGGACGGCACGAGCGTCCTCCTCATGAATCACGGTGGCCATCCCGGCGACGCTCTCCGTGAGGTCTTCGGGCGCACTCTCGATCCGCTCGCGCCCCTCTCGAACTTCGCGGGCAGGCCGGCCGCCGGCTCCTGGCGGCTCCGGGTGCTCGACGACACGGCCGGGGCCGGCGCCGGTCGGGTCGTCTCATGGGCGATCGTCATCGAGCCCGAGTCCACCCCCTCGGACATTCCCTTTCCGAGGGCCACCTCGTTGATCCCCACGTCCGCACATCTGATGGGAAAGCTCGGCGCCTCCTTCACGACGGACGTCCGGCTGTTCAACACCGACCCCGTGAATTTCCGTCCGGTCGCTCTCCGATTCCAGCCCGCCTCGGGCGGACCGGCGCGCACCGTGTCGCTCACGCTGCCGCCGCTCTCCACGCGAGCGCTCGACGACGTGCTCGGCAATACGTTTCGCACGGAGGGTTACGGGCCGCTGTTCCTCTCGGCGAGCGGCTCCGTCGTCGCCGCGTCCCACACGGCGACGACGGCCGTCCGGGGCGGCGCATTCGGTCTCTCGATCCCCGCATCGGCACCTTCCGCCGCGGGGGGCGCGGGAACGACCCTCACACTCGTCCCCGTCTTCGGGAACACGGGCTTTCGCGTCAACATCGGGCTCACCGAGGTGACCGGGAGCGAGGCCTCCGCCGAAATCGTCGTCAAGGACGCGCACGGCGCCGTCCGCGCCGTCCTGCCGGAAAAGGTGCCCGCGGGAGGCCTCCTGCAGGTCAACGACATTTACACGGCCGCCGGCATCCCGCCGGCCGCTTCGGACCGTTTCGAGGTCCGCGTCCTCTCGGGAAGCGGCCGCGTCGCGGCCTTCGCGACGCCCGTCGACGACTCCTCGAACGACGGCGCATTCTCCGGGGCCGCCGTCGCCGCCGCCGATCTTCTGCTTCCGGCGGTGGCCCGGTCCGACGGCCGGCTCGGCGCGCGCTGGGTCACCGACCTCAAGCTCGCGAACGCGGGAGCCTCACCGGCGCGCGTCAAGGTCGCCTTCACCCCGGCGTCGGGCGGCGCCTTCTCCCCCGTCCTCGTGACGCTGGCCGGCGGCGAAACGCGTTTTCTCGACGATGCGCTCGGTCAGCTCTTCGCGCCCGCGGCCGACACCTCGGGCGCGCTGCGTCTCACCGCGCTCGACGGCGCCGCCCTCTTCGCGTCGAGCCGGACGTACACGCTCGACGGCGCGCGGAGCTACGGCGTCGCGATCGATCCCGCGCCCGGAGCGTCGGATGCCGTTCCCGGGCGCACACTCGCGCTCACGTTTCTTTCCGGCTCCGCGCGGGAACGCACGAACGTCGGCTTCGTGGAAACGGGAGGTCTCGTGACGCATCTGCGGGTCTCTCTCGTGACGGCGTCGGGCACCATCGTCGCCGTCCGCGCTCTCACGCTTTCCCCCAACGAGGCCGTCCAGTGGAACGACGTCTTCGCGGAGATGCAGACGCCGCCGCTCGGACAAGCGTCGATGCTCGTCGACGTCGTCGACGGCGGCTCGGCGACGGCCTGGGCGACGCTCATCGACAACCGGACGAACGACGGCAGCTACTTCGCGGCCACGCTCGTTCCCTGAGCGGGCTTTTCGGCCAGGACGAACGCCGTCACGCCGAACGGCAGGCGCACGTGTGCGGCGATCAGCTTGGCCTCAAGAAAGAGAATAAAGAAGAAGAAGTCTTCAAGTGGTTTGGGAGCCAGACTAAAGTCGGACGACGCCTCCTCGCGAGCGCGGCCGCGCGCCTTCGCTCCTGTCACCTTTCTAAGAATCCAAATAGGACCTGACAGAAAGAAGTTCGCGTAGCTCGTGCGGGCCACCGCGAGCCCCGCATTCTGAAGCAAATTTTTCAGGCTCTTTTCGGTGTAGCGCCGCAGGGCGCCGACGGCGACGTCGTGCGCGCCCGCAAACGCGTCGAACGCCGGGACCGAGAGCGCAAGTGCCCCCCGGGGCGCGAGAACGCGCGCGAGCTCGCGCGCGGCCCGCCCGTCGTCCGGCACCATGTAGAAGACGTCGCGCGAGAGCGCCGCCTCGAAGGTCCCCGCGGGAAACGGCAGCGCTTCGATCGAGGCGCACACAAGCGGGGCGGCCGCGCGGCGCCGCGCGAAGCCCAGGGCGCGCAGCGAGACGTCCACCCCCACCGCCGGACCCTCGGCCGTGAGATCCACGAGGTTACGGCCTGTCCCGCAACCCGCGTCGAGGGCGCGAGCGCCCGCCGCGCGCGCGAACACGGCCGGCGCGAAGGCCCGCGTGACGCGCCGCATTCCCCGGTACCACCAGTAGGCGTCTTCGCAGGCGAACATGATTTCGTACTCGCGCGGGTTCATGCGGGTGGTCCCTATAATCCGCGCTGCCGTGACGACACGCCAGCGGGTATTCGGGCTGGGCCTTTCCTGGCTCGTGGGCGTCTGGATCGTCGCGGGGATCTCGAGCCGGGTCCTGCCCGGAATGTCGGCCGGGCGGCCCTGGAGCTACGACATCGCGAAACGGGTGACGCCTCTCACCCGCTGGGACTCCGGCTGGTACGTGAACATCGCCGAGGCCGGCTACTGGGAACCGCCCACGCGTGTCGGGCAGGAGACGAACCACGCGTTCTTCCCGCTGTACCCGGCTCTCATCCGCGTCGTCGTGCGCACGACGGGCATCGAGACGTCACGCGCCGGGAACCTCGTCTCGGCCCTCGCCCTCCTCGGGGCGTTGCTTCTCTTCGCGGACTGGACGAAGCGTCACTACGGAGAGGCGCGCGTCGTGCCCGCCGTCCTCGTCCTCCTTCTTTTTCCCACTTCCTTCTTCTTCGCGGCCGTCTATACCGAAGCGCTGCTTCTCGCGCTGTCGCTCTCGGCCGTTACGGCCTTCGAACGGCGCCGCCTCGCGCTCGGCGCGCTCGCGGGCCTCCTGGCCGGCCTCACGCGCATCTCGGGCCTCGTCCTCGCCCCGTATCTCGCCCTCGTGGCTTTCCGCGCCGAGCGCGACGCGGGGAGCGCGAGGGTGCGTGCCCTCGGGGCGGCCGCGCTGGCCGGAGCCTCGCCTCTCGCGGGCTTCGGCATCTTCTGTCTCTACTTCTGGAAGCGTTTCGGAGACCCGCTCCTCTTCGTCACGGCGCAGCACAACTGGAGCGGTGCGAGGAAGTCCATCCTCGACGGGCCGTCGCTGATCTGGAAGAGTCTGGTCGAGGACGTCCAGCGCGGGCGCATTCTCGGGGCCGCGCCGGCGCGGACTCTCGAAGGGGTCTATCTCCTTCTCTTTTTCGTCCTCGCCGTCGTCCTTCTCCGGCAGAGCCGCCGCGCCGAGGCGCTCTTCGTCTTTCTCACCGTCGCGATCGTTTTCGCATCCGGCACGCTCGAGAGCGCCGGGCGCTACGTGCTGCCCGCGTTCCCGGCCTTCGCCGTCCTCGCCGGCCTGAACGCGCGCCGCGATTTCTTCCGGGCACTGCTCGTGCTCGCGGGTCTTGCACAGGTCGCTTACGTGTGGGCGTTCGTCCACTGGTACTGGGCCGGATGAGCGGCCGCGCCCGCCCCCTCCTCGCGGTCCTTCTCGCGCTTCTCTCCGCCGGCTGCCGACGGGCGCCCGAGCCGTTCGGCGCCCACACCGCGTTTCTGCCCGTCGTCTTCTGGTCGCGCGCGCACGGCTTTCTTCCGTGGGCCGCCCGCATCACACTGACGGCTCCGGGCGGTGCGCCCGCGCTCGTGAAGCTGACGCGCTGGCCGCCGGACGCCGCCGATGCCGAAGAGGACGTGATCGTCGTGCCGGGCGGCACGTCGCGGCGCGTGCCGGTGCGGACCCCGCCTTCGACTCCGGCCTCGCTCTATTTCGAGAGTCGCTCTCCGTTTTCGGTGCGCGCTTCGATCGTGGATCGCCGCGGCCTCGTTTCTCCCCTCGACGTGCCCGTGCTCACGCGGGAGGACCTCGCGCTTCCCGGTGATTCACTCCTCGTCGGTCCCATCGTCTCGAACGACGCCGAGAGGGGCCACTTCGGATTCACGTTCCCCGGCGTGGACCAGGGAGCGGCTCCCTACCGCGTCCGCGTGCGTCTGACGGCGCCGGGCACCGGCACGCTCCTCCACGAGTCGAGCTTCGTCCTGACGGGACTCCCCCTGACCGTCGAAGACCCGTGGAAGCGCTTTTCCCTCCCGGCCGGGACCCCCTTCGACGTCACCGTCACGTTTCTCGGCGGTGTGAGGGGCCGGCCCGTGGCGACGGGCCTGTGGGTCTACGGGATCATCAGCGTCAGGGCCACGAGTACGCCGCGTTTCCTGGCGACCCGCGTCGTGCGCGCATCACCGCCGCACTGAGTCGCGCACGGCCTCGATGACGCGCTCGACTTCGTCGTCCGCGAGCTGCGGATAGAGAGGGAGCGAGACGACCTCCCGCATGGCCCGTTCGGTTTCCGGCAACGGGCCGCGCGGCAGCGCCGCGAAGGCCGGCTGCTCGTGAACGGCGCGCGGATAGTGGACGTCGGTGCCGATGCCTGCGGCCTCGAGCCGGCCGCGGAACGCATCGCGGTCGTCCACGCGCACGACGTACAGGTGCTGCGCGCCGGCTTCGCCGGCCCGCTGCGGCGGCGGCGCGCGCAGGGCGGGCACCAGGGAAGCCAGCGCCGCGTCGTAGCGCGCGGCGATCGCCCGGCGGCGCGCGTTCCAGGCCGCGAGCCGCCCGAGGCTCACGCGCAGACCCGCCGCCTGAACCTCGTCGAGCCGGCTGTTGAAACCCGCGACCTCCGCGTCGTTGCGCGTCGCGTATCCGTAGAGGCGAAGCTTCCTGATTCTCCCGGCGACCTCGGGCCGGGCCATCGTCACCGCGCCCCCGTCGCCGAGGGCACCGAGGTTCTTCGTCGGATAAAAGCTCCAGGCCGCGGCATCGCCGAAGGAGCCCGCGGGCCGGCCCGAGAGCGCGGCTCCGTGCGCCTGCGCGCAGTCCTCGACGACGAAAAGCCCGTTCGCCTTCGCGAAGGCGACGATCCCGTGCATGTCCGCCACTCGCCCGTACAGGTGGACAGGCACAATCGCCTTCGTGCGAGCGGTCAGGGCGCTCTCGAGCTGCGCCGACTCCATCGTGAGGCGCTCGGGTTCGACGTCCACGAATACCGGCGTCGCGCCGGCGCGCTGGACGCCGACGGCGGTGGGGGCGCACGTCATGGAAACCGTGAGCACCTCGTCGCCGGCTCCGACGCCGAGGCCGAGGAGCGCGAGTGTGATCGCGTCCGTGCCGCTGGCGCACGACACGGCGAACGGAGCTCCGCAGAAGGCCGCCCATTCGCGCTCGAACGCCGCGACCTCGTCTCCGAGAACGTAGCGGCCGCGACGCACGCACGCGAGAAGCGCTGCCTCGAGTGCCTCGCCTCCCTCCGCCGCCGCGCGGGCGAGATCGAGGTACGGCACGGCCGGGCGACCCACGGCCCCGTTCATGGCGCGGGCGTTCCCCAGTGGTCCTTCACGCGAACCTTCGACGACAGGTGCGCGACGTCGCGCGGGGTATCCCGCGTGACGTGGATCTCCCACCAGAGCCTGAAGATGTTCATCCCCGTCACGAACAGGCGCCGGAAGTTGAAGAACTGAGACTTCCCGGCGACGCGGTGATAGTGGTGAACGGGAAAATCCACGAAGCGGAAGCCCGCCAGCTCGAGCTTCTTGACGAGCTCGAGGCAGATGACGCCGCTCGAATGCCGTAGCTCGATGACGCCGAGTGCCGACCGGCGGACGAGCCGGAAGTCGCAGTCCACGTCGCGCACGTGGAACTGGAAGAGGATCCGCATGAGGACGACGTAGACCTTGCCGATCACAACACGGTGAAGCGGATCCGAGCGCGAGATCTTGTAACCGTTGACGACGTCGACGCCCTCCTGGAGGACGGGGAGAAACTTCCGAAGCTCGAGGACGTCGTACTGGCCGTCGCCGTCCGTGTAGAAGACGAGGTCCATCGCGGCCTCCGAGAAGCCCGAGCGCAGCGCCGCGCCGTATCCGCGGTTCGTGCCGTGATAGACGACCCGGAGAGCGGGATACGACTTCCGGAGCTCTTCCAGGATGGCCGCGCTGTTGTCCTTCGAGCCGTCGTCGATGACGAGGATCTCGAACGCGCGGCCGGATTCCGCTCCGACGAGGTTCGCCGCCGCGACCAACGAGCCGATCGTGGCCGCGTCGTTGAAGCACGGGAAGAACATCGTGAGGCTGGGGAGGGCGTCCGTCGGCACGCTCAGATTCTATCGGGGCGGACGTAGACTTCCCCCACCATGAAAATCGCTCTCGGATCCGATCACGCCGGCTTCGCCTACAAGGAGAAGATCAAGGCTCTGCTGCTTGCCTCGGGGCACACGGTGAAGGACTGCGGGACGTCCTCCCTGGCCATGGTCGACTACCCGCTCTTCATCCGGCCCGCGGCCGAAGCGGTGGCGCGGGGAGAATGCGAGCGCGCGATCGTGCTCGGAGGCTCCGGGAACGGCGAGGCCATCGTCGCGAACAAGGTGAAGGGCGTGCGCTGCGCACTCTGCTGGAACGAGGCCACCGCGAAAGCCTGCCGGGAGCACAACGACGCGAACGTCCTGTCGCTCGGGGAGAGGATGATCACCGAGGAGATGGCGCTCGCGATCGTGCGCATCTTCCTCGCGACACCCTTCGACCCGGCGGCGGGCGGCGGCCGCCACGCCCGGCGGATCGCCATGATCGAGCCATGATCGAATAACCCCTCGGGGGCGCGCGGGCCTGCTATCGTCCGCCGCCCATGATCGCGCTCTCCGGCATCAACAAGCAGTACGGCCGGCAGGTCCTGTTCGTCGACGCGTCGTTCCAGCTGAACACCGGCGAGAAGATCGGCCTCGTCGGGCCGAACGGGGCCGGAAAGACGACGATCTTCCGCCTCATCACGGGCGAGGAGCACGCCGACGACGGCGACGTTTCGGTGCCGAAGAAGCTCTCCATCGGCTACTTCAAGCAGGAGATCGACGAGATGTCGGGCCGGCCCGTCCTCGACGAGGCGATCGCCGGGAGCGGACGCCTCGGCGACCTCCACCACGAGCTCATGGAGCTCGAGCACGCGCTCGGAGATGCGGCTCGAGCGGGCGAACTCGACACGTTGCTGGCTCGTTTCGGCGAGGTCCAGGGGGAATACCAGCAGCGCGGCGGCTACGAGCTGGAGGCCCGCGCGCGCGAGGTGCTCCACGGGCTCGGTTTCGCGGACGCGCTCATCGACGGAGACGTCGGCGCCCTCTCGGGCGGCTGGAAGATGCGCGTCGCGATGGCGAAGGTGCTTCTCGGCAGGCCCGACGTCCTCCTCATGGACGAGCCGACGAACCACCTGGACATCGAGTCGATCCTCTGGCTCGAGGAATACCTCAAGGGCTACCCGGGCTCTCTCCTCATGACCTGCCACGACCGGGACTTCATGAACCGCGTCGTCACGAAGGTGGTCGAAATCGACGCCGGCGAGACCGTGACCTACTCCGGCAACTACGACTTCTACGAGAGGGAGCGCGTGCAGCGCGAGAACCAGCGCGAGGCCGCCTTCGCCCGCCAGCAGGCGATGCTCGCGAAGGAAAACCGGTTCATCGAGCGCTTCCAGACGCACGCCTCGAAGGCCGCCCAGGTGCAGAGCCGCGTGAAGAAGCTCGAGAAGATCGAGACGATCGAGCTGCCGAAAAAGCGCGCCGTCGTGCGCTTCGACTTCAAGGCGCCGGCCCGCTCGGGTGACGACGTCGCGGTCCTCGCGAAGCTGTCGAAGAGCTATGGAGACAGGCGCATTTACGACGGCTTCGACTTCCTCATCCGCCGCGGGGAGCGCTGGTGCGTGATGGGCGTCAACGGCGCCGGTAAGTCCACGCTCCTGAAGATGGTCGCGGGCATGCTGTCGCCCGACGGCGGCTCGGTGCGGGTCGGCGCGAGCGTCAAACTGGGCTACTTCTCACAACAGGCGCTCGACGTTCTGGACCCCGAGCTGACGGTGCTCGAGCAGGTCCAGAAGGATTTCCCCGCGGCCGGCATCGGCGTTCTTCGCGCGCTCGTCGGCGCCTTCCAGTTTTCCGGCGACGACGTCGACAAGAAGGTCCGCTTCCTCTCGGGCGGCGAGAAGTCACGCCTCGTCATGGCGCGCATGCTTTTCGACCCGCCGAACTTCCTCGTTCTGGACGAGCCCACGAACCACCTCGACCTCGCGACCAAGGAGATGCTCGTCGAGGCGCTCTCGAAGTTCGACGGAACGATGCTGTTCGTGTCCCACGACCGCGCGTTCCTCCGCGGGCTCTCGAACCGGGTCCTCGTCCTCTCCGAGAACGACTCGACCGATCCTCCTCACGCCTACGGGGGCTCCTACGTCGAATGGGTCTCGCGCACGGGGCATGAGGCGCCGGGCGTCCA
>JARXKK010000002.1:36511-81521 GCA_030278895.1 Acidobacteriota bacterium
CGATGTCCCGCGCGCGCTTCGCGGCCGCCCTCGCGGCTCTGGCCTTTATCGCCCTCGCGGGCGCCGAGCGGGCGCGTTTCGACCTCTGGACGACTTCGGACGAACCCGCACACCTCACCTCGGCGCGCGAGTGGCGCCACGGCCCGGGCATGGTCTCGAATTTCGAGCACCCCGTCCTGATGAAGCTCCTCGCCGGGACCTTTCTCCCGCGCGAGAAGCCCGCGATGGAGATCGACGAGACGCGGGCGGGCCGCGCGCCCATGCCCTTCCTTTTCGCGTGCCTCGCCCTCGTGACGGGACTCCTGGGACGCGCGCTCGCCGGAAATGCCGCCGGCCTCGCCGCCGCGGCGCTCGTCGCGATCGAACCGACGCTGCGCGGCCACGGCACGCTCGTTCAGAGCGACGTTCTCGTCACATTCTTCCTCGTCGCGGCAGCGCTCGCGCTGGAGTCAGCGGCACGCCGAGGAACTCGAACAATGCTGATCGCGAGCGGCGTTCTCTATGGCTTCGCGATGGCGTCAAAATATTCGGCATTCCCCTTTCTCGCCGTTTTCGCCGTCGTCGCGATCGTCCGGCTTTCGGAAAGCACCAGCCGCCCTCTTCACCTTCTAAGAAATTCTCTTCGGATCGTTCCTTCCGTGCTGGCATTTCTCGTGGGGCCGGCCCTCGTCACCCTCTTTCTCGTCCAATTCCTCGCGTTCGCGGGCACGGGCGACGACGCATTCCGAGAGGGCCTCCGCGCCACGTTTCAGGGCCTGCCGCAGGAGCGTGCGGTGCTTGGCCTCGCGCGCACCTTCCCGAAGTGGATCGCCGGATACGGCGCCGGACTGCTCTTCGTGCAGGGCGTTGCGGGCCCGGGGGAGCGTTTCAACTACTTCCTGGGTGAGATCTCCGGCAAGGGACACGCGCTCTACTTCCCTGTCGCCCTCGGCATCAAGCTGACGACAGCGGCCGTCCTCGCGTTCCTCGCGGCACTCCTCGCCGCCGCCATCGGCCTCTTCCGCGGCGCCCGGCTTCGACGCCTCATCGTCGCCCGCGCATGGCTCCCGGCGGCGCTCGGTGGCGCGTATCTCGCCGCGGCCTGCTCCTCGAACGTGAACATCGGCGTACGGCATGCGCTGCCTGCCGTGCCGTTCCTCCTCGTCGCGGCAGCGGCCGCCGGCCGGACACTCCTGGCCCGGCGCCCCCGCGTGATGCGCGCGGCGCTCCTGGGCGTCGTCCTCCTCGCCGCCGGAGAGTCCGCCCTCCGCCTGGGACGCGAGATCTCGTTCGGCAACCTCCTCGCAGGAGGCCCCGCCGGTGTTCCCGCCGTCCTCTCCGACTCGAACGTGGATTGGGGCCAGGAGCAGGGACGGGTCTTCGCGCGCGTCCGGCGCGGGGACTTGGGGAGAGTGGGCATCGCGTCGCTCATCGTCGACGAGTCCGGCGCGCGAGCCGTCGGAATCGCAGGCCAGGTCATGACACCGGACGCACCGGTCGACACCGTCTTCTTCTCGCGTTTCCTATGGGACACGGCCGCCGCCATCGAGAAGAACACCGAATCCTGGCCGAAATTCGTGTGGCTCCGGGGCTGGCTGCCGCCCCTGCGCCACGGACTCGAGGCGCGCGCCGTCTCGGTCGAGCCCTTCGGCGACGCCCAGCTCCTGCTGCGTCTCCGCGCGCCCGCTACGGCTGCCCCGTCCTCATCGCCCGCACCCACGAGGTGAGTGTCCAGCCCCGGCGGCGCGCGGCATCCAGGCTTCGCGCGAAACCCTCGCGCTGAGGCTCGGGAATGCACGAGAAGTCGCCCGGGGGCTCCGCCATCGAACGCACGAAGAGGATCCACGGGTGGCAGGCAAGTGAGGTCGAAGACAAAGAAAGAGACGAGATTTGCTTAGAAAGTGAAGAGAGCCTTGCGGCGTCTCCCCGCGCCGAGAGGCGCTCGGCTTCGGCCACGAGCGCGGCCACGCGAGGGTCACTCGAAGAATCCGAGGCCCGGTCTTTCGTTTTCAGAATCTCTTCTCCGAGCGCCCGGACCCGCGCGTAGTCCTTCACGTCGATCGCGCGCACGGTCTGGTCCCGTGTCGCCTCATCCCAGGGATCGGGGAATTTCTCTTTTCCTTCAAAGAACTTTTCTCTTCCCCACCCGATGCGAACCGGCCGCAGCGCGAGGAGCAGCGCGGGAGCCGGTTCTCCGGGCAGGACGGGTCTGAAGGGAGGCTCGAGGCCAGGAAGCCCCCCGGAAGCAAGCGACTTCGCGACGTCGCCCCGCAATTTCATCCTGAGCAACGACGCGTGAACGCGGATCGGCGACCACTCGGGTGTCAGGGAGAGATGATGCGGCGCCGTGGCGCGCAGGATTCCATCCGCTCCGCGTTCGATCTCGTACTCCGTCCCCTTCGCTCTCGTTTCCAGGATCGGCTGCGGCGGCACGACGTCCGACAAAGCGTAGACGGCGGGAAACGGCACGAGGGCGCCGAGCAGGTTGACTCCGAAGCCGAGAACGAGACCGAACGCGCACGCGACGCGGGCCGAGCGGCCGGACAACGAGCAGGCCAGGCCCGCGAGGAGCACGAACGGCGGAAGCGCGGGCAGGAGCAGCCGCGGTCCCCATCCGGCCTGACCGTCCCAGGCCCACCACGCGGAACACGCGACGAGCAGCGAGAGGCCCGAGACGCAGGACCCGAGAGCGAGCCGCGCGTCCCGCCGAACGAGAGCGACGAAGCCCCATGGCGCGAGAAGAACGATCGGCGCGTACCAGAAGAGCCCCTTGTTCGGAAATACCGTGAGGCGGAGAAGACCGGAAAGGAACGGATAGGAAAATGTCTCTCCCGAATACCCACCGAAGAGTTTTCCGAATCGGGCGAATTCCAAGAGGCACCACAAAAGAAGAATTCCTGCGAATGAAAAGAGCAGCCGCCACGGCAGCGCGTAGGACCCGAATGGCGGCCCCGCGCCGCGCCGGCTCCTGTCTCTTTTCCTACCTTCTAAGAAGTCTCTCTCTTCTCTCCTTCCGAACAGCACGCAAACGAGAAGCGGGGCGACCGCGATGAGCAACAACGTCTTCGTCAGAATCGCGAGGCCCGCGGCGACTCCCGCGACGACCTGCCAGCGCCGCGAGCCCGGAGCGCCCCGCAGCTCGACGACCGCGAGCAGAAGGAGTGCGAGACAACACGCCTGCAGCGGCTCGCCATAGTCGCTCGCCGCGTACCCCCAGAGCGGCGTCGCGAGGACGAGGCCCGCGCCGGAAGCCGCGGCCCAGGCCGGCGCCGCGCCGAGAAGGAGCAGCGCCCGGGTCGTGGCCCAGGCCGCGACGACGAGGCACGCGATCGGCACGAGGACGAAGACGGGAGCGGACGGGGCGGACGGAGCGGCCGCACGGATGAGGCGCGTCACGACCCCCGGAACCGCCTCGGCGAGAGAAAGGCCCATCCCGTAACGCGACACGGCATCGCCCCCGGCACGCCGCGGCGCATTGACGAAGTCGCGCGAGATGCCGATTTCGAAAAACCGCGAGACGGCAGCCGACGCCGAGAGCATCTCCTTCCCGTCGGGGATGAGGCCGAACGCGCGCGTGTCGACGGTCGCGAGGAGGACCGCGAGCACGAGGACCGCGGTCCACAGGGCCGCGCGCGCCCCGGTCCGCCGTGCGACTTCGCTCATGCCCGGATTATGGGAGGTCGGGCCTCAAGCGGCTCGCGAGAAAGCGGCGAGCACGGACCTGGTTTCGGCGCGGCCGGTTCGCCAGTACCGTCTCCAGCGCGGAATCGCGTCCGCGAGAACGAGGAGGACGGACACCATCATCACGGCGGTGAGCCCGGAGTTGAGCCAGCCCTTGAAGACCTCGGCCGGGCCGATCGCCTTCGTCATCGGCAGAAAGATGTCCCGGATCGACAGCGCGCCGCCCGCGAGCGTCGTCGTCCCGAGGAACGCCAGCGGCGCGATCGTGACCCACGCGTAGCGCGCGCGGCCCTCGTTCACGAGAACGCTCGTCGCGACCGTGAGCGCGACGACCGCGAGGAGCTGGTTCGCGACACCGAACATGGGCCAGAGGGACTGGATCGATCCCGTGAAGATGAAGAAACTCCAGCCGCCGACGATAAGGGCGGTCGCGAAGACGCTGCCGGGCAGCCAGTCCGGCCTGGCCATGCGCGGGACCGCGCGCCCGAGGAGCTCCTGCAGGAGGAACCGGCCGATGCGCGTCCCCGTGTCGATCGTCGTGAGGACGAAGAGCGCCTCGAACATGATGACGAAGTGGTAGAAGTAGCTCATGAAGCTCTTCGCGCCCGGCAGGTCGCCGAAGATCTGCGCGATTCCGACGGCGAGCGAAACGCCGCCGCCCGTGCGGCCCGCGAGGCGCGGCTCTCCCACGAGCACGGCCAGCTCCGACAGGCGGCCGCCGTCGAGGCTCATCTTCGCGGCGAGCGCCTGAAACGCCTGGGGCGAGAGGTTGATGCGGAAGTAGTCAACCGGGAACAGCGAGGACGCGGCGACGAGCGCCGTCACCCCGACGAGGCTCTCCATGAGCATCGCGCCGTACCCGATGGCCCGCGCGTGGCTCTCTTTGTCGAGCATCTTCGAGGTCGTGCCGGACGACACGAGCGCGTGGAAGCCCGAGATGGCTCCGCAGGCGATCGTGATGAAGACGAACGGAAACAGAGCGCCCGGCACGAGCGGACCTCCGCCGGATGCGAACACGCTGACGGCCGGGGCTTTCATTTCGGGACGGACGATGAAGACGGTCAGGACGATGAGCGCGATCGTCCCGACCTTCATGTAGCTCGACAGATAGTCGCGGGGGCAGAGGAGCATCCAGACCGGCAGGACCGACGCGAGAAAGCCGTACACCGCGATCGCCACCGTGAGCGACGTTTCCGAAAGCGTGAACACGTGCGCCATTCCCGCCCACGGATGGCCGGGGGCGAAGAGTCCGCCGAGGACGACGCACGCCATCAGAAGGGAAACGCCGAGCGCCGAGGCCTCGCCCACCCGGCCCGGGCGGATCCGGTACATGTAGAGGCCCATGAGGAGCGCGATCGGGATCGACGCCGCAATCGCGAACGTCCCCCACGCGCTCTCGGCGAGCGCCTTCACGACGATGAAGCCGAGAACCGCGAGAGCGACTACGACGATGAAGAGGATCGCGATCATCGCGATGACGCCGCTCGCGGGGCTGATCTCATCGCGCGCGATCTCCGCGAGGGAACGCCCGCCCCGGCGGACCGAAGCGCCGAGGATGACGAAATCCTGAACGGCCCCCGCCAGGCAGACGCCGAACACGAGCCAGAGGAGGCCGGGCAGCCACCCGAACTGAGCCGCGAGAACGGGCCCGATGAGCGGACCAGCTCCCGAGATCGCCGCGAAGTGGTGCCCCCACAGGACCCACCGGTTTGTCGGGTGGAAGTTCTGGCCGTCGCGACGCGTGTGCGCGGGCGTGGGCCTCGCGTCGTCCAGGGCGACGACCTTCCGCGCGAGAAAGCCGCTGTAATAGCGGTAGAAGATCGCGTAAACACCCAGCGCGCCGAGGAGCAGCCAGAAGGCGTTGACCGTCATCGCGCCCCGAGAATAGAACGCCAGCCAGCCCGGAGGGCTGCCTACTTCAAGCGCTCGAGGTCCCCTTCGATTCCGAGCGCGAGCGGCAGGCGAACCCGGGCGACCTTGTTCTCCATGACGAGCGTGTAGATCCCGGGTTCGAAACGTCCTTTCGGAGACTCGAAAAAGAGGTCGCCCCACGCAAGCGTTTCGTGGTTCACCGTGACGCGATCGAACACGATCTGTTCCCCCGGCACGGCGAAAAAGCCGAGCCTCTCCTCGCGCGTGCGGCCGGAAAAGTAACCCCCGAGCGGATCGCGCTGGACGCGCGCCTCATTGAGCATCCGGCGGAGGTCCGGAAGTCCCTGAGCCATCTTCTTCTGGCTGGGCAGGGGAACCCGCGTGCCGTCGGGCAGCATGAGCGACACGTCCTCGCGGAAGATCTCGACGGGCGTGTATCCCGCCGCGGACAGGCAGGTCTCGAGGAGGATCCACCGGCTGTCGAGGTGCAGCTGCGCATGCTTGTAGCCCACGACGACCTGGAGCGTGTCGTCCCTGAATCGGACCACGGTGCGACCCAGCTTCTTCACGTTCGCCGAATCGGGGTCGGCCGCCCGGATTCCGGCCGCGACGACGCAGGAAAGTGCGGCCAGAGCCCACCAGGCCGAAACGGGCCGGCGCGAGAGAAAACTCATTAGCCCCTCCCTCCTCCTTCCTCCCTCTTGCATGGAGCATACCGTCGGGAAGACACCTTTTTCGGACGCCGCCTCGAGCCGTGCGGGGAGTAGGATTGCTCTCGACATGCAAGGGGCCTCACTTGCCGGAGCCTGGAAGCTGCTCGTCTTCGAATTCCGCTCCGGGGGACAGGTCGTGTTTCCGTTCGGGACGAACTACGCAGGCCTCTGTCTTTACGACACGACCGGCAACATGTCGATGCAGATCATGCGCGGGGATCGCCCTCGCTTCGGCGTCAACGACCAGCAGACCGGCACGCCGGACGAAGTCGCAGCCGCCTTTACCGGGTGTTACTCGTACTTCGGCACGTACGTGGTCGACGAAATCCACGGGGTCGTCGTCCACCACGTCTCGCAGTCCCTCTTCCCGAACTGGATCGGCACGGACCTCGTCCGCTTCTTCCGGATCTCCGGCGACCGCCTCATCGTGAGCGCGCCGACGGTTCAGGTGCGCGGCCATCTCATGGATGCGATGCTCGTCTGGGAACGCCTTCGCCCGGTCGAGGGAAGCTGACGGATGCAGCGGTTCGTTCTCCCCCGCCACGTCTCCCGGCGGCTGCCTCTCGCGCGCCGGACGGGTCCGTGTCCGGCCGGCGAAGAAATCCGCTTCACGGTCCTCTTGCACGCGAAGGACGTCCGTATGCTCCGCGACGCCGCCCGCGCCGTCGCGGACCCGAAGAGCGCCGTGTACGGGCGCCATCTCTCGCCCGACGAGGTGCGCGCCCTCGTCGCGCCCGGCTACCAGGATCTCGACGCCGTTCTTTCCTTCCTCCGCGATGCCGGGCTCACGGTGGACGGAGTCGCCGGCGCCCGCACCGCCGTCCAGGCCCACGGCCCGGCCGAAAAAGTGGCGCGCGCGTTCGACATCCCCCTCGGCGAGTACGAGCTGCCGCGGTCACTGTCACCGCTCCGCCGGCGGGCCATCGCGACCGAGCGGGATCCTTCCATACCGGCCTCTCTCGCGGCCGTGATCCGCGGTATCGCGGGGCTCAACACGCTCCCGGCGGCCCGCCGCTTCCCGCCGATCCTCGCACCGACACGCTCGAAGGTCCCCCGCCGAGGTCCCGCCGCGGCGCGCGGCCCGGCGGGCGGCTACACGCCGGAAGAAATCCGGGTGGCCTACGACCTTCCGGAGCCGGGCACGACAGGTGCCCGAGGCGAGCGCGTGGCGATCCTCGAGTTCGGGGGAGGCTTCTCGAGCCGCGACTTCGGGGCCTTTTGCCAGCACTACGGGCTTCCCGAGGGCGACGTGACCGATGTGTCCGTGTCCGGCGCAAGGAACGACTACCGCGGGAAGACGGGAGACGCCGACATCGAGGTCGCCCTCGACATGGACTGGGTGCGCGGCACCGCGCCCGACGCGGACCTCGACCTGTGGTGGGTGCCGAACATGGACGCCGGCTGGGTGGATTTCCTGAACGCACTCCTCGACGCGCCGGACGCGCGCCGCCCGTCGATCGTCTCGATCTCGTGGGGCATGCCCGAAGACGGTTTCTCGACGTCCCGCCGTTACGACCAGACCCGCCAGCTCTTCCTCTCCTGCGCGCTTCTCGGCATCACGTTCGTCTGTGCCTCAGGCGACGCGGGAGCCGGCGACGTGCTCGAAGGCAGCGTCGCGTTCGACGGCCAGCGTCACGTGGACTTCCCGAGCGTCGTCCCGGAGGTCACCGCAGTCGGAGGCACGAAGCTGGTGCCGAGCGGCGGCTCCTTCGCCGAGACCGCCTGGAACGACGGCCCGGATCGCGGGGCGACGGGCGGCGGGTTTTCCCGGTTCGTCGCCGTGCCCGCATGGCAGAAGCCGGCCCTCGCGGGAATTCGCGGCGTGACGGGCCGCGGGATCCCCGACGTGGCGGCCGTCGCGTCACCCGACCCCGGACTCTCGGTCTTCGTGAGAAACAAGTGGACCGCCGCCGGCGGGACGAGCGTTGCCGCGCCGATCTGGGCCGGGATCCTCGCGCGCGTCAACGCCGCGCGCGTCGCGGCGGGTCGTCCGCGCCTCGGCGCCGCGAACGCCGCCCTCTACGCGGCGGCCCGGGGGGCCTCGCCTTTTCGGGACGTCACACGGGGCGACAACTCCTATGCGGGCGTCGCGGGCTACCGGGCGGGAAAGGGCTGGGACCCCGTCACGGGTCTCGGCTCGGCCCGTGTGGGTTCTCTCGTGAAGAAGCTCCTCGGTTGACGTAAGGGAGAAGTCGCGATGTTCATCGGCCACGCCGCCGTCGGGTTTGCCTCGAAAGCGGCCGCGCCCCGCGCATCGCTCGGGGTCCTCCTCGCGGCGCCCTTCCTTCTCGACCTCCTCTGGCCGGTGTTCCTTCTGACGGGAGTGGAGAGCGCCAGCATCGAGCCCGGCAACACGGCGTTCACGCCGATCGCCTTCGACAGCTACCCGTGGTCGCACAGCCTCCTCATGGCCCTCCTCTGGGGCGCGCTCTTCGGCTTTCTGGTTCACATGGTGTCGCGCAGCGTCACGGCGGGCGCCGTCGCGGCGCTCGGCGTCGTAAGCCACTGGATCTGCGACGCCGTCGTCCACCGTCCCGACCTTCCGCTGTCGCCCAACGGGACGATCTTCGTCGGAATGGGGCTGTGGAACTCACGCGCCGGAACGCTCGCCGTCGAGCTGCCGCTCTTCGCGCTCGGCGTCTGGCTCTACCTGCGGACGACGAAACCGAAGGATGCGATCGGCCGATGGGCGCTCGCGGGGCTGATCGCGTTCTTCCTGCTCGCGTATGCCGGGGCGGCCTTCGGCCCGCCTCCGCCGAACATGACGGTCGTCGCGTGGTCGGGACTCGCCGGGCTGATCCTTATTCCATGGGCGGTGTGGGTCGACCGGCACCGGAACCTGGTGGACGAAGAGACCTAGGGCTTGTCGCCCCGCGGCGCGACGAGCGGAACGCGAACGAAGGCGGCGTTCACCGGAGCGGGCATTTCGGAGTCCGCGCCCCGCACGCTCTTCCAGACCGCCTCGTTGAGCTCGAGGTCGGGAGCCGCGTCCTCCTTCGTGAAATCCCACGTTCCGACGAGGGCCTGCATGGGCGCGCCGTCCGCGTTCATCTCGTAGAACGGAATCTTCGTCTCGCGATGGACGAAGGGCGCGGGATCGGGCGCGTCCGAGAAGGCAGCCGTCATCGGGGTCGCGGACGCGTCGTGCTGCGAAAGGGGCGGCAGGCCTAGAATCAGCTCCATCGTCCGGAGCATCGACACCGTCGAGTACATCGTCGAGTCGACGAAGCCCGCGCGGCGCGTGTACGGCGAGATCACGAGGCCGACGGTTCGGTGGGCGTCGACGTGGTCCGACCCGTTCTGCGCGTCGTCCTCGATCACGAAGATCGCGGTTTCCTTCCAGAAGGGTGAGTGCGAGATCGCCTCGACGAGGCGCCCAAGCGCGACGTCGTTCTCGGCGACCATCGCGCGCGGCGTGCGCTCGCCCTTCTTCGTCCCCGCCGTGTGGTCGCCTCCGAGCCGCACGATCGTGAGGCGCGGCATCTCCTTCGCCTTCACGAAGCCGCGGAATTCCTTGAGGAAGACGTCGACGCGCGCATTGTCGAGGATTTCGAGGTCGAAGCCGGGATAGAAGGGGCACGTGTTGTCCTTCAGCGCGCCTTCCATCCCCGTCTCGAGGGTCAGCTTCGTCGGCGTCATCTCGGCGGAGACGCCGACGAACTCCCCGTAGTTGCGCAAGGTCAGCCCCGCGCGTGCGGCGGCATCCCAGAGATAACCGTTCGTCGGGAAAGCGTTCGGGTCGTTTCCCTCGAACAGGTAATCGAAGCCCTTGCCGCCGTAATTCGGCGGCCAGATCTTCTCGACGAAATCCGTCGCATAGGCCCCCATCGACCAGTTATGACCGTCCGCCGAGACCTCGGCGTCGCAGTAGAGGTTGTCGAGGAGGACGAACTCCTCGGCGAGCGCGTGGGCGTTCGGCGTCACGTCGCGGCCGAAGAGGACGAGCGCGGGGTCGCCGTTCCCCTGCGTCAGGTCGCCGAGGACCTGGTCGTACGTTCGGTTCTCGCGAATGACGTAGACGACGCGCTTGATCGGCGAGGCGCCGCCCGGCGCCGCCGGGACGACGGCCGAAGCCTTGACGGGGGCGGCGCCGCGCGCCCCGGGACGCCGGTTCGCGTAAGCGCGCGCCGTGAGGGCCGTGAGCGCCTTCGGCGACGGGGCCTCGATCCGCGAGACAGAGCCCGGGATCGTGCGTGTCTTCTTCCAGGGCTTCCCGTCGCCCTTCTTCGTGGGGTCGGGTCCGCCGACCGCGTTCGACCACGACCACCCACCTTTCGCGTTCGCGACCCAGAGCGTCTTCCCGTCCGAGGAGAGCGCGAGCGCGGCCGGATACCAGCCGCTCGGGACGAAGCCCTTTGTCCGCGCCGCGCGCGGATCGCCGCCCACGTCCAGGACGGCAACCGCGTCGTCGTCGGCGTTCGCGACGAAGAGCGTCTTCCCGTCCGGCGAGAGGGCGACCGCGTTCGGCGTGGATCCGTCCGGCAGCGCGTCGGCCGAGGGCGTGCCGGGGCCGTCCGGACCGAGCGCGACGGAGATCTGGCGCACCACCGTCCGCGACGCCACGTCCACGGCAGCGACGAGGTTCCGGTTCGACTGGGCGACGAAGAGCGTCTTCCCATCCGGCGAGAACACGAGGGCCGACGGATGATCGGCGGTCTTCACGGTCGCGACGACCGAGCCCTTGACGGCATCGACGAGCGACACGGACGCCGCGCCCCAGTTCGCGACGGCGAGAAGGCTCCCCTCAGGCGAGAGGACCGGCCGGTAAGGATGGACCCCGACGGGAACGGACGCCGCGACCGTGCGCGACGCGAGATCGATCCTCACGATGTCGTTCAGGAACAGTCGCGCGACCCAGAGGCTCTTCCCGTCCGCGGTCACCGCGAGACCGGACGGCGTCGCGTCGAGCTTGGCCGGTTCGTCGTCCCTCCGGAGCGGAAGCGGGTCCTCCGGAACGAAGCGGTCGCTCTCGAGCCGGTAGACGAGGACGTTCTTCCCACCCGCCCCCGCAAGATAGACCCGCGAGCCGTCCGGAGACACCGCGAGGCCCAGCCAGGACTTTTTCACGGGCTCCTTCGCGAGCGACTTTCCCGTCGCCGCATCGAGTAGGTGGAGCGACTGGTCGTCCGCGCCCATGCAGGCGACGACGACGCGCTTGCCGTCGGGCGTGAGGGCGAGGGCGAAGGGATAGGGGGCGACCTCGGTCTGTGTCCCCGTGGGCGTCAGGAGCCGGCCGTTCGGGAGGAGCATTTCGCCCGTCGAGAGCTTTCCGGGGACGAGACGGTCGGAGGCCGCGACGGAGAAGGCAAAAGCGAGGGTGACGAGGGGGAACAGACGGACGGCTCGGCGCATGGACCGAGACTATCGCGGAATAGGAGGGCTCAGGAGCGAGATGCCGGTTTCGTGCTTCGCTAAGATCATCGTCACCGTGGAGATCGTGCTGTTTGCCGTGTCGCCTTCGGCTGACGTCCCGCGGCTATAATCTTCGGTTGTCCGGCGCGCGCCTGCCCGGCGCGCCGCCTCGTCCAACCGGCATCCCTCAAGGAGACCCGTGAGCGCCAATCCCTCCCCTTCGTACGACCTCGTCGTGATCGGCTCAGGCCCCGGAGGCTACGTCGCCGCCATCCGGGCTTCCCAACTCGGCCTCAGGACGGCCGTCGTCGAGAAAGACGCAAGGGTTCCCAGCGTCGGGCTCGGCGGCACGTGCCTTCACCGCGGCTGCATTCCCACGAAGGCGATGCTCAAGTCCGCGTCGCTCTTCGACGAAGCGAGGAACCACGCCGCGGACTTCGGCGTCCGCGTCGCCGGCGTCGAGCTCGACTATCCGGCCGTCGTGAAGTTTCGTGACAAGGTCGTCTTCAAGGGGGCCAAGGGCGTCGAGTACCTCATGAAGAAGAACAAGGTCGACGTCCTCGCGGGCTTCGGACGCCTCGTCTCGCCGACGCAGGTCGCCGTGAAGGGCGATGACGGCGAGACGATCCTGAACACGAAGAACATTCTCATCGCGACGGGCTCGGTCCCCCGCGATCTCCCGTTCCTCAAGGCGGACGGCCAGGGCGTTCTGAATTCGGATCACATTCTGAAGTCGCAGGCGATCCCGAAGTCGCTCCTCGTCATCGGCTCCGGCGCCGTGGGCTCGGAGTTCGCGTCCTGTTTCTCGCGCTACGGCACGAAGACCGTTCTCGTCGAGGTCCTCCCCCGCATCCTGCCGGTGGAAGACGAAGAGATTTCGAAAGAGGTCGAGCGCCTCTTCAAGAAGCGCGGCATCGAGGTACGCACGAAGACAGGCGTCGAGTCCGTCACGCCGAACGGCGACGGCTCCGTCACCGTCAAGGCGAAGGGACCAGACGGGGGGCCGCTGTCGTGGTCCGTCGAGAAGGTGCTCCTCGCGGTCGGCCGCAAGCCGGTGACCGAGGGACTCGGGCTCGAGGCTCTCGGCGTCGCGACCGAGCGCGGCTACGTGAAGGTGGATGCGCACCAGCGGACGAACGTCCCGGGTGTCTGGGCGATCGGCGACGCCACGCCCACGATCTGGCTCGCCCACGTCGCGTCCGCCGAAGGCATCGTGGCCGCCGAGACGATGGCGGGCGCCCCGACCTTCCCGGTCAACCGCGACCAAGTCCCGGGCTGCACGTACTGCGATCCGGAGGTCGCGTCGATCGGCCTCACGGAAGCCAAGGCGAAAGAGCGCGGCTACGTCGTGAAGACAGGCAAATTCAACTTCGGCGTCCTCGCCAAGACGATGATGGAGCACACGCAGGACGGCTTCGTGAAGATCGTCTCCGACGCGAAGTACGACGAGATCCTCGGCGTCCATATCGTCGGTCCCCATGCGACCGAGCTCATCGCCGAGGCCGGCGCGCTCCTTCGGCTCGAGGCGACCACCGAAGAGATGATCCGCACGATCCATGCGCACCCGACGCTCTCGGAGGCGCTCCACGAGGCTGCGGAGGCCGTCCACGGCCACAACATCCACGGGTAGGCGCCTCGCCGGGGTCGTCCTCGGAGTCTCTATCGTCTGGAGCAAATGCATCACTTGACGCCCGGGCAAACCTCTCTTACATTGCGACTGAGACTGAGTCGCACATGCCGATCGAAACACTTACTCGCCACCTCGCCGCCATGGGAACCGTTTTTTCCCTCGCGGTGGCCGCCCCGTCACGCGACGCCGCCCTCGTGGCGAGTGAACAGGCGGTGCGCGCCGTCGAGGCGGCCGAGAGTCTTCTCTCGACATGGCGGGACGACACTCCCCTCGCCCGGCTGAACGCGGCGACGCCCGGCGATTCCCACGAGATACCAGCCCCGCTCTTCGTATTGCTGAAGAGAGTCTTTGAATGGGAAAAGGCGACCGGCGGAGCTTTCGACCCGGCCGTGGGTCCGCTCGTGACGGCGTGGGGATTGCGCTCGGGCGGCCGCATTCCTGACGGCGCGGAGCTGCGACGGGCGCGCGACGCGGCGAGCCCTGGCCTCTTCACCTTTGAAGAATCCACTCTCCGAATCTCCCGTCTCGACCCCGCCGCCCGCATCGACGAAGGCGCCTGGGGCAAGGGCTGGGCTCTCGACCGGGCGGCTGAGGCCGCGCGCGCCGCGGGGGCCACGGCAGTCGTTCTCGATCTCGGCGGCCAGATCCTCTCGTCCGGAGAGGAGACCTCCGTCGCCGTCGCGCATCCGCGTGACCGCGCGCGCACGGTCGCGACGATCCGGCTGAAGAACGCCTCGGCCTCGACGTCCGGCAACTCCGAGCGCGGCCTCGCCGTCGACGGGCGCCGCGTCGGCCACATCCTCGACCCGCGCACAGGCGAGCCCGCCCCCGATTTCGGTTCGGTGACCGTCGTCGCGAAGGACGGGCTCACGGCCGACGTCCTCTCGACGGCGTTTTTCGTCCTCGGGCCCGAAGAAGGCATGGCCTTGTCCTCGCGCCTTCGTGCAAGCGGTGTGGCTCACGAAACGCTGTTTTGCTTTGAAGGTGAAGACGGGCGGGATCTGCGGGCGTCGATGTCGCCCGGGATGAGGCTCCTCGTCAAGCCTCCGACGCGGGGCGCGCCTCTTCCTCTTACTCATTCAAAGAAATCCCCTGAAGGAGTTCACCCATGATTCGACCCTGCCCGACGCGCGGCGCCGCCGCGGCATTCAGTCTTTCTTTCTTTCTAAGCAGCTTTTTCTTCTCGTCTCCCCTTCTCGCCGACGAGCCGCCGAAGGCGTCCGACCCGGCCGCGGAGCAGCGGCTGAAGGACCTCGAGCAGAAGCTCGACGTCCTCACGAAGGAGATCGAGGCGATACGGCTCGGCGAGGCGCCCTCCGCGGCTCCGGCGCTCACGCTCGGCGGGGCTCCCGCGCTTGCCCTCGACTCGGCTTCGCATTACGGCCTCGGCCCTGCCGCGGCGCGCGTCTATGCGCGAAAGGGCGTTTCGATCGGCGGGTACGGCGAGGCTCTCTACCAGAGCTTCGCATCGTCGAAGCAAAATGGAACACCGTCCGGCCGCACGGACACGATCGATCTTTCTCGCGCCGTGTTCTACTTCGGCTACAAGTTCGACGACCACTTCGTCTTCAACTCCGAGGTCGAGTTCGCGCACGCCGTCGCCGCGTCCGACAAGGCGGGCGAGGTCGAGATCGAATTCGCCTACGTCGACTGGCTGAGCCCGTCGAGGGCCTTCCGCGCGCGAGCAGGTCTCTTGCTCGTCCCGATGGGCTTCCTCAACGAGCTGCACGAGCCGCCCACGTTCTTCGGCGCGCGCCGCAACACCGTCGAGACGCTCATCCTGCCTTCCACGTGGCGGGAGCTCGGCTTCGGCGGCTACGGGGACGCGGGCCCGCTCGCGTACCGCCTCTTCCTCGTGAATGGCCTCAACTCCGGGGGGTACTCGGCCGAGGGAATCCGCGAGGGCCGGCAGGAGGGCTCGCTCGCGAAGGCGCGCGACTTCGCCCTGACGGGCCGCCTCGACTTCGTCGGAGTGAACGGCCTCGTGGCGGGCGCATCGTTCTTCACGGGCTGCTCGGGTCAGGGGCGGACAACGACATTCGGCGAGACCGTCTGCGGCCGCACCACCGTCTGGGATCTTCACGCGGACTTCCGCTGGCGCGGGCTCTCGCTTCGGGCGCTCGTCGCCGGTTCGACGATCGGGGATACGGCAGCGATCAACGAGCTGAACGGCTTTTCAGGCGAGGAGGGCGTCGGGAGCCGCCAGCGCGGCTGGTACGCCGAGGCCGGGTTCGACGTCCTGACACTCGTCTCGCGCACGAAGCTCTCGCTCACGCCCTTCGCGCGATACGAGGAGTGGGACACCCAGCGCGCGGTCCCCGACGGCTTCTCCCGAAACCCCGCGAACGACGCGCGCCAGTGGACCGCCGGGGTCGTCTTCAAGCCCATCCCGCAAGTCGTGCTCAAATTAGACGGTCAGTGGCGGAAGAACGCGGCGAGGAATGGCGTGAACCAGGTCAACGTCGCGATGGGGTACGAGTTCTGAGGCGCGTCTTCACTGCCGCCCTCCTCGCCGTCTCGTCCCTCGGCGCCGCGAAGAGCTTCCTCACGCAGGAGGAGGCTCTGCGTCTCGCGTTCCCGAAGGGCGCGGTCGTGACGCGCAAGACGGCCTTCCTGTCGGAAGCCGATCGCGCGGAGGTCGCGCGCCGCTCCGGCGGCGCGCCGCCGCCCGGACTCGTCGCGTATTACGTCGCTTCGGTGGACGGCAATCCGGCTGGCACCGCATATTTCGACACACACGTCGTGCGCACGCTCCCCGAGACGATTCTCGTCGCGGTGGATCCGAAGGGCGCCATCTCGAGAATCGAGGTTCTCTCGTTCTCCGAGCCCGAGGAGTACCTCCCCCGCGGAGCCTGGTACGGCCAGTTCCCCGGCAAGGCGCTGAGCGACGAACTCTCCGAGAATAAGGGTGTCCGCCCGGTGACGGGTGCGACGATCACGGTGCGCGTCACGGTCGAGGCGGCGCGGCGCGTGCTCGCGCTGGACGCGTTCCTCAAAGAGAAATCCCGCCGATGAAGCGCTGGGCCGTCGTCCTGAACCACCTCGCGTGCCTTCTGGTCGGGCTCTCGGGCGTCGCGTACGGAGTCATGAAGTACTTCATGGCCGGCTCGGACCCCGATTCGCGCGCCGGTCACCCGTGGCAGCAGCCGATGCTCAAGCTCCACGTCCTCGCGGCGCCGTTTCTCGTCTTCGCGCTCGGCCTCGTCTTCAGCGGTCACGCGCTCAAGCGCCTTCAGGCCGGCGAGGACCCGGGCCGCGCCAGTGGAACCGGCCTCCTCGCGTTCGCGACCCCCCTCGTCCTCACGGGCCCCTTGATCCAGGTCTTCACGGGCGACGCCGCGCGGCAGTGGACCGGGTGGATCCACGCCGCGCTCGGCGCCGTCTACGTTCTCGCTTACGCCGCGCACCTCCTCAAGAAGGCCCCCGCGGACGGCGAGGCGGGTTAGCCGGCCTTCGGCGTGTTGCCCTGCTGGGCGAGGGCCGTCATGCCCGAGAGCCCACCGAGGCCCATCGTCTCGACGGCGCTGGACGGCACGATGACCATCGCTCCCTTTTCCTTGATGGCCTCGTAGAGCATGTTCATCGCGCGGAGGTGGAGCGCGAGCGGATGGTCCTTGTAAGCATCCCCGGCCTCGACGAACCGCGCCGAGATCTCGGTCTCCGCCGTGCCGAGGATGATCCGGGCCTGGCGCTCGCGTTCGGCCTGCGCCTGGCGCGACATCGCGTCCTCGAGGTCGGGAGGGATCTTCACGTCACGGATCTCGACGGACTGCACGGTGATGCCCCAGGGGTTCGTCTTCTCGTCGAGGATCGTCTGAAGCTGCTTCCCGAGTCGCTCGCGCTCCGTGATCATCTCGGCGAGCATGTGGCGGCCAATCGTCTCGCGGAGCGCGGTCTGCGCCGAGAGCGCGACCGCGTCGAGGTAGTCCGCGACCTCGAGGACCGATTTCTGCGCGTCCCAGACGGTCCAGAAGACGATCGCGTCCACGTTGACGGGCACGGTGTCCTTCGTGAGCGCCGACTCCGCCGAAACGTCCGTCACGCGCACACGTTGGTCCACGAGCTGCGTGATCTGATCGATGATGGGGATCAGGGCGAAGAACCCCGGTCCCTTGAGGCCCTGGAACTTCCCGAAGCGCAGGACGACGGCACGCTCCCACTGATTCGCGACCTTGAGCGCGAAGAGCAAGTAAACGCCGAGGACGATCCCGCCGACGAACCATGCGGGAGACTGCGTCGCGACGCCCGCGGCGATTCCGGCGAGGAGCGAGAGGAAGAAGGCAAGGAAGCTCACCCCGTTCACGTACCGCCGGGCCTGAACGTCCTGCTCACTCTTCCGCTGCCGGCGCTCGGACGGCGTCGAACGGCGCGACTCCGCGGCCGCCCGCGCCTCCTGAATCTTCTCGGTGAGCCGGGGAAAGATCACTGGGTTCATGGCATTACCTCCTGCCGGCCTCTTCGGTGCGCTCGAGAAGGGCTTCGGCAAACTCGTCGGACGTGAATCCCTGCGCGGTCGCGAGGGACAGGAACTGATCCACGAGACGCTCGAGGGCCTTCCGGCGCTCAGCGGTCTTTCTCTCCGCCTTGCGATGCGCCACGAACGTGCCCGTCCCCTGCTGCGTCTCGACGATGCCGCGGATCTCCATTTCACGGTAAGCCCGCGCGATCGTGTTGAGGTTCACGGAGAGGTCCACGGCCAGCTGGCGGACCGTGGGGAGCTGGACGCCGGGTTTCAGACGCCCGTCCGCTACCGCGAGAAGGACCTGGTCGATGACCTGCCGGTAGAACGGCACCCCGGACGCCGTATCAAGCCGGAAGGGAACGCTCGTCTCCATGTCCCTAATGTACTAGTTGACTAGTACAATATCAAGGCGATTCAGGCGACGTCGGCGAGAGTCGTCTTCTCGAGCTTCGTGGAGACGAAGTCCCGGATCTCCTTGAACACCTTCAGGAGCCTCTTCTCGCGTTCCACGGGCGTCGACTCGTAGAAATACGTGCTGACCGAATCCGTAGGCGCGAGGGCCCCGTCGAGCAGGCGGACGACCTCTGCCAGCGTGATCTTCGAGGCAGGGCGCCCGAGCCGGTAGCCCCCGTGCGGCCCCTTCCGGCTCCTCACGAGGCCCGCCCGTTTGAGCGCCATCAGGAGCTGCTCGAGGAACTTCGCGGGCAGCCCCTGGGCCTCCGCAATGGCGGAAACCGCGACGTACCCCTCGCCCTTCGCGCGGGCGAGGTGGACGAGCGCGAGGAGGGCGTATTCGCTGCGGCGGGTGAGCTTCACGAGTTGATTGTCCTCCCTCGGATAATACTTGACTAGACTAGTGGGATAAGTAACATAAAGGAAGCGAAGAAGAAGATTCTCATAGAAGGTAATAGGGCATGGCACCGTCCGGTCTGCTTCTCCTGACGTTCATCCTCGCGTCGCCTCCCGCGGCGCTTCTGAACGTCTCCTACGACCCGACGCGCGAGCTTTACGACGAGATCAACACCGCGTTTCGTCGTTCGTGGGAACCGACCCACGGCCCGCTTGCGATCCGCCAGTCGCACGGCGGCTCGGGAAAGCAGGCCCGCGCGGTCATCGACGGGCTCGAGGCCGACGTGGTGACGCTCGCCCTCGCGGGCGACATCGACGCGATCGCCGACAGGAGCGGCCTTCTCCCGGCCGCGTGGCAATCCCGGCTGCCGCAGAACAGCGCCCCGTACACGTCCACGATCGTTCTCGTCGTCCGCAAGGGCAACCCGAAGAAGATCCGCGACTGGGAGGACCTCGGAAGGCCAGGCGTCGCCGTCATCACGCCGAATCCGAAGACCTCGGGCGGAGCGCGCTGGAACCACCTCGCGGCGTGGGGCTGGGCGCTTCGCCGGCCCGGCGGGAACGAGGCGGCTGCGCGCGATTTCATGACCCGCTTCTACAAAAACGTCCCGGTCCTCGATGCCGGTGCCCGCGGGTCGACCGTGACATTTGCGGAGCGGGGCCTCGGAGACGTCCTCGTCGCATGGGAGAACGAGGCCCTGCTCCTGACGAGGGGGATCGGCAAGGGCAGATTCGAGATCGTCGTCCCGTCCGCCAGCATCCTCGCCGAGCCGCCGGTCGCCCTCGTCGACAGGAACGCCGACAAGCACGGGACGCGCGCGGCGGCTCAGGCCTACCTGGAATTTCTCTATACGGACGAGGGGCAGACGATCGTCGCGAAACACTACTACCGCCCACGTGCCGCGGGCGTCCTCGCCCGCCACGCCATGGAATTCCCGAAGATCTCGCTCTTCACGATCGACGAGGTCTTCGGCGGCTGGAAAAAGGCTCAGAGAGCCCACTTCGAGGACGGCGGCATCTTCGATCAGCTCGCCGTGCCAGCCAGATGAGCGGCGCCACCCGCCGCCACGGCGTCCTCCCCGGATTCGGGCCGGCCCTCTCGCTGGCGAGCCTCTACGTGGGACTCGTCGTCGTCCTGCCGCTCGCGGCCCTCGCCCTGCGCGCCACGAGCCTGACGGGGCCGGACTTCGTCCGCATCGTCACCGCGCCCCGGGCACTCGCCGCCTACAAGCTGAGCTTTGGCGCCGCCTTCCTCGCCGCGCTCCTGAACGCCGTCTTCGGGCTCCTCGTCGCGTGGGTCCTCGCGCGCTACCGCTTCCGCGGCCGTGCGCTCCTCGACGCGTTCGTGGACTTCCCGTTCGCGCTTCCGACGGCGGTCGCCGGACTCACGCTGACGGCGCTCTATTCGGGCCAGGGCTGGATCGGGCGGTTCCTCGAGCCGCACGGGCTCAAGGTCGCATTCGCGCCCGCGGGCGTCGTCCTCGCGCTCACGTTCGTCGGCCTGCCGTTCGTCGTGCGCGCCGTCCAGCCCGTCCTTCAGGACCTCGACCCCGAGCTCGAGGAGGCCGCCGGCGTCCTCGGAGCCTCGCGCCTGCAGGCGTTCCTCCGCGTCGTCTTCCCAAACCTTCTTCCGCCGCTCCTCACGGGCTTCACGCTCGCGTTCGCGCGCGCGCTGGGGGAGTACGGCTCGATCGTCTTCATCTCCGGGAACCTCCCGATGAAGACCGAGATCGCGCCGCTCCTGATCGTGACGAAGCTCGAGCAGTTCGACGAGGCCGGCGCCACGGCGATCGCCGTCGTCCTCCTCCTCGCCTCGTTCGCGCTCGTCTTCGCCGCCAACACACTCCAGCGTTGGACGCGGCGGCTCGCCGGCGCCTCCGCGATGACCGCGAGCCGAGGTTTCCGCCCCGCGCCGACGCTCCTCGAACGGCCGGCCGTTCGAAGGGGCCTCATCGCAGCCGCGATGGCATTCCTCGGGCTCTTCGTCTTCCTCCCGCTCGGGTCCGTCTTCGCGCAGGCTCTCCGCAAAGGCCCGGCGGCCTATTGCGCTGCCATCACGGAGCCGAACGCCCTCGCCGCGATCCGGCTCACGCTCCTGACGGCCGCGCTCGTCGTGCCGTTCCACCTCGTGTTCGGCCTCGCCACGGCCTGGCTCGTCGCGAAGTTCCGCTTCCGCGGCAAGCCCCTCCTCGTGACACTCGTGGACCTTCCGTTCGCGGTCTCCCCCGTGATCGGCGGCCTCGCCCTCGTCCTGCTCTTCGGGCGGCGAGGCCTCCTCGGGCCCTTTCTCGCGGCGCACGATTGGAAGGTGATCTACGCGGTGCCGGGAATCGTCCTCGCGACGATCTTCGTGACCTTCCCGTTCGTGACGCGCGAGGTCCTCGCGGTCCTGGAAGCGCAGGGCAACGACGAGGAGGAGGCCGCGCTCACGCTCGGTGCCGGCGGGTGGCAGACGTTCTTCCGCGTGACGCTTCCGAAGGTGCGCTGGGGGCTCCTCTACGGCGTCGTCCTGTGCAACGCGCGGGCGATGGGAGAATTCGGCGCCGTGTCGGTCGTGTCGGGTCACATTCGCGGCTTGACGAACACGATTCCGCTCCACGCGGAGATCCTCTACAACGAGTACGACCTCGCCGGCGCGTTCGCCGTCGCGTCGCTCCTGACGTTCCTCGCGCTCGTGACGCTCGGCGTCCGAAAGCTCGAAGAAGCGCGGGAGGCCGCGCGATGAGCGTCGAGGTCAGGAACCTCGCGCGGCGCTTCACGGACGACGGCCCGCCCGCCGTGGCCGACGTGTCGTTCACGGCGCCAACCGGCGCGATCACGGCCGTGCTCGGCCCCTCGGGCGCGGGGAAATCGACGGTCCTCCGGATCATCGCGGGCCTCGAGGAGCCCGACGGGGGCCGCGTCCTCCTCTCGGGCGAGGACGTCACGGAGACCTCCGTCCAGAAGCGCGGCGTCGGCTTCGTCTTCCAGGGCTACGCGCTCTTCGGGCACCTCTCGGTTCGCGAGAACGTCGTCTTCGGCCCGCGCGTCCGTGGCGTCCCCCGAAAGAAAGCCCTGGCGCTCGCGAACGAGCTTCTCCACCGCGTGCAGCTCGACGGCCTCGGCGACCGACGCCCCTCGGAGCTCTCGGGCGGCCAGCGGCAGCGTGTCGCGTTCGCGCGCGCCCTCGCGGTCAGCCCGCGCGTCCTCCTCCTCGACGAGCCGTTCGGCGCCCTCGACGCCGGCGTGCGGCTCGAGCTCGGCGAGTGGCTGCTCAGGTTGCACGACGAAACCGGCCTCACGACGCTCCTCGTCACGCACGACCAACCCGAAGCGTTCGCGCTCGCCGGGCACGTCGTCGTGCTTCTCGACGGCACGGTCGCTCAGGCCGGCACGCCCGGGGAGCTGCGCGCGCATCCGAAAGGCGAGCGCCTCGCGTCCTTCCTCCGTGTCGTGAGGCGCCAGCCCGCCGCCTCCTGACGCGAATCCCCGAACCAGTTACGCTTCCCCCCGGGGAGGCGCAGATGGCACAGGCCGGACCGCTCGATCCGGAGTCCCTTCGCCTTGAAGAGGACCGTTCCCGGAAGGCGAACTGGAAACGCTGGGGGCCTTACCTCTCCGAAAGGCAGTGGGGAACCGTCCGCGAGGACTACAGCCCCGACGGATCGGCCTGGACGTACTTCCCCCACGACGCCGCGCCTTCTCGCGCCTACCGCTGGGGCGAGGACGGCATCGCCGGAATCGGTGACCGCCACGGCAGCCTCTGCTTCGCGCTCGCGTTCTGGAACGGGAAGGATCCGATCCTCAAGGAGCGCCTCTTCGGCCTCACGGGTCCGGAGGGGAATCACGGCGAGGACGTCAAGGAGTACTACTTCTATCTCGACTCGACGCCGACGCACTCGTACATGCGGATGCTCTACAAGTACCCGCAGGCCGAGTTCCCCTATGCGAAGCTGCGCGAGGAGAGCGCCCGACGCGGCAGGCAGGAACCGGAATACGAGCTCCTCGACACGGGCGTGTTCCACGAAGATCGCTACTTCGACATCTTCGTCACGTACGCGAAGGCCGCTCCCGAGGACATCCTCGTCGAGATCGAAATCGTGAACCGGGGCCCCGATGCGGCCCCGATTCACGTTCTCCCGACGCTCTGGTTCCGCAACACCTGGTCGTGGGGCCTCGAGACCCGAAAGCCGCGCGTCAGAAAAGCCGAGGGGCCCCGGGGAGCCGCGGCGGTCTCGATCACGCATCTCGCGTACGGCGACCGGACGCTCTATGCCGAAGGCCGGCCCGATCTCCTCTTCACCGAGAACGAGACGAACAAGCGGCGTCTCTTCAACGCCGACAACGACGGGCCTTACGTGAAGGACGCCTTCCACGACCGCGTCGTCCGCGGCGTCACCGGTGCCGTGAATCCGGAAGGCTTCGGGACCAAGGCCGCCGCGTGGTACCGCGTGGACGCGCCGGCGGGCAGCTCGCAGAAGATTCGGCTGCGCCTCGCCGATTCAAACTGTGAGGAAGCGTTTGGAGCCGGTTTCGACGCGATCCTCGCCGCGCGCCACGGCGAGGCGGACGCCTTCTACGCGGACGTGATTCCGAGAGACATCTCGGACGACGCGAAGAGCGTCATGCGCCAGTCGTTCGGAGGGCTGCTCTGGAGCAAGCAGTATTACGGCTTCGAGATCGCCCGCTGGCTGAAGGGTGATCCGGACCAGCCGCCGCCGCCGGCGGAACGAAAGCACGGCCGCGATTCCGAGTGGGGCCATCTCTTCAACGCTGACGTCATCTCGATGCCCGACAAGTGGGAGTACCCATGGTACGCGGCCTGGGATCTTGCCTTCCACACGGTCCCGATCGCGCTCGTGGATCCCGACTTCGCCAAGCAGCAGCTCATCCTGCTGCTTCGCGAGTGGTACATGCATCCGAACGGCCAGCTTCCCGCCTACGAGTGGAAGTTCTCGGACGTGAACCCGCCGGTGCATGCGTGGGCCGCGTGGCGCGTTTACAAGATCGACGCGAAGCGCTCCGGCAAGCCCGACCGCAAGTTCCTCGAGCGCGTCTTCCACAAGCTGCTCCTGAACTTCACGTGGTGGGTAAACCGCAAGGACGAGGAGGGTCGCAACGTCTTCCAGGGCGGCTTTCTGGGCCTCGACAACATCGGCGTCTTCGACCGCAGCGCTCCCCTGCCAACCGGCGGCCATCTCGAGCAATCCGACGGCACGAGCTGGATGGGCATGTACTGCCTGAACATGCTCGCGATCGCCCTCGAGCTCTCGCGTGAGGACTCCGCCTACGAAGACGTCGCCTCGAAGTTCTTCGAGCACTTCGTCTACATCGCGCGCGCGATGAACGACCTGGGAGGCGAAGGCATCGAGCTCTGGGACCAGCAGGACGGTTTCTACTACGACGTCCTGCATCTCCCGGGAGGTGACCGATTCCCGGTGCGCGTGCGCTCCATGGTCGGGCTCATCCCGCTTTTCGCCGTCGAGACGCTCGAACCCGAGGTCGTGGACCGTCTGCCCGGCTTCAAGCGCCGGATGCAGTGGTTCATCGACAACCGCCCGGATTTCGCGAGCCACGTCGAGACGATCTCGACGGACGAGGGCCCGCGCCGCTTTCTCTCGCTCGTGAACCGCCACCGTCTCAAGTCCGTGTGCGGGTACCTTCTCGACCCCGAGGAATTTCTCTCGGACTTCGGCATCCGCGCCCTCTCGCGGCATCACAAGGCGCACCCCTACGTCCTCGACGTCAAGGGCATCGAGCACCGCGTGGGTTATGAGCCGGCGGAATCGTCCACCGGGCTCTTCGGCGGCAACTCGAACTGGCGCGGGCCGATCTGGTTCCCGGTGAACTACCTCATCATCGAGTCTCTCCAGAAGTTCCATCACTTCCTCGGCGATTCCTACACGGTCGAGCTGCCCGCCGGGTCCGGGAACCACACCACGCTCTGGAACGTCGCGGGCGAGCTCTCGAGGCGCCTCACGCGGATCTTCCTTCGCGACGAGAGCGGCCGTCGCCCGGTCTACGGCGGCACCGAGATCTTCCAGACCGATCCCCACTGGCGCGACTACGTCCTCTTCTACGAGTACTTTCACGGGGACGTTGGGGCGGGAATCGGCGCCAGCCATCAGACGGGATGGACCGGCCTCGTCGCCAAGCTGCTTCAGCAGAGCGGCGAATGACCTCCGGGAGAGGCGAGCCCGACAGGCGCGAGTGGCTCGAGACGAACGGCCTCGGCGGCTACGCGATGTCCACGGTCACCGGCGAAAACACGCGCCGGTATCACGGCCTCCTCGTCGCCGCGACGAAGCCTCCCGTCGGCCGTGTGGTCATCCTCTCGAAGCTCGAGGAGACACTCGTCGTGAACGGCCGGCGGATGGACCTGTCGACGAACCGCTTCCCCGGCGTCACGCACCCGGAAGGCTTCCGTTTCATTTCGAGCTTTCGGAGCGACCCGTTCCCGACGTTCACGTGGGACGTGGACGGCATCACCCTCGAGAAGGAAGTCTTCATGCCCCACGGCGAGAACACCGTATGCGTCACGTGGCGACTCGTGAAGAGCGGAAATGTCGGGAAGGAAGCCGGGCCGATCCGCCTCGAGGTGCGTCCGCTCGTCGCGTTCCGCGACGCACACGCGCTGACGCACGAGAATGCGGAGCTCGACAGGACGGTCTCGATCGAAGAGGGCAGGGTCAGAATTGCGCCATACAAGAGTCTTCCTGGACTCACCTTCGCGCACGACGGAACTGCCGAAAGGGCCGGAGACTGGTACAGATTCTTCGAATATCAGGAAGAGCGGGCGCGCGGCTTCGACGACCAGGAAGACCTCTGGAACCCATTTTCGCTTTCGTTCTCATTCACCTTCGAAGAAATCCCCGGTGGCCCCGCGGCGCGCGGCGCGGCGACGGTGATTGCCTCCACCTCCCCCCGCTCCATTTCCGATATTCACCTTCTAAGAGGATCCGAGTTGTCGCGAAGAGAGCAGATCACCCGGCGCGCGCAGGCCGATCCCATCCGAAGCAAACTCTTCCTCTCGGCGGATCAATTCCTGGCGGTCCGGGGAAACCTGACGACCGTCATCGCCGGCTATCCATGGTTCTCGGATTGGGGCCGGGACACGATGATCGCGCTGCCCGGCCTCACGCTCTCGACGGGCCGGCCCGGCGTCGCCCGGGAGATCCTCCTTGCGTTTTCGCTGCACGTCAGCGAGGGAATGCTCCCGAACCGGTTCCCGGACGCCGGAGGGGAGCCGGAATACAACACCGTCGACGCGACGCTCTGGTATTTCGAGGCCGCGCGCCAGTACGTGGAGGCGACCGGCGACCTCACCTTTCTTCGCGACGCGCTCTTTCCCGTTCTCTCGGACATCGTCGCATGGCACGAGCGCGGGACGCGCTTCGGCATCCGGGTGGACGCCGACGGCCTCCTCGAATGGCACGCGGGGGGCGAGGCCCTCACCTGGATGGACGCGCGCGTCGGAGGACGTCCCGTCACCCCGCGCCAGGGAAAACCAGTCGAGATTCAGGCGCTCTGGTTCAACGCGCTCTGCACGATGCGGGACTTTTCGAGAAGACTCGAAGAGGGAAGTTCTGAGAAAGGGTTCGAGGAGCGTGCAGCGATCTGTCGGTCCCACTTTCTAAGAATCTTTCCGGATGAACCCGGAGGGGGACTTGTCGATTGCGTGGACGGCACGTTCCGCGACCGCTCCATCCGCCCAAATCAGATCTTCGCCGTCAGCCTTCACCATTCGATGGTCCCGACGGCGCTCGCACAGCGCGTCCTCGCGACCGTCGAAGAGCATCTCCTGACGCCCTACGGCCTCCGCTCCCTCTCGCCGAACGACCCCGCCTACCGCGGGCGCTACGAGGGCGGCCCCGAGGAACGCGATTCGGCCTACCACCAGGGCACCGTGTGGCCCTGGCTGATCGGCGCCTGGGCGACCGCCTGGCGCCGCATGAACGGCGGAGCACCGGAGACCGAAGCAGCACTGTGTGGGCGCCTCGCTCCGCTCACGGACTTCCTGCTTGGCGACGGTCTGGGCCAGCTTCCGGAGATCTTCGACGGCGACGCACCTCACCGCCCGCGCGGGTGCATCGCGCAGGCCTGGAGCGTCGCCGAGGTCCTGCGCGTCGCGGGGCCCGCGGCAGACGAGGCCAAGGAAAAGAAGGGCCGAGCGGAATAGGTCCGGGGCGATCCGGCATTCAAGGTCATCTCATGACCACTGATCCGCACGGCCTTGACTCTTGAATCCGAAAAGACCGATCCTGCGATGGATTCTCGTTCTCGAACATCGTCCCGGCACCGAAAGCCGGCACAAACGAAACCCAAAAGGAGGCACCATGAATCGTCGTCAGTTCGCCAGCACCCTCGGAGCTGCCGTCGCCGGCATCGTCGCCGGCAAGACCCTGCTCGGCCAGGCAACTCCGGCCCCGGACAAGAGCAAGGACCACATGTGCGCCGGCAAGAACGACTGTTCGGGCCAGGGCGGCTGCAGCACGCCGGACAACGGGTGCGCGGGTCAGAACAAGTGCAAGGGCAAGGGCGGCTGCGCGTCGGCCTCCATGCGCCACGATTGCTCGGGCAAGAACGCGTGCAAGGGCCAGGGCGGCTGCGGCACGAAGGACCACAAGTGTGCGGGATTGAACGACTGCAAGAGCCAGGGCGGCTGCGCCGTCCCCATGAAGAAGAAGAAGGCTGCTAAAGCGGCCGCACCGAAGGTCAGCTGAAGTCTTTTCCGATGGGAGACCGTTTCGGACTGCCCGATCTCGGCGTGGGGGTCGGGCTCCGCACGGTCCACTTCGGGTACATCCTTTCGAAGGAGCCCGACGTGGACTTCTTCGAAGCCATCACGGAGAACTTTCTCGACACCGGCGGCCGGCCGCGCTACATCCTCGACCGTGTCGCCGCGCGCTACCCCGTCGTTCTCCACGGCGTCTCGATGTCGATCGGCGGGACCGACCCCCTCGACCTCGGCTATCTCGCGAAGGTGAAGGCCCTCGCGGCGCGCGTCAAGGCTCGATGGGTTTCGGACCACCTCTGCTTCACGGGAGTGTCCGGCCGGAATACGCACGACCTTCTGCCCATTCCGTATACCGAGGAAACGCTGCGCCACGTCGCCCAACGTGTCCGAAGGGTCTCGGAAGTACTCGAACGACCGCTCGTCCTCGAGAATCCTTCCTCGTACCTGGAGTTCAGGTCCTCCACGATGTCCGAGGCCGTGTTTTTCGCGCGGCTCCTGAAGGACGCCGACTGCGGAATGCTTCTCGACGTGAACAACGTGTATGTGAGCTCCGTCAACCACGGCTTCGACCCTTACGCCTACCTCGACGCGCTGCCGGCCGACCGCGTCGTGCAGTACCACCTCGCGGGACACACCGACAAGGGGACGCACCTCCTCGACACGCATAGCGCGCGCATGAAGAAGGACGTCTGGGCGCTTTACGCGCACGCGATCGCCCGCACCGGGCCGCGCGCCACGCTCTACGAATGGGACGAGGAGATCCCCGCTTTCGGGGCCGTTCATCGCGAGGCAAAAAAGGCGTTGAGGTACCGGCCGCCGCTCGAACGCGCGAGGCCGGTCGAGACGCCGCGCCGGATCGCCCGTGGCTGAGCTGCCGCGCCTCGAACGCTGGATGCAGGCCGTCATCGTGCATCCCGGCAGCGTCGCGGAGGCCGTGCGCGCCCGCTCTGCGACGCGGCACCTGCAGGTTTCCGACGCGCGCCGCGCGCTTCTGCCCTCGAGGACGATGGCGCCGCTCGAACGGCTCGCAATCTACCAGGGGATGTACCCGCTCCGGATGCACGAGGCTCTCGCCGCCGACTATCCCGGCCTCGCGGCGTTCCTCGGACACGAGCGCTTCTCCGATTTCGTCCTCTCGTACGTGGCTGTCCATCCCTCGCGCAGCTACACGTTCGCGCACCTGGGCCATCGCGTGCCCGAGTTCCTCCGGAAGACACGCCGTTTCGCCCCCACGGCTTTTCTCGCCGACCTCGCGCGGCTCGAACGGGCGATGACCGAGGTATTCGAGGTCGACGAGGAGCAGGCCGGGCCGCCGCCGTCTCCTCCCCGGCACGTCGCGACGGACTGGGCGTCGCGACGGTTTGCCGTGAGCCCGACCCTGCGGTTGCTTTCCTTCCGGTACGCCGTCGGGCCGGCTCTCGATGCGTTGAAGTCCGGGAAGAGGCCGGCCACGCGTCCGCGAGCATCGTGGACCGCCGTGCATCGGCGCCGCTACTCGGTTTACCGGGTGGAGCTCCGGCGCGAGGAGTTCCTGCTTCTCGGGGCTCTCACGAAGGGGCGGCCGCTGGGAGCCGCGCTCCGGGAAGCCGCCCGAAGGAACGGCAAGCCTCTCTCGCCCGCGGCCGTCACGCGCGCCTTTCGCACCTTCACGGCGGAAAGGCTGATCGGCGAAGGTTGAGGGCGAAGGCCGCCACGTCGCTCACTTCTTCGCCCCGGCACTGGCGCTCTTCGCGAGATCGAGAAAACGCTTCCTTCCCGTCTTCAGAAACTCGACGGCGGCTCCCCGGCCCTCCCAGCCTTCGAGCGTCACGTTGGCGGCGAGATTCGGGCGCGACACGACGAGAGTCGGAAACCCGCGGAGGCCGTACCGATCCGCGAGCATGAGCATCTCCGGCGCATTCTTGCCTGTCTCGCGCGCGCGGTCCTGGACGACGATCGGGACGTAGTCCTTCTCGACCTGCGCCGCGACGTCCGGATTCGCGAACACCTGCTGCTCGAGCAGGTGGCACGGGCCGCACCATTCCGCCGTGAAGAAGTAGAGCGCGGGCTTGCCGCTCTTCTTCGCTTCGGCCTCGCCGGCAGAAATCGCGCGCCACTTGATCGCGGTTCTGGCGGGCGAAACCTTCGCCGCCGCGCTCTTCGGGGGGGCGGCCTTCGCGGCCGCCGCGGCCGTCGCGTCCGCGCGCGACACGGACGAGGCGACCAGGAATGCCGCCGCGAGACCGGCGGCACTCGCGTGAAGAAAACGAAAAACACGCATCGGCGCGATCTTAGCAGCGGTCGAAACGGGTCAACGGGCCGCCGGGTCTAGCCGGACAGGGGCGTCCGGGACCTCCGCGAGGAAGGCGCGAAGCCCCCGGGGCCACTCGGCCGGCGGGTGCTCGAGCGCCTGCCGGAGCGTGGGGGTGCGGATCCCGCGCGCCGCCTCGGAGAGAAGCGCGGCGGCCGCCGTGTCGGACCCCTCGTCCCGGGCCGCGAGAGCCCGAACGAGTGAGAGAACGGGGGCTGCCCGCACGCGCTCGGGAAGCGAGTCGAGGAAGGCGCGGTATTCGTCGCCCCGCCCCGCGAGGCGAAGCGCTTCGGCGCGAAGGGCCGCCGTGTAGGCGGAGGGCGAGAGCGCGAAGAGCCTCCCGGCGAGACGCGCCGCGCGTTCCGGATTCCCGATGTCGAGGTTGCGCATCGTCTGGTCCGCGAGGCCCGCGATCCAGGCGGTGTTGTACGTGCCGGGTCGCTCGCCCCGAGGATGATCAAAGCCCATGAAGAGGTGGGGCCAGCGAAACGCAGACGCGAGATAGAGAACGAGCGGAGTTTGCGTCGTGATCTGCGGCGATGCCGCCGCGAGTCTGGGCACGGCGTCCGGGCTCGTCGTGAGCCACGGAGGCTGGGACAGGCGGGCGCGGCGCGCGTCTTCGTCGCCGTCCGCCATTCGGATTGCGAGAAGAAACGGCTGCACACGCAGCGGCGAGAACGCGGGATCGGATGCCGCGGGAACGTATCGGGGCAGAAACCACGCGCCGTCGCGACTCTCGGGCGGCCGGAAAGACGGTGGATATTCCTCGTAAAGCGACTGCGAGACGCGCGCAAGCCCGGTTGAGGACACGTAGTAAAACGACGCCGCCTCGGCCTGGAACGTGCCGAGTCCATTCACGAAGACGCCGAGAACGACGAGGACCACGCCGGCCGCGCGCCGGGCCGGCGTCACCACGACCGTCCCCGCCGCGGCTGCGAGAAGCGGCACGAGCGGAACGAGAAAGCGGGGACCCCATCCTCCGCTCCCGTCCCACGCCCACCAGCTCGCATAGAGGGCGAGAAACGCGACGAAGAGGAGGAGCGTCGAAGAGGCGGCGACGCGCGCCTCCGGACGGCGCAGGAGTGAGACGAGTCCGGCGAAGGCGAGGAGGCCGAGCGGGAAGAACAGGAAAAGCCCCTTGTTCGGGCCGACGAGGAGCCGCCACGCGCCGTCGAGGGGAGGATGTGAGAACCGCTGGCCGCGCGCATACGAGGAGAATGGCCGCCCGAACCGCACGACCTCGAAGACGAGCATCAGCGCGACCGGCACCGCGGCTCCCGCCGCGGCGGCGCACCAGGTCCGGAGCCGCCCGCGGGACGGCGGCCACGGTCCGGCGAGAAGGGGCAGCAGCGGCAGGGGGAAAAAAAGCAGGTTCGCGACCTTCGTGAGAACGAGCCAGCCCGCAGCGAATCCAGCGGCGGAGGCGAGGCACACGGCCGCGCGGCCTTCCGCCCGAACGGCGCGGACCGCGAACGTCGTCGCGAAGACCAGGCAGGCCGCCTGCAGAGGCTCCGTGAATCCGCACGCCGTGTACGGCCAGAGGGGCGAGCCGAGGGCCGTCCCGAAGACGGCGAGGCTCTGCCCGAAGGCTCCGGCGCCGAGCGTTCTCGCGAGGAGGCCCGCCCCGCCGGCTGCCGCCGCCACGAGCAGAACCTGCAGGAGGGCGAAGAGCGTCTGTGACGTGCGCGCGCCGAAGCGCGCTTCCCACGGACCCGCGGCCAGCGCGAAGGGCACTTCGAGAAGCGGCAGGCCCATGCCGTAAGGCGACACGGCGTCGCCGCCCGGCCTCGGGATCGCAAACGTCTGCCCGCGCGCGGTCCCGAGCTCGAAGGTCTCGGCGATCGAAATCGCCGTGTAGAGCATCTGCTGCTCGTCCGTCACGGTCCCGAACGTTCGCTCCTCGGCCGTGCCCGCGAGGAGGACGAACGCGGCGACGACCGAGAACCCGAGCGCGCGGCCGTCGCGCTTCAGGGCTGCCCGTGCCATCGAGCCGCCTGAGGCCGGCCACCGCCGTCGAGGGCCCGCCGGACCGCGGCCATCGGCTCCGTCTCCACGGTGAAGTACTCGGCGCCGTCCCGCGCGAACCCCTGGTCCGCGACGTGCTTGAGGGCGGCGAGAAGCGGGTCGAAGCAGCCCGACCCATTGAAGAGGACGATCGGCCGCTCATGATGGCCGAGCTGGCGCCACGTGACGATCTCGAAGAACTCGTCCAGCGTTCCAAAGCCGCCCGCGAGCGTGAGGAAGCCGCTGGCCAGCTCCGCCATCCGGGCCTTTCGCTCGTGCATCGTCGCGACGATCTCGAGCCGCGTGAGCCCGCCGTGCGCGACCTCCTTCGCCGCGAGGCCCGCCGGAATCACGCCGTAGACGGGGGCGCCCTCTTCGAGCGCGGCGTCCGCCAGGATGCCCATGAGCCCGACGCGCCCGCCGCCGTACACGAGTCCCGCTCCGGCGCGGGCGATCGCGCGCCCGATCGCGGCGGCGCCTTCCGCGTGCACCGGAGAAAGGCCCGGCCGCGCGCCGCAGAAAACCGTGAGGAGGGGCCGGTCGAACGTCATCGTCATGCCGGAATGATGCCCGATCCAGCCGCGTGCGGTAAGGTCGCGGCATGACGGCTTCCGGCCCCTCCGACCCGGCGCGGGCGGCTCTCTCTCTCGCCCTCCGCAGGCATGCCCCGATCGACGCGGAAGAAGCCGAAGACAAGAACGCCATCCTAAGCCTCGTCGAGACGGAGCCCGCGTGCTTCTCACGGCACACGTTCGCGCCCGGGCACGTCACCGGCAGCGCCTTCATCGTCTGCCCGGGGACGAGCCTCGTCCTGCTGCACCACCACCGGCGCCTGGACGCCTGGCTGCAGATGGGCGGCCATGATGAGGGCGAGCACGATCCCCGCGCGACCGCGCTCCGGGAGGCGGCGGAGGAATCGGGGCTTCCCGACCTCGCGTTCCTGGTCGACGAGATCCTCGACCTCGACGTCCATTCGATCCCCGCCGGCAAGGGCGAGCCTCCTCACCTTCACCACGACGTGCGTTACGCGCTCGCGACCCGGGAGCCCGGGGCCATCCACCGCGACGCCGCCGAGTCCATCGACCTCAAGTGGTTCACGCTCGCCGAGGCCGCCGAGAAGATGAACGAGCCCGGCGGCCGCCGCGCTCTCACCCGGATAGCGGCGCTGCTCGCGGAACGCTGACGGTCAGGCCCCGGCCGGCCCGGCTTCGGGCGCGCCCTCTGCGCTTTCCGCGTCCCGGTACATCTGTTCGATGACGTCCCGGTATTTCTCGGCGATGACGCGGCGCTTGATCTTCATGGTGGGCGTCAGCTCGCCGCCTTCGATCGTGAAGTCGTCCGTGAGGAGCCGGAAGGCCCGGATCTGGCGTTCGTGCGGCTCGTCTCCGTTCAGGATGTCGATCGCCTGCCGGACGAGCGAAAGCGTCTTCGGGTCGTTGACGAGCTCGCTCTGATCGCGATACGTCACGCCTGAGGCACGGGCCCAGCTCTCGAGCTTCTCGAAGTTCGGGACGATGAGGGCCGAGAGGAACTTCTGGCGGTCGCCGATGAGCACGGCCGACGAGACGTACCGCACCGATTTCAGCGCGGCCTCGATCGGCGCCGGCGCGATGTTCTTGCCGTACGCGTTGATCAGGATTTCCTTCTTGCGGTCCGTAATCGTCAGAAAGCCCTCCGCGTCGAAGGAGCCGACGTCCCCGGTCCGGAACCACCCGTCGTCGTCGAAGACCTTCGCCGTTTCCTCGCTCTTGCGCCAGTAGCCGCCGTCCATGACGTTCGGCCCTTTGGCAAGCACCTCGCCGTCCGCGGCGAGCCGCAGCGTGACGCCCGGGATCGCGCGCCCGACCGTGCCGAGACGCCATTCGCCGGGACGATTGCAGGCGAGGACGGGACTCGTCTCCGTGAGACCGTAGCCTTCGTAGACTTCCACGCCGGCGCCGAGAAAGAAGGCCGCCACGTCCCTCGAAAGAGGCGCGCCCCCCGAAATGGCGAAGCGGAAACGGCCCCCGAGGCGGGCCTTGATCTTCCCGAAGACGAGCCGATCGGCGAGCGCGTACCGCAGCCGGAGAAAGACCCCCGGCTCCTTCCCCGCGTCGAGAATCGCGAGGCGCCGGGCGCCCGTCCGTACGCCCCAGGAAAAGATCGCGCGCCGGAGAGCGGGAGCCTTGTCCACTGCAACCTGCACTCGCGTGAGCATTTTCTCGTAGACGCGCGGCACGGCGGCGAAGCAATGGGGCCTGATCTCGGCGAAGTTCTCCGAGAGCTTGTCGATCGACTCCGCGTACGTGATGGTCGCGGCCCGGGAAAAGAAGAGATAGTCGACCATCCGCTCGAACACGTGCGAAAGGGGCAGGAAGGAAAGCGCCACCGTGTCGTCGGGGACGTCGAAGAGCGCGGAGCACGCCGCGACGTTCGACACGAAGTTCTTGTGCGTGAGAACGGCGCCCTTGGGCTCTCCCGTCGTGCCGGACGTGTAGATCATGGTCGCGAGATCGCCCGGAAGGACGGCCGACGCGCGCTCCTCGAAGGCTCCCGGGTCGACGCGCAGCGCCGCGAGACCCTTCTGGACGACGGTCTCGAAGGGCGTGGCCTTTCCCCCGCTCCACGCCACGTGGTCGAGGAGGATCACGTGTTTGAGCTCGGGGCATCGGTCGCGCACGTCCACGACCTTCTGAAGCTCGATCGCGTTCGAGACGAAGATGACCCTGGCGAGGGAGTCGCGCAGGATGTATTCGACCTGCGGCGCGAGGTAGCTCGTGTAGATCGGCACGGTCAGCGCGCCGAGCGAGAGCGCCGCGAAGTCCGCCATCGGCCATTCGGGCCGGTTCTCGGAAAGGATCGCGACCCGGTCCTCCCGGTCGACCCCGAGGAGCGCGAGTCCGAGCGCCAGACCCTGCGTGCGCTCGCCGAATTCCGCCGCCGAGAGGGGTGTCCAGGCCCCGCCGATCTTCGAAACGAGCAGCTCCGCCTTCCCGCTGGAAGCTGCGAAGCGGAAGTAGTCGAGGAGAGTCTGGGCAGGAAGAGGTTCGCGCACGATCGTCCTCGCCATTATGCTGCAGAGGACCGTCCCCCCGCCGCGAGAGTTATCATCGTCTCTTGGATCAAGCGCTTCTCGACGTCGTCGCGGACCCCATCTTCGTCAAGGATCGGCACCACCGTCTCGTGCAGATGAACGAGGCCTTCTGCCGGTTCATGGGGTCGACCCGCGAGAAACTGCTGGGACAGACGGGACTCGAGCTCGTCACACCCGAGGAGGCCGCGGTCTTCGTCGCGAAGGACGACGAAGTCCTTCAGACCGGTCGGGAGAGCGTCAGCGAGGAAGAGGCGACGTTCGGGGACGGGCGCTCCCTCGTCGTCGTGACGCGCAAGACGCTCTACGTGAACGAGAAGGGAGAGCGCTTCGTCGTCGGCGTCATCCGCGACATTACCGAGCGCAAGCGTGCCGACAAAGAGCGAGAGAGGCTCGTCGAGGACCTCCGGAAAGCCCTTGCGGAAGTCCGCACGCTTCAGGAGTACCTTCCGATCTGTTCGTACTGCCGAAAGGTCCGCGACGACAAGAACTACTGGACACAGATCGAAATCTACGTCACGGAACACACCGGTTCGATGTTCAGCCACGGGATCTGTCCCGAGTGCTACGCGAAGGTCGTGCAGCCGCAGCTCGACGGGATCCAGCGGCCGTCTCCCTAGCTCAAACGGCGCGCACGGAAATCGACAGCACGTCCGCGCAGCCGCGGATCTCCTCGAGCACCCCTGTCGGCGGCGCCGATCCGACCTGGATGCGCGCACAGGCCGCCTCGGCACCCGCGAAGACGACGTTCTCCGTCTTTTCGACGTTGATTCCGGCCGCGCTGAGCACGCCGAAAACGTGAGCGAGCACGCCGATCCGGTCGCGATGGCGGACGGACAGGACGTGCGTCGCCGGCGTGCGGCTCGCGAGGTTGACCGCGTTCGGCACTTCACCGCTCGACGCGAACGCCGCGACGATACGGACGGTTTCGGCGGCGATCGCGCTCTGCGCCTGGTCCGTCGATGCGCCGACGTGGTGCGTCCCGATGACGCCCGGGTTCTTCACGATGTCGTCCTCGAACGTCCCGGTGCCTCCGGCGGGCTCCTTCTCGAAGACGTCGAGGCCCGCCCGGATGCCGCGTTCCGTGACCGCCTTTCGAAGCGCCGCCGCGTCCACGACTTCGCCGCGGCTCGTGTTCACGAAAAACGCGCCCGGTTTCATGGCCTCGAAGAAACGGACGTCGAGCATGCCCGCCGTCTCCTTCGTGAGCGCGCAATGCACGGTCACGACGTCGGACGCGGCCGCGAGCGCGTGGACCGAGTCGGCGCGGGCGACGCCGAGCCGGGACGCGAGGTCATCGTCCAGCGAGCGGCTCCAGGCGACGACAGGCATTCCGAACGCGCGCGCGCGCCCGACGACCTCGAGACCGATCGCCCCCAGCCCGACGACGCCGAGCGTGCGGCCCGCGAGGCCCCTGGCCTTTCCATACAGCGCCTTGTTCCAGATTCCCGCGCTGAGGTCGTTGGCCTGTTCCACGAGCCTTCGGTCGAGGGCGAGAATCAGGCCCCACGTCAGCTCGGCCACGGCGATCGCGTTCTTTCCCGGGCAGTTCGAGACCGCAATCGCGCGCGCCGAAGCGGCCCCGAGGTCGATCGTGTTCACGCCGGCACCCGCGCGCACGACGAGAGCGAGCCCGGAGGCGACTTCGATCTCGGGAGCCCCGACCTTCGTGCCCCGCACCACGAGCACCTCTGCACCCGTTTCGGCGAGGCGCGCGCCGAGCGCCGCGCCCTCCAGCTTCGGCTCGTAGAGGACCTCGCAGCCGAGAGCGGCGAGGCCGTCGAGCCCGGACTTTTCGAACGCGTCGGCGACGAGAACCTTCATACGGGACTTCAGAACCGATGCACGAAGAGGCCCGAACGCAGCTTCGGTTCGAACCACGTGGACTTCGGCGGCATCGTGGCGCCGGCGTCGGCGATCGCCATGACGTCGGAGATCTGCGTCGGGTACATCGCGAAGGCAACCGCCCCGCGACCCGAGCGAACGCGGTCCTCCAGCTCCCCCGTGCCGCGAATCCCGCCGACGAAGTCGATGCGCGGGTCCGTCCGCGGATCGCCGATGCCGAGGACCGGCCCGAGAAGCCGGTCCTGGAGGATCGACACGTCGAGACCGGCGACCGGATCCGCGCCTGAGACCGGCTCGAGAGGGGTCAGGGTCTGCCAACTCTCTTCGAAAAACATGGAGAACGTCCCGCGGCGGCGCGGCTCGGGCGCTTCGGCGGGCGCCAGCGCGAATCTCCCTCTTACCCCTTCTAAGAAATCCTCTCTTCTCTTTCCCCCTAAATCCTTCACGACTCTGTTGTACGGAAGGATCGCGAGCTGGCGATCGGGAAAAATCGTCGCGGGAAACCAGTTGACAGGATGGTCGTCGGGCAGCCCGCCGGCGCCTGCACGCTCGCGCACAGCGGCGCGCGCGCGCGAGGCCGAGGCGCAGCGGTGGTGGCCGTCCGCCACGTAAAGAAACGGGACCGCCGCGAAGGACGCCAGCAGAAACGCGACATCCCCCTCCGGGACGAGCCACAGTGTGTGTCGAACCTCATCGGGCGCCTCGAAGTCGAACTCGGGCGTTCCCGCCGACATGGACGCGACGCGCGCGTCGATCGCGTCCACGGCGCGATACGTGAGGAACACGGGCTCGGCGTGGGCGGACTGCGCGAGCAGGTGGGCCACCCGGTCGTCTTCCTTGTCGCGCCGCGTCTTCTCGTGCTTGCGGATGACGTCCGAGTCGTAGTCGTCGACCGAGCAGGCCGCGACGAGGCCGTCCTGCGCGCGCCCCTTCCACGTCTGCCGGTACACGAGGAGCCGCGGCACGGGATCGCCGACGAGCGTGCCGTCCGCGTAAAAGCGATCGAGGTTCTCGCGGCCTTTTGCGTAGACCTCGGGCGCGTGAATGTCCGTGTCTTCGGAGAGGTCGATCTCCGGACGACAGACGTGCAGGAAGGACTGCCCGTTGCCCGCCGCGAGCGCGCGGGCCTCCCCGGTGTCCACGACGTCGTAGGGGACGGAAGCGACGCGCGACGCGAGCGCGCGGGGGGGGCGGCCGGACGGGAACGGACGGAGGCGTGCCATGCGCGAAGTATCCCTCACGAGGGGGTCCGGCGCATGTCGCCGTGCTAGACTTTTCCCATCGATCGGACCCTCGCTGAAAGGAAATTCGGGGATGAAACTCTACGTCGGCAACCTCTCGTATGGTGTGAACGATTCCTCCCTCCGGGCGCTCTTCGAACCCCATGGCGCCGTCGAGACGGCCACCGTGGTCGCGGACCGCGAGTCGGGCCGCTCCAAGGGCTTCGGCTTCGTCGAAATGAGCGATGCGGACGCCCAGAAGGCGATCCAGGCGCTCAACGGCTCGCAGCACGACGGCCGGACCATTCGCGTGAACGAGGCCCGTCCGAAGACCGACGACGCCCGCGGCCCCCGCTGACCTCGATGCGGGCGGGCGGCAGCGAAGCCCTCGCCACGACTCGTCTTTTCGGGGCTGCGATCCTGCCGATCGCGGCCCTTCTCTTTTTCGTGGGAGCCGCTCCCTCCGGGGACGACCTCGTGTTCACGGGCGGCCGCGTCGTGGACGGCACCGGCGCCGCGGGCTTCCGCGCGGACGTCGCCGTCCGGGGCGGCGTCATCGCCGCCGTCGGCGAACTCGCGCCGGACCGGATCGCCCGCGCGCGGCGCCGGATCGACGCGACCGGGCTCGTCGTCTCGCCCGGATTCATCGACCTCCTCGGCCAGTCCGAATACAACGCCCTCGTGGACCGGCGCGCGGCGTCGAAGATCACGCAGGGGATCACGACGGAAGTCACCGGCGAAGGCGAGTCGATCGCTCCTCTCGACGAGACGCTCAAGAAGAGCAACGAAGACACGTACCGCCACTACGGCCTCACGCCCGACTGGTCGAGCCTTCTCACTTATTTCATGCGCTTCCGGCGGACGCCGCCCACGATCAACCTCGGCACGTTCGTGGGACTCGGCGGACTCCGGCGGATGGTCGTCGGAATGGAAGACAGGCGCGCCGGAGCCAGCGAGGTCGAGAGCATGAAGGCGCTCGTCGCGCAGGCCATGACGGACGGCGCGCTCGGAGTCTCGACGTCGCTCCAGTACGTTCCGGACCTCTACAACTCCACCGAGGAGATCATCGCCTGCGCGAAGGTCGCGGCGTCCCGCGGGGGTGTGTACTTCACGCACCAGCGCTCGGAGGGGAACCGCATCGACGCATCGCTCGCCGAGGTCTTCCGGATCGCCCGCGAGGCGAAGATCGCGGCGAACGTCTGGCACATCAAGGCGGCCTACCGCCGCAACTGGGGCACGATGCCGAAGATTCTCGCCGCGTTCGCCGCGGCGCGGGCCACGGGCCTCGACGTCGCGGCGAACCAGTACCCGTGGAACGCCGCGTCGAACGGGCTCGACGCCTGCCTTCCTCCCTGGGCGCGCGAAGGCGGCCGCGAGCGGCTCCTCGCGAGGCTGCGCGACCCCGCGGCCCGGGCGCGCATCCGCAGCGAGATGGCCGAAGACACGCCGGGCTGGGAGAACCAGTGGTACGGCTCGGGCGGCGGCTCCGGCGTCATGCTCTCGGCCGTTCTCAACGCCGATCTGAAAAAGTACGAGGGGGGCACGCTGGAGGAGATCGGCGCCCTCATGAAAAAGGACCCCCGCGACGCTCTCATGGACATCGTCCTTCAGGACCGCGCGAACTCCTTTTGCATTCTCTTCATGATGAGCGAGGAGGACGTCCGGACGGCTCTCAAGGACCCGACCGTCGCCTTCTGCACGGACTCCGGCGCCGCCGCCACCGACGGGATCTTCTCGGAGGAAAAATCCCATCCCCGTGCCTGGGGATCGACCGCCCGCATCCTCGGCACGTATGTGCGCGACGAGAAGCTCCTGAGCCTGGAAGAGGCCGTTCGGAAGATGACGTCCCTGCCGGCCGCGAGGGCAGGACTCAAGGACCGCGGGACGCTGAGGGTCGGGCTGCATGCCGACGTCGTCGCGTTCGATCCCGCCCGCGTGAAGGCCGTCTCGACGTACGCCGACCCGCTCCACTACTCACAGGGAATCCCCTACGTCGCCGTGAACGGCCGGCTCGTCGTGGACGACGGGAAGATCACGGCCGAAAGGCCCGGCCAGCCGCTCCTCGGACCCGGCGTCGCAAAACGCTGACGACGGCCCGCCGGGCGCAACTTTTCAGGGCGCGGCGACCATGGCGCTCGCCCGAGGGGCCGCGGCGAGCGCCTTCCGCCACTTCCCGAGAAGATCGACGACGTTGTCGCTGATCCTGAGGAGGTTCTCGCGGCTGGAGCCGCCGAGGTGCGGCGTCATGAGGACGTTCGGGGCGGAGAGGAGCGGGCTGTTCGGGTCGGGCGGGTCGCTCAGGAAGACGTCGGTCGCATAGGCGCGCACCTTCCCGGACGCGAGCGCCTGCGCGAGATCCGGCTCTACCACGATCGAGCCGCGGGCCGTATTCACGAGAATGACGCCGTCCTTCATCTTCGCGATCGTGTGCTCGTTCACGAGGCCGCGGGTCTCGGCCGTGGCCGGGACGTGGAAGCTGATGAAATCGGCGCGCAGGAAGAGCTCGTCGAGGTCGTCCACGAGCTCGGCGAGGGCGTGGTTCGCGATCTGCGGGTCGTAGGCGAGGACTTTCATCCCGAAGGCCTGTGCCCGCCGCGCGACCTCCGTCCCGATCAGGCCGGCGCCGACGAGGCCGAGCGTCTTGCCGTAGAGCTCCGTGCGCTTGAGCTCCTTCTTGAGAAAGCGCCCCTGCTTGAGGCCGGTGTGTCCCTCGACGAGGCGGTTCGGGACGGCGAGGAGGAGCGCCATCGTGAGCTCCGCCACGGCGACCGAAGAGGCGCGCGGCGTGTTCTTGACGTCGATCCCGCGCTCGCGGCAGGCCTGGATGTCCACGTTGTCGAGGCCGACTCCGCCCCGAATCACGAGCTTGAGGTTCGGCGCGCCGTTCAAGAACTCACGCGTCACTTTCGTCTTCGAGCGCACGAGGACGACTTGGGCGTCTTTGAGATGGGACGCGTCCGTGAGCACCTCACCGAACGGGGCAAGCCGGCCGGGAAGAGACTCGTCAAAGGCGTCGGCAATCAGGATCTTCATGAGCGTCCTCCTCACGTGCTCCCGAAAATTAGCGCGCGGGAGGGTGTTCCGGCATGAGCCAGACGAATCATGCGAGGAAGGAAATCGGGGCCTCTTCGTCCTTGTCTTCCTCGTCTCCGGGCTCCCGGGGGGGCTTGTCGTCGCCCTCCCCCGGCGCGAGGAACAGGTTGCTCTCGAGGCCGTGCTGCTTCGTGTACATCTCGTAGTACCGGCCGCGAGCCGCGTAGAGCGTCTCGTGCGTTCCGCGCTCGGTGATGAGCCCGGCCTCGACCACGAGGATCTGGTGGGACCGCCGGATCGTGGAGAGGCGGTGCGCGATGACGAACGTCGTGCGCCCTTTCATCAGGAACGACAGGCCTTCCTGGATGAGCGCCTCGGACTCCGAGTCGAGGCTGGACGTCGCCTCGTCGAGGATGAGGATCCGCGGGTCGGCGAGGATCGCGCGCGCGATCGAGACGCGCTGGCGCTGCCCGCCCGACAGCTTCACTCCGCGCTCGCCCACGATCGTGTCGTACTTCTTCTCGAAGCCCTCGGCGAACTCGTCCACGCGCGCGATCCGGCACGCGCGGAGAATTTCTTCCTCGCCCGCCTCGGGGCGCGAGAACGAGACGTTGTCACGGATCGTCCCGTCGAAGAGGAACGTCTCCTGCAGGACGACGCCGAGCGCCGAGCGATACGAATCGAGGCGCACCGTGGCGAGATCCACGCCGTCGACGCGCGCGATGCCGCCCGTCGGGACGTGGAAGGCCGCGACGAGGCCGATGATCGTCGACTTGCCCGAGCCCGAGGGCCCGACGAGGGCCGTGACGGTGCCCGGCGGCGCGTGGAAGGAGATCCCGTGGAGGACCTCCTTGCCCTCCTCGTACGCGAACTTCACGTCCTCGAACGCGATGTCGCCCAAGATCGCGGGAAGGACCACCGTGCGGCGCGGGTCGGCGTCCTCCGGCTTCTCGGCCAGGATCTCGCGCGTCCTCTCGAGGCCGGCGAGCGCCTCCGTGAGCTGCGTTCCGATCGCGACGATCTGGAAGATCGGCGCCACGAGGAAGCCCATGAAAAGCGTGTACGTGAAGAATCCGCCGAGCGTGAGCGTGCCCGCGAGAATCTGGCGCGCCCCCACGTACATGACGACGGCGCCCACGATGCCGAGCATCACGGTCGACGAGAGGCTCATGACGCTCGTCGAGGTGAGCGTCTTCAGGACGTTGTCCAGCAGGCGCTGAACGCCGGCGGCGAAGACGCCCTCCTCCCGTTCCTCGGCGTGGTAACCCTTGACGACGCGCACGCCTCCGAGCGACTCCGTGAGGCGCGCCGTGACCTCGGCGTTGATCTTTCCGCGCTCGCGGAAGATCGGCCGGATCGTGCCGAAGGCCCGGTTCAGGACGACGCCGAAGCCCACGAGAAACGCGAACGCGAGAAGCGTCATCGTCGCGCTGATCTTGAAGAGGACGACGAGCGCGATGGCTGCGGTGAGGAGTCCGCCCACGAACTCGACGAGGCCGGTGCCGATGAGGTTCCGCACGCCTTCGACGTCCGACATGATTCTGGACACGAGGGCGCCGGTCTTGTTCGCGTCGAAGAACGTGACGGGCAGGCGCCCGATGTGCGCCTGCACCTTCCGCCGGAGCTCCGCGATGAGGCGCTGGGCGGCCTTCGAGAGGACCTGCGTGAGCGAGAACGACGTGATGCCCTGGATGATCGTCGCCGTCACCACCGCGGCGAGGAGCGGCAGGAGCATGTCCATCCGCTTCTTGCCGATGACGTCGTCGATCAGGAATTTCGTGGACGCGGGCAGAACGAGGCCCGACACGCGGTTGATCGCCATGAGGACGAAGCCGAGCGCGAGGATCCCCTTGCGCGGCGCGACGAGCGCCTTGATGTCCGGCAGAAGCGCTCTCAGGCGCTCGGATTTCGGGAGCTTCGGCTTGTCTTCCCGGATCCTCCGCCCCGATCTCTCGGGGTTCGGAAGCGCTCCCATCGGGTTCTTCACGGCGGCCACGGGTCCTCCTGGGATTCGGAGAACGCGACGCCCCGCGCGGCGAGGCCATCGACGAAGGCCGCGAAGAGGCCGGGCCGCGCTCCGAGCAGCTCCAGCGGAAACACGCCAGGCTCGCGAAATGTTCCCGCCGCAAGGAGCTGCGCCGCGATGACGCACGGGAATCCCGTCGTGCGCGCCATGGACGTGGCGCCTGTCTTCGCGTCCGTCCGGTCGAAGAGGCCGTGCACGAGGCGCGCCGGTCTCCCGGCCCGCGACCCCTTCGACTCAACGCGCAGCACGGTGAATTCCTCCTCGCCCTCGGGCCTCTTCCACATCGGAAAGAGGAGAGCCTCCGCGACCGCGCGCGGAGACACGCGGACCCCGCCGGCCTCCACGGGCACGTCGCCGAAAAACCCGGCGTCGCGGAGGAGGCGCATCTTCTCGGCGTGACCCGGCCAGCGCAGCGTCTCCTCGCGCAGATTCCGCGCCTTGACGGTCGTGAGCACCGTGCGGAGGCCGTCCGTCAGGAATCCCTCGAGCGTGCCGACGCCGGGCACCTCGAAGCGCGTCACGTCCGACAGAGCGGGCCGCGTGAGGACCTTGCCGTCTTCGACGAGGCGGGAGGGCCGCGTGTATTCCTCGATGACGTCCGTTGGCGAGAACACCGCGCGGTATTCCCACGGCTGCGAGCGCAGGAACGGGAGCCCGCCGACGGAGATGACGATGGAGTCGAGGGCGTCGGCGTCGAACCACGCCGCGGCGCGCCCGCAGCCGAGATTCGAGAGCCCCGGCGAGACGCCGCAGTCCACGATTGCCGGGACGCCTTTCTCCTTCGCGAGGGCGTCCAGCGCCAGGGGATCCTCCGGAGCGAACGAGATGTCGGCCAGCGGCTTCCGGGCCTCGATCACGGTCTTCAGCATCGCGTGCCCGAGGAATCCGGGCACCGCGCCCACCACGACGTCGGCGGGCGCGACCGCCGCGGCGATCGACGATTGCTTCGCGAAATCGAGCCGGGCCGTGGCGACGCGCGGCAGGCCCGCGAGCGCCCCGAGAGCATCCTCCGAGCGATCGCAGACGAGGACGTCCCATCCGTCGGCCGCAAGTGTGCGGGCGATGAGAGAGCCGACGAGGCCAGCACCGAGGACGGTCGCGCGCGTCATGGAACAGGGATTATGGATCCCTCACCAGAACGTGCTGATCTCGTCGTCTGATCTCGAGGGCGGGAGATCGACGAGGCGCGGATCGTTGCGGCGGAGACCGAGCCCCCACAGGCGCCGCTCCCAGCCCGCCGCGAGACGGGCCTTCGCCGCATACGGCAGCATGTCCACGCGATAGGTGAAGAGAACCCACGGACACGATTCAGGGTCGAGTCTGGGGACTTCCGCCATCCAAGTGCCTTTTCGTGCGCCTTCGCGGAAGAGCGAGTCGATGTACCAATCGCGCGTGCAGGGCGGCAGGAAGTAGGCCATTCCCGACGGGTCGAATATTCGATCGGAAGGAGACGCCATCCGGCGCAGCAGGCGGAGGGCGTCGACCTCGGGCTCTCGCGGGGCGGCCAGCGACGCCCAGTAGGCCTCCCCGACCGGATGGTGTGCCACGAAAGTCTGCACGCAGATCGCCGCCGCCACCGCCGCGAGCGCCGCAAATCGCCCTCGGCCGCGCGCCCAGACCGGGAGGCGGCGCGCGATCAGGATCGCGGCGAAGGGTGCAGGCAGCGCCAACATGTAGGGCCACGGCATTGGGTGCACGAACGGAAACCCGAGGGTGACGACGAGAAAAAGGAGAGCCCAGACGTCCGGGTCCTCGCGCCACCCGCGCGGCCGGAGCCGCGCCAGATCGAGCGTCACCCCGAGGACAGCGGCGAGGGCGGCCAGCCAGAACGCGAGATCGCGGACGAAAGTCACTCCCATGGAAGACTGCCAGGGCCAGAGACGCGATTCCACCGACACGCCGAGCCGCGAGAACACCGAGACAGTCGCGAAAACGTCTGGAAGGATTCCCAAGGATCCGGCGAGCACGATCCACGCCGCAGCCACGCCCGCCGCGCCGAAAAGCAGCCGCGCGAGCCTCCGCCGGTCGCCGCCGGCTCGCGCGACGCCGAACGCGAGCACGGCTCCGCCGAGGAGGAGCCCCTTGACGTGGTGGGACGCGACGAAGGCGGCGACACCACCGAGCAGAGCGAAGTCCGACGTGCGCGCGCGCACGAGGAGACCGAACGCGACGAGGAGTCCCACGAGAATCGCGGCGTCGTACCGGAACTCGACGCCGTGCGCGACGAACGCGTACGAAAGGAGAGTGAGGGAGACCGCGGCGGCGGCC
>JARXKK010000003.1 GCA_030278895.1 Acidobacteriota bacterium
GCCGCGCGGCTGACGCGGGTCTCCGCATGAGCCGCGACAGGCGGTCGACGGGAAGGCGGGCGATTTGGGCTCTGCTATTTTTGCTCGGGATCGCGTTCGCGCCGGGCGCGAACGCCGAGGAAGAATCATCGATTTCCATTCCGGTCGGGACGACCCGCGTCGGTGATCTCGTCGCACTGGGAAAGAAGATTTTCTTAGAAGGTGAATTGGGAGGGAGCCTCGTTCTCGTCGGCAAGGGCGACGCGCGCGTGGCAGGCAGAATTCGCCGCGATCTCATCCTGCTCGGGTCCTCGGCGACCGTCCAGCGGGGCGCCCGCATCGACGGCGATGTGCTGTCGGTGGGCGGCTCTCTTACCTTCGAAGAAAATCCTCCGGGTCCCTCTTCCTCTTCGAATCAGGTGGGGGGGCGAATCCGGACGATTTCCGCGCTCGAGGCGGCGGTGCTTGCCGAGCTCGAAACTTCGCCGCTGACTTCCGGCAAGTCCTCGCCTCTCGTTCTCTCGTTCCGGCTCTTCCTCCTCTTCGCGTGGCTCGTCGTTTCCTTTGGCCTTCTCTTTCTCGCGCCCCGCCGGCTCCTCCGGGCCGCGGACGACGCGCCGGGCCGCTTCGCGTTCCTGGCCGCGCTCGGCGCGACCGCCGTCCTGAGCGCGTTCTTCCTCGCGGCTTTTGCGCTGTCCGTCCTCCCGGCCCGGCCCGCGCTCGCCGTCGGCGCCGTCCTTCTTGCGGCGCTCGCGGCCGCCAAGATCTTCGGTCTCGCCGTCGTCTTCGTCACGCTCGGGCGGCGGATTACGAGGGGCGCCCCGCGCGGGACCCTGCTGTTCGGCGATCCGGCGGCGCTCGCGGCCGGCCTCCTCCTCCTCGGTCTCCTGTCGCTCCTTCCGGCCCTCGGCCCCCTCATCTGGGGCCTCTCGTCCCTCGCCGGGATCGGCGTGGCGCTGGCCGCAGCGGCTTCAAGAGAGCCGCGCCTCGTGCTCGCTGCCTCCTGATAGGCTCGGGCTGAGCGCCCTCGCGAAGGGCCGAGAAGGAGAAGAGGACTCGATGACACCGGCAACGATTGGCGTCGTGGGCGCCGGACAGATGGGAGCGGGCATCGCCCACGTGGCGGCGCTCGCGGGGAAGAGGGTCGTCCTCGTCGATGTGACGCTCGACCTCGCGGAAAAGGGCCTGAAGACGATCGAAAAGAACCTCGCGCGCCAGGTCGACAAGGGCAAGGTCGGGGCGGGCGATCGCGATGCGGCGCTCGCGCGCGTCACCGGGACGGCCGATCTCGGCCGGCTCGCCGACGCCGGTCTCGTCGTCGAAGCGATCCTCGAGAGCGAAGCGGTCAAGAAGGACCTCTTCGCGCGGCTCGACGCGCTCGCCCCGCCCGCGACGATTCTCGCGACGAATACGTCGTCCATTTCCATCACACGGCTCGCGGCGGGCACGAAGAGGCCCGACCGGTTCATCGGCATGCACTTCATGAATCCCGTGCCCGTCATGGCGCTCGTCGAGGTGATCCGCGGCATCGCGACGTCGGACGAGACGACGGACACGGTGCTCGCTCTCGCCCGGGAGATGGGGAAGACCGCGCTCACGTGCCGCGACTTTCCCGGCTTCATCTCGAACCGGATCCTCCTTCCGATGCTGAACGAGGCATTCTTCGCGGTCCACGAGGGCGTCGCCACGCCGGAGGCGGTGGACGGGATCATGAGGCTCGGCATGAACCATCCGATGGGCCCGCTGACGCTCGCCGATTTCATCGGCCTCGACACGTGCCTCGCGATTCTCAGAGTTCTGCACCGTGGGCTCGGCGACGACAAGTACCGCCCCTGCCCCCTCCTCGTGCAGATGGTCGACGCAGGCTGGCACGGCCGGAAGACGGGGCGTGGGTTCTACCGCTACGACGGCCCGGGAGGCGAGAAGCTCCCGTGATCTGCCAGGTCTGCGGTGCCGCGAACGAGCTCGAGCGCGAGTACTGCGTGAAGTGCCAAAGCAAGCTCCTCGTGGTCTCGGGAGCTTCAGAAGCATACGAAGAGGGGACGCAGCAGGAAGAGGGCGTCTCGATGGACGAGCACCTCCTCGAGCGCGTCAGCGTCCTCGAGGAGATCGTCAAGCGAAGCGCCGAGACGCTCAAGATGCTGCTCGACGCCCTGAATCGCCAGGAGAAGAACGGCTTCGTCGCCCAGACCGGGCTCCTCGCGCTGAAGGACCTGCTCGAGCGGAAGGGCCTCCTCGTCGAAGAGGAGCTGCTCGACCTCTGGGAGACGCGCGTCGACCACCACATGACGGCGATGGAGAAGCGCGAGCGTTTCCTCGAGCGCAAGGAGAGGATGCTGGGCGGCTTTTCGGGAGACCGGCGCGAGCGCTTCAAGGGGCTGCTCTCCGACGCCGAGTTCGCGTTTTACGCGCTCGACCCCGACAAGGCGGTCAAGGTGCTCGAGGAGGCCTATCGGCTGGACAAGAGGAACGCCGACCTCGCGTTCTTCCTCGGCGAGACGTATTTCAACGAGGGTGAGACGGATCGCGCCTCCTCGATGCTGCGGGCGGTCCTCGCGAAGGAGCCGAAACACTTCGACGCGCTCGTCTACACGGGCGTCCTCGAGAACGAGGCGGGCCGCACCGACCACGCGCTCGAGGTTCTCAAGGAGGCGGTCGCGGTCAAGCCGGACGCGTTCCTGCCTTACTTCACGCTCGGTGCTCTCTTCGCTCTCAAGGGACAGCTCGCCAGGGCGGAAACGTTTCTCAAGAAAGCGGTGGCGATCGACGAGAACGCGCAGGCGTACTCGCTCCTTGGGACGATCGCCTACGAGCGCGGGCGCCTCGCGGAGGCGACCGAGGCGTTCCAGAAGGCCGCGCGTCTCGATCCCGACGACGAGGACGCGCTCTATCAGCTCGGCCTCTGCTATCTCGACCGCGGATGGACGCAGAAGGCGGCCGAGCAGTTCCAGTCGGCGCTCGAGCTGAACCCGAACCGCATCGAGTACCAGGAGGCGTCGAAGCTCCTCGCGCCCTCGGGCGCCCGCGCGCTGCCGAAGGTCACCGGGGAGGCGGCCCTCCTCGCGCGCAAGGCGGAAGCGGCCGCGCCGCGCGACCCGCAGAAGGCGATGGCGCTCTACCGGAAGGCGCTGAAGCTCGACCCGGAGAACCCGACGCTCCTCATCGCGTATGCGCTGCTGTGCTCGGCCGTTGGCCGGACGTCGGAAGCGGTCGCCACGACGCGCCGAGTTCTCTCGCGCGCGCCGGGCGAGATGGTCGCGGCCGCGGCGTACACGACGCTTCTCGAAGCCCTGAAGGCCGAGGGGAAGTTCCGCGAAGGCAGCCGCGTCGCCGAGGAAATGCTCGGTGTCGTAAAGTCCAATTACGCCCGTTCGATCGCCTATTTTCAGCGCGCATCGACCCTGGCGGAGATGGGGGAGGATCTCGACGCGGCCCTCGAGCTCGCCGACCTCTCTCTCAAACTCTCGCCGAAGGAGATGCGCCAGTTTCCTCTGGCCGCCAAGGGGTGGGTTCACTACAAGCGCCGCGAATACGATCGCGCGGTCGAGTGCCTGCGCCGCGCGACGAATCTGGGCGAGACGCCGACCGGACTCACGCACCTCGGCCTCGCGTATCTCGCGGTGGGCGACGCGCGCGCCGCGCGACAGGCCTTCGGCCGCGCCAAGAGGCGCGACACACGCGTGTCCGCGGGCCGCGGCCTCGAGGCCAAGATGCTCGAGCAGATCCGGCGAAACCTCCAGCTCACGGAAAAGCTGGCAAACCGCGGGCGGCTGCGGGCGCGGGAGCGTCGCTAGACGTCGTGACGCGGGGCCCCGCGCGCGCGGTATTTCAACTTGACAGACCCGTTTGTTCACCCTTATCGTTAAAACAAACCGAGTGTTCGGGATTTGGCCGCGTGTGCGGCATCAGGAGGACGAGATGTTGAATCGCATGAGGTTCATGGCATCGCGCGGGTGGTTTGCGTTCGCGACCGTGCTGTTTCTGGTGGGCGTGTCATTCCCCGCCGCCGCGCAGACGGCGACGGCCACGCTCGACGTCGTGGCCATGGACGGGAGCGGCGGACCGCTTCCCGGCGTGACGGTAGACGTGAGACGGCCATCGACGGGCTTCTCGCGCTCGGGCGTCACCGGCACGGGCGGTCTCGCGTCGTTCGCGGCCCTTCCGCCGGGCACGTACGACGTCTCGGTGAAGCTTCAGGGCTTCGAGACCGTCGAGCAGAAGGGCGTCGTCCTTCTCGTCGGCCAGAGCGCCCGCGTGAATGCGACGCTCCAGGGCAAGCGGACCGAGAGCATCAGCGTCGTCGCGACGGCCCCGCTCGTGGACGTCTACAAGACGGACGCATCGACGAACGTCACGCCCGAGCAGATCAAGGACCTCCCGACGCCGGACCGGGACTTCCAGAACCTCGCGTTCATCACGCCGGGCGTCGAGCGTGAGCGCGGCGCCTTCCGCTTCATCACCGGCGGCCCTGTCGTCGGCGGCGGCGGAAACGCGAGCCAGTCGACGATTCTCGTGGACGGTGTCGACTTCACGGACCCCGCGCTCGGCCTCGCGAAGGCGAAGTTCTCGCAGGACGCGATCGGCGAGTTCCGTGTCATCTCGAACCGCTTCGACGCCGAGGTGGGCGGCTCGTCCGGCGGCGCGATCAACGTGGTGACGAAGTCGGGTACGAACACATTCGCCGGCTCGGCCTTTGGGTTCTACCGGGGGGCGTCCCTCCGCGCCAAGGGTGCGCTCGAGCAGGACACGTCGATCGACTATCAGCGGAACCAGTTCGGGTTCACCCTCGGCGGGCCCGTCGTCAAGGACATGTCGCACTTCTTCGCGTCGTTCGAGCAGATCAACTCCACGACGCCGATCCTCTTCCGGCCGCAGGGCGCCTTCGTCTCGCGGGCCGCGGACGTCTCCCATCCCTTCCACCAGACACTCGGATTCGGCAGCCTCGACCACTCGCTCTCGAGCGCGAATCAGCTCACGGCGAAAGTCGAATACGACCGCTACCGCGAAAACAATTTCCGCGTGGGCGGGGTCGCCGACATCTCGTACGGCCAGGAGCTTCAGCGTGACAACTGGAACGTGACTCTGGGCGATACGGCGACTCTCTCGCCGACCGCCGTGAACGAGCTTCGCGGGCAGTATGGCAGCCGGAAGTACTTCGAGCCCACGAACACGACGGGTGCGCCGGCGGACTGGTACTCGAGCGGAGTCACTCTACAGACGGGGCCGCACATCCTCGGGGACCTCCTCGGCGAGGGATACCAGTGGGAGCTGCGCGACACCCTGAATCTCCATCTCTCCGGCGGCTCGGGCTCGCACGACGTGAAGGCGGGCGCGGGGGTCCAGCGCGTCGTGGACCGTTCGCGGATCGACACGTATCAGAACGGCCTCTTCCTGTGGGTGTTCGACAACAAGACCCTTCCGCTCGCTTACGCGTACGGCGTCGGCTCGGCCGACGTCAAGGCGAACACGACGCGCGTCGCGGCATTCCTCCAGGACGAATGGAAGCCGACGTCGCGTCTCTCCGTCACGCTCGGCCTCCGCTACGACGTGGACCTGAACGCGAACAACCCCGATTTCCGCCATTCGCTCGTTCCGAACGGCCGCAAAGTCGACACGACGAACTTCCAGCCGCGTCTCGGCTTCTCGTACGACGTCACGGGAGCCGGTCAGTACGTCGCGCGCGGCGGCGTCGGCATCTTCACGGGCCGCTATCTCCTCGTGCCTCTCTTCAGCGAGCTTCAGCAGAACGGCGAGGTCGGCGGCCGCATCACGTTCACGCGGCTCAACGGGGCGCTCTTCGGCATTCCCGCGCTCACCCTCGATCCGGCGCGGCCGACGACGACGGGCATTCCCTCGAAGCCCGCGATCGCGCTTCTCGGGCCGGACCTCAAGGCGCCGCAGTCCACGCAGGCGACGCTCGGCTTCACCACGCGAATCGGCCAGACGGGCCTCTATGCCGACGTCGAGGCGATCTACAACAAGGGACGCGACGAGATCGTCATCCGGGACATCAACTGGAGCGGCAACGCGACGCACGTTCGCCCCATCACGGCGTACGACCAGGTCAACATGTACACGAACGACGGGCACTCCGAGTACAAAGCCCTCGTTCTCAGCTTGAACGGCAACATGAAGGGCGGGCACGTCGTCACGGCTTCCGTCACGTTCGCGACCAAGAAGAACATCGCCGACGATTTCAGTCCCGAGTTCCCGACCGGCTATCCGAGCGACCCGGCCAACATCGAAGCGGAATACGGGCGGGGACGTTCGTCCGAGCGCTACCGCTTCGTGCTGTCCGGCGTGTTCCGCCTCCCCTACCAGTTCTCCGTGGCCCCCGTGTTCGAGTACGGCGCGGGCCAGCCGTGGACCCAGCGTATCGGCTACGACTTCAACGGCGACGGCAAGGCGAGCGACCGCGCCGCCGGGGTGGACCGCTTCGGTCAGGACGGCCCCCGCTACAGCAACGTCAACCTCCGCATCGCGAAGACGATCGCATTCGGCGGCATGGGCGTCGAAGTGATCGCCGAGGCCTTCAACCTCTTCAACACCGTGAACTATGACGTGTCCACGATCGACGGCGCGCAGAACCTCAACGGACCGACCATCGCGAATCCATCAACCGCCCTGAAGCCGAACGCGAACTTTGGAAACGCGAGCGCGACGCTCGCCCCGCGGGAGATCCAGGTCGGGCTCCGGCTGACGTTCTGACGATGCGCGTCGTCATCGTGACCGGGGGCGCGGCCGGTATCGGCCGCGCCACGGCTCTCCGCTTCGCGCGGGGCGGCTATGCGGTGTCCGCATGGGACGTGGACGAGACCGGCGCCGCGGCTCTCGTTCCCGAGCTCCAGAAGGCGGGCGCGCCCGCCGCCGAGGGGCGGAAGGTGGACGTCACGAGCGCGGCGGCGGTCGACGAGGCCGTTGCGGAGGTCATCGCCCGCTTCGGGCGCATCGACGTCCTGGTGAACAACGCCGGGATCGTCAGGGATTCCCAGCTCGTGAAGTGGAAGGACGGCGCCGTCGTCTCGACGATGTCTGACGGTGACTTCGACAAAGTGATCTCCGTCAACCTCCGGGGCGTCTTCAACTGTACGCGTGCTGTGGCCCCTTCCATGATCAAGCAGGGGAGCGGCGTCGTCCTGAACGCGTCGTCCGTCGTCGGCCTCTACGGCAATTTCGGCCAGACGAACTACGCCGCCACGAAGGCCGGCGTCATCTCCTTCACGCAGACGTGGGCCCGCGAGCTCGGCAAGTTCGGCATCCGCGTGAACGCGGTTGCGCCGGGATTCGTCGCGACCGAGATCATCAAGGCGATGCCCGAGAAGGTCATCGCCGGGATGGTGGCCAAGACCCCCGTCGGGCGGATGGGGAAGCCCGAAGATATCGCGGAGGCCTATTTCTGGCTCGCGTCCGACGCGGCCGCGTTCGTCCACGGCACGACGCTCTCGGTGGACGGCGGGCTGGTGCTCGGGACATGAGCCGCTCGGCCCGTATCGTCTCCACCGGCTCCTATCTGCCGGAGATCGAGGTGTCGAACGACGCGTTGCGAGAGCGCTTCAAGACGATCGCGCCCGAGTTCGTCGACAAGATGGAGGCGGCGAGCGGGATCAGGACCCGCTGGTACGCGCCGCCCGACTGGGCGACGTCCGATCTCGCCGTCCGCGCGGCCCGGAAGGCCCTCGACGCGGCGGGGAAGAAGCCGGAGGACGTGGATCTCATCCTCCTCGGCACGGACTCCCCGGACTTCGTGACGCCCGCGACCTCGGTCGTCGTCCAGCACAAGCTCGGCGCGAAGAACGCGGGGACGTTCGACGTCGGCTGCGCGTGCGCGTCCTTCCCGACGTGTCTCGCGACGGCGGCGGGCCTCATCGCGACGAACAAGAGCCTGAAGACGGTCGTCGCGATCGGCGCCTACATGATGCACAAGCTCACCGATCCGAACGACCCGATGATCTTCTTCTTCGGGGACGGGGCGGGAGCCGCCGTGCTGGAGCCGTCCGAGAAGCAGGGCTTCGTGGCGTCCGGCTTCCGGGCCGACGGCTCGTACAACCGCAACTGGGCGATCTTCTCGGGCGGAACGGACGAGCCGGCGTCGGTCGAGTCCGTCAAGGCCGGCCGGACGTCGGTCAAGCTCGTCGAACGGTATCCGCCCGAGCTCAACAACGAGGGCTGGCCGAAGCTCGTGCGCCAGATGGCGGCCGACGGCGGGTTCGCGGTTTCCGACATCGACATGCTCCTCCTCACGCAGGTGCGCCGGCCGACGATCGAGCTCGTCATGCAGGACCTCGGGCTCCCGATCGAGAAGACCCACATGGTGATGGACAAGTGGGGCTACACGGGCTCGGCGAGCGTCGCGATGGCGTTCGACGACGCCCGCGCACACGGCAAGGTCAAGCAGGGAGACCTCGTCGTTTTCGTTGCGTCCGGAGTGGGCTACAACATGGCGGGCGCCGCCTTCCGCATGGTCTAGGCTCCGGGGCACCGTGCCACGCGCCGTGAAGTTCCTCCTCGCCATCGTCGCCGGCTTCCTCCTTGTCGCGGTGGCGGCGGGGGTGATTTTCTGGAGGAGGCCGCTCGCGACGCTGGCGTGGGTCGGTCGCCAGCGCCTCACGTCGGCCGGTTTCGAGAAGCACGTGCGGCCGTCCGCCGCCGGGCTCCAGGTCATATTCACCGGCGGGGGCGGGGCGCCGGTCGTCCTCGTCCACGGCGCAGGCGATCAGGCGGGCGGCTGGTCGAAGGTGGCACCGCGCCTCGCGAAGAGCTTCTCGGTCGTGGCCGTCGACCTCGCCGGCCATGGCGAAAGCGCGCCGGCGGAGGGGCCGTTGCCGTTCGCGACGCTCCTCGCCGGGTTCGACGGCGCCATGGGCGCGTTCCCGCAAGGCAAGGTGACGCTCGTCGGGAACTCGATGGGCGCCTGGATCGCGACGGTGTGGGCGAAGCAGCATCCCGGCCGTGTGAGTCACCTCGTGCTCGTGAACGGGGGGCCGCTCCTCGGCGACCGTCCCGACCTCACGCTCCAGCCGAAGACGCGCGCGGAGGCCGACAGGACGCTCGCGGCTCTTCGCGACCCGTCGGCTCCGCCGATCCCGGACTTCGTCATCGACGACGTCATCCGCGAGGCTGCCGTGGGCCCGATGGCGCGGATTGCCGCCGAAGCGAAGAGCTTGCCGGCCTACCTTCTCGACGGAAAGCTCGGCGATTTCGACGTCCCCGTGGACCTCCTCTGGGGCGCGTCCGACCGGATGGTCTCCGTCGATTACGCGAAACGCCTCGCCGCGCAGCTGCCGGCCGCGCGCCTCACGACGATCGAGCGCTGCGGCCACGCGCCGGCCGTCGAATGTCCCGACCGCTTCACCGAGGCCCTCCTCAAGATCCTCAAGGACCCTCTTCCGGAGCCGACCGTTTCGATGCCGCCGGTCAAGGTGCGTGTTCCCGCCGGGGCGCCGAAACCGTGATCACGGGCGACGTCCTCGGTGAACGCGCGCGGCTCTCGCCGGAGAAGACCGCGCTCGTCGAGGTCGCGACGGGGCGGCGCTTCACGTACGCGGAGCTGGACGCGCGGGCGAAGGCGGCCGCGCGCGTGCTGACGGAGGTCGAGGGTCTCGGCTTGAAGAAGGGCGACCGCCTCGCCCTCCTCGCGGGCAACTGCGTGGAGTTTCTCGACGTCTTTTTCGCGTGCGGCAAGACGGGCGTCGTTCTCGTTCCACTCAACACGCGGCAGACGGCGGGGGAGCTGGAGGGCGTCCTCGAGGACGCCCAACCAACGGTCTTGATCTATGGAGCAACGTTCGAAGAGACCGTTGAAGATTTGCTTAGAAGGGTAAGAGGGGTCAGGGCCGTGGCCCTCGACGCTCCGGCTGCGCCAGGTGCGCCGGCCGCGCCCGTGCGCAGCGCCCACATCACCTTCAAAGAAATCTTCTCTTCTCTTCCATCGGCGCCTACTGGCGCCGATGCAGAATCTTCCTCTTCATCTTCGCCCGGTCCGGAGGACCTCTACTGCCTTCTCTATACGTCAGGCACCACCGGCAAGCCGAAGGGCGTGATGGTGCCGCACCGGATGGTCGCGTGGAACGCCGTGAACACGGTCGTCTCGTGGCAGCTGCGCGAGGACGACGTGTCGCCCATCTACACGCCGCTCTACCACGCGGGTGGCCTCGGTGCGTTTCTGACGCCGATCTTCGCGGTCGGGGGAACGATCGTCCTCCTCGCGGGCTTCGATCCCGCCGAGGTCCTAAAGGCGATCGCCCGGGAGCGCTGCACGGTCGCCCTTGGCGTTCCGACGATCTTCCGGATGCTCCAGGAGCATCCCGACTGGGCGACGGCGGACATCTCGAGCATCCGCTACTTCGCCTGCGGCGGCGCGCCGCTCCCGCTGGACATCATCGAGACGTGGCAGAAGCGCGGCGCGAACTTCAAGCAGGGCTACGGCCTCACGGAGGTCGGCGTCAACTGCTTCGCGATGAGCGTCGAGGAGTCGGTCCGGAAGGCCGGGTCGATCGGCCGGCCGATGATGTTCACGGAGGCGAAGCTGACCGATGAACAGGGGAAGGAGGTCCCGATCGGCGAGGTCGGCGAGCTCCTGCTCAAGGGCCCGCACGTCTGCAAGGGCTACTACAAGAACCCGGAAGCCACGGCCGCCGCGCTCGACGCCGAGGGCTGGTTCCACACGGGAGACCTCGCGAAGAGGGACGCCGACGGCTTCTTCACGATCGCGGGGCGCAAGAAGGACATGTTGATCTCCGGTGGCGTCAACGTTTACCCGGCGGAGATTGAAGGCGTCCTCTTCCAGCACCCGCGCGTGAAGGACGTCGCGGTCGTCGGCGTGCCGGACGAGAAGTGGGGGGAAGTCGGCGTCGCGTTCATCGTGAGACGGGAAGAAGAGGGGAAGAGAGAAGAGAAGATTTCTTTGAGGGTCATAGAAGAGAAGACCGATCTGGCGGCCTTCGTCGAGGCGCGCCTCGCGAAGTACAAGGTTCCGCGGGAATTCGTCTTCGTGGATGCGCTTCCGCGTACCCCGTACGGCAAGGTAGTCAAGCGAGATCTCCTTCTTTCTTACCTTTCTAAGAAATCTTCCTCTTCCTCTTCCTCTTCAGGTGTTCTGGCCCACCGCATCGATGGCGAGGGGCCCCCTCTCCTGCTCCTGAACGGCGGAATGATGTCGTTCTCCGCCTGGGAGCCGATTGCGCGGCGTTTCGCGGAGCGGCACCGCGTCATCCGGTGTGACTTCCGGGGGCAGCTTCACTCGCCCGGCGAACCTCGCGCCTCCATGGAGGAGCACGCAGACGACGTCGCGGCGCTTCTCGACGCGCTCGGGGAGTCCCGCGTGGACGTCGTCGCGGCTTCGTACGGCGCCTACGTCGGGCTCCTCCTTGCCGCGCGCCATCCGGAGCTGGTGGGCTCCGTCCTCGCGGCGACGGTGACGGACGTCGCGAAGGTCGGAGATGCCGCGCTCGGCGAGACGGGCGCGCGCCTCGCGGCCGCCGTGCGTGCGGCGGCGCGGGGCGGCGACCGGACGGAGGTCTACGACGCGATCGTCCAACTCGCCTACACGCCCGAATGGCAGGCCGCCCATGCGGACGAGCTCGCGGTGCGCCGCGGGCAGGTCGGCCTTCTGCCGGGCGCGTGGTTCACGGGGCTCGAGGGCCTGCTCGGGGCGCTCGAGAAGGTCGACCTCCGGGCCATCCTCCCGACGATCGCCTGTCCCGTTCTCGTCCTCGCCGCGGGCCGGGACGCCGCGATGCCTCTCGAAAGGACGCAGGCCGTGGCCGCCGCGATTCCCGGCGCGAGCCTCGTCGTCGTGCCAGGCGCGGGCCACGCTCTCATCGTCGAGCGCGAGGACGAGTTCGTCCTGCTCGCCGAGCGGTTCCTCGCGGGTGTGCACCGTGAGGCGGGGTCGGCGAGGTCCACGTGAGCGCCCGCCCGCGCCCCGCGTGCGACAGTTTATGGACGGCGAACGCGTCTAGCGGCGCGCGCGGACGAGGGCCGGCGGCGCGACCGAGGCGATGCCGTGCTCCTTCAGCATCCCGTGACGCAGGATCTCGGCGATCTCACCCATGACGCGGTCACTGTCCTTGCCGAACTGCTGTGGGACGCCGAAGAGGATCTCGACCGCGAAGTACTGGAGGAAGACGCGGCTCGCGAGCATGACGGCGGTCGCGACCGGGACGCCCGGACGGATCTCGCCCGAGACGGCATCGCCATGCGTCACGATGAATCGCTCGAAACGCGAGGCCATTTCCGAGTAGAACTTCCGAATATGGCTGCCGGAGAGCTCGACGACGTCCACGTAGATGAGGGCGACGTGACGCCGCCATACGCGGACGCTCTCGCGCGCGGCGACCGCGAGCTCCTCGAGGTTGTCCGGGAAGACTCCCGACGCGAGGGCCTTGTTGAACGGGAAGTCCGGACTTTCGATCGCGTTCCAGTATTGGCCGAGAACCGTTTGGAAGATCGTCTCCTTGTCGGGAAAGTGGTGGTAGACGTTTCCCGTGGAGACGCCGGCCGCTTCGGCAATCTCCCGGATGCTCGTGCCGCGGTAGCCCTGGCTCGAGAACAGCTCGAGTGACGCCTCGAGGATGGCCGCCCGGCTCTTCTCCGACTTCTTGTCCTGCTTCACCGAGGGGAAGTGTAGCGCCGCCGGTCAGCGCGTGGCGGGTGCGGGGACCGCCGGGGCCTCGGCGAGAAGGGCCCGGAGGCGAGGGAAGGCGGCGGCGATGTCGTCCATCGAGACCGCCCCGACCGACAGGCGGAACCAGCCCGTGTCGCCCTCGAAGCCGAAGGCCTGGAACGGGACGACGCCGATCCCGGCCATTTCGAGAAGCAGCCGCCGCACGTCGTCGTTCGTCTTCACGGGCACGCCCTTGACGGTGCGCCCGAAGAGGTCGAAGCGTACGGAGAGGTAGATCGCGCCCTGGGGCTCGATGGCGTCGACCGGAAATCCGTCCGCTTTCATCGCGAGAACGCCGTTGTAAAGCGCGACGAGGCGCTCCTCGAGCTTCTTCCGCACGGAGTCGCGGTAGGCGTAGACGGCGTCGGGCTGCGAGAGGAACTTCGCGACTCCCGCCTGCTCGGCCTTGGGCGCCCACGCGCCAACGTGGCCGAGGATGTCCGACATCCGGCGGCGGATCGGCGGCGGCATGACGCCCCAGCCCACGCGCATGCCCGTCGCACAGAACGCCTTCGAGATCGCGTCGAGGAAGATGACGTAGGGCGCGCTCTCGGGGACGACCTCGACCGGCGTGTAGTGCTTCGTCTTCCCGAAGACGAGCGTCCAGTAGACCTGGTCGTACACGAGGTAGAGCGGGCGGCGCCGGCCCTCGGAGTCGCGCCGGCGGTTCTCCTCGACGACCATCGCCGTGAGGTCCGTGAGGGCTTGCCTCGAGATCGCCGTGCCCGTCGGGTTGAGAGGCGAGTTGAGAATGAGGAGCCGTGCCCCCGCGACGTGCGGGCGGATCTGGTCCGGCGTCGGGAAGAAGTTCGCCTCCCGGGTCACCGGCACGGGGATCCCGGCCGCGCCGGAAAGGTACGCGTAGTGGTTGTTGTTCCACGACGGGACGGGGTAGATCGCGCCGTCGCCAGGCTCGAGGAGCGTGCGATACGTCCCGTAGAGGAGCGGGCGCGCGCCGGCTGCGATCACGACGGAATCCACCGGATAGGAAAGGCCGAGATCGCGCGCGTAGAGCTTCACGACCTCCTCGCGCAGCGGGAGGATGCCTTCAGCGGGCGGGTAATTCGTCTGACCCGTCTCGAGGGCTTCCCGCGTGGCGGCGAGGAGGCCGTCCGGGATGGGGAACTGGCGCGAGTCGAAGTCGCCGATCGTGAGGTTACAGACCGGGTGGCCTCGGGCCTGCAGGGCGCGGATCTCGCCGGCGATCCGTAGGATCTCCGACCCGACGACGCCACGCGCGAGCGGGGAAAGGCCCGCATCGGCCTTTTCGGGCGACTGGAAAAACGGGGTCACATCCATCGCCCGGCAGTCTATTATTTTTCGGTCCCCCGGGGAGATGGAGGTTTTAATGCGCCGCCCGATAATGATCTTGCTCGGCTTCGCCTTTTTTTCGATCCACATTTCCGCGGCCGGTCCCGAGGGCGAAGCTTGGCGACCCTTCGAGCTCGGCTCGCACGGGAGGCCCGTCTCCACGAAGAGTGCCGCCGCTCAGAAGGCTTTCGACCAGGGTCTCATCTGGTCCTTCGCGTTCAACCACGACGAGGCGGAACGGGCGTTCCGCGAAGCGGTGCGCGTCGACCCGGGACTCGCCATGGCGTGGTGGGGAATCGCGCTCGTGAACGGACCGCACATCAACAATATCGAGGTGGACGAGGCGCACGCGAAGGCGGCGTGGGACGCGCTTGGCGAGGCACGCGCGCGCATCGCCGGCGCGAGCCAGGTCGAAAAGGCGCTCATCGACGCCCTCGGGTCGCGCTACGCGATGCCCCAGCCCGCCGACCGCAAGCCGCTGGACGGGGCGTACGCGAAGGCCATGGCGGACGTTCACCGGCGGTTCCCGAAGGACGCGGACGTGGCCGCTCTCTGCGCCGAAGCGCTCATGGACGTGCGCCCGTGGGACCAGTGGACCCCCGACGGAGAGCCGCAGCCGGGAACCCGCGAGGCTCTCGACGCGATCGCGGCGGCGCTGGCCCTGCAACCGCGCCATCCGCTCGCCCTCCACCTGAAGATCCACGCCCTCGAGGCCTCGCCTCACCCCGAGCGCGCGCGGGCGGCCGCCGACTGGTTGCGGGCGCTCGTGCCCGACTCGAGCCACCTCGTCCACATGCCGTCGCACATCTACGCGCGCGTTGGCCGGTGGGCCGACGCCGCGTCCGCGAACGAGCGCGCGATTGCGGCCGACGAGCGTTACAACGCGCGGACGCCGAACCTCGGCATCTACCGGTTGTACGAGGTCCACAACGTCCACTTCCTCGTGTTCACGGCGATGATGGAGGGCCGTCGGAGAGTCGCGCTGGAGCGGGCGGCCGCGGTCGTCGCCATGCTCCCTCCCCCGATGTTCAAGGAGCTGGCGTTTCTCCTCGAGGCGTTCCTGACCGTCTCCCACGAGGTCCGGATGCGGTTCGGCCTCTGGGACGAGATCCTCGAGGATCCGATCCCCGGGACGGACGTGCCGACGGCGCGCGCGTTCGCGCACTTTGCGCGCGGGGTCGCATTCGCGGCGCTCGGACGAGTCGACGAAGCCGGGCGGGAGCGCGCGGCGTTCGCGGAGGCTGCGGCGAAGGTTCCAAAGGAGTATCTGTGGGGGGCGAACGCGAGCTCGGCCGTTCTCGCCGCGCACATGCCGTATCTCGAGGGCGAGCTGGCGTTCCGGCGGGGAGACCGTGAGACCGCGGAGGCGAAGCTTCGCGAGGCCGTTCGCCTCGAGGACGCGCTCAAGTACGACGAGCCCCCGCCGGCTTCCGTGCCGGCGCGCCACGCGCTCGGCGCGGTCCTCCTGGCGGCGGGAAAGGCGAAGGAAGCCGAAGCCGTCTACCGCGAGGATCTCCGGCGCAGCCCGGAAAACGGCTGGTCGCTGCAGGGCCTGGCCCGCGCCCTCAGGATGCAGGCGAAGCCTGGCGCCGCGGAGGTCCAGGCGCGCTTCCGCGCCGCATGGAGACGGGCCGACATGGACGTCACGACGTCCTGCCTGTGCGTGCCGGGGGTGGCGGTCGAAGGCACCGGCGCGCGCTGACGCGCGTCCCGGGCGGGTGGAGGCGCGCCTGCTAATCTCCCGCGCCTATGCGTTGGTCTCAATCGTTTCTCGTGACCCTCCGCGAGGTGCCCGGCGACGCCGAGGTCGTGTCGCATCAGCTTCTCTACCGGGCGGGCATGATGCAAAAGCTGGCAGCGGGTATTTACTCGTTTACGCCGTTCGGCTTCCGGTCTCTCCGGAAGATGATCGACATCGTGCGCGAGGAGATGGACGCCACCGGCGCGATGGAGGTCGATCTGCCGATCCTCCAGCCGAAGGAGCTGTGGGTGGAGTCGGGCCGTTGGGATCGTTATGTGAACGACGGCATCCTTTTCCATCTCGAGGACCGCAAGGGCGGCGAGTTCGCGCTGGCGCCGACCGCCGAGGAGGCCGTCACCGACATGGTGCGGCGCTCGGTCACGTCATGGCGGCAGCTCCCGTTCAACCTCTACCAGATCCGGACGAAGTTCCGCGACGAGATCCGCCCCCGCTTCGGCCTCCTGCGCGGCCGCGAGTTCCTCATGAAGGACGCCTACTCGTTCGACGTAGACCAGAAGGGACTGGACCTTCACTACAAGAAGATGGACGCCGCGTATCGCCGGATCTTCGAGCGCTGCAACCTGGAGTACGCGCTCGTCGACGCCGATTCGGGCGCCATCGGCGGTTCCGCGTCGCAGGAGTTCATGGTCGTAGCCGACACGGGCGAGGACGCGCTCGTCTTCTCCGACGCCGGCGACTACGGCGCGAACGTCGAGAAGGCGACGACGGCGCCCCTCCCCGAGCCCTGGGCGGGGGAGGAAGAAAGGCCGCTGAAAAAAGCCAGTGCACCGACGCCGGGTCTGACGACGTGTGTGGACCAGGCGAAGCATCTCGGGACGACTTCCTCGCGCATCGTCAAGACGATGATCTATGAGATCGACAGAGCCGATGGAGAGACGAGGCTCGCGGCCGTGCTGATCCGCGGCGATCTCGAGATCAACGAGGTCAAGCTCCCCAAGGCGCTCGGCGCGCTTCACGCCAAGCTGGCTTCGGAGGAGATTCTTAGAAAAATATCAGGGACGGTGCCGGGTTTCGTCGGGCCGCTCGACCTTCTTCCTTTCAAAGAACTTCCCATTTTTCTCTTCGTCGACCGATCCCTGGAGGACGGACGGAACATCTGGTGCGGTGCCAACCAGGATGGAACCCATCACGCTCAGGTCTCCATCAAGCGCGACGTCATGTCGCTTCCTGCGTTCAAGGGAGTCGTCGAGGTCGCGACCGCCCGCGATGGGGATCCGTCGCCCGCCCCGAAGGGTGGCCTTCTTCGCATCAAGCGGGGCATCGAGGTCGGCCACATCTTCAAGCTCGGCACGAAGTACTCCGAGGCGATGAAGTGCGAGGTCGCGGACCAGAGCCAGAAGATGGTCCCTCTCGCGATGGGCTGTTACGGACTCGGCCTCGGTCGCACCGTCGCCGCCGCCATCGAGCAGAACCACGACGACCTCGGGATCGTCTGGCCCGTGCCTCTCGCGCCCTTCGCCTGCGTCGTCGCCGTCCTTCAGCGCGACGCGCACGTCCTCGAGGCGGCGGACAGGATCTACGAAGACCTGAAGGCCGCGGGTGTCGACGTCTTCTACGACGACCGCGACGAGCGTCCCGGCGTGAAGTTCAAGGACATCGACCTCATCGGCTTCCCGCTGAGGGTCGTCGTGGGCGGCAAGGGCCTCGCGAAGGGCGTCGTCGAGGTCTCGACGCGCCGCGAGAAGAAAGCTTCCGAGATCGCTCCGGACCGCGTCGTCGACGTCGTGAAGCGCTCGCTCGCGGCGGGCGCGAAGACGCTCGCGACGGGCTGAGCCCGCGATGCCTCTCGCCGAGACTCGTCTCTCCGAGGCCGTCTCGGTCTTCACGTACGGCGGAGAGACTCTCGCCGAGAGCTACGGCTCGAACGCGACGGTGTTCTTCGGGAAGGGCGCGATCGTGGTCGTCGACCCGTTCGTGTCGCCGGTACAGGCTGCCGAGCTCGACGCGCTCCTCCGCAGGCGCGATGCGTCTCCCGTGACGCACGTGGTTCTCACGCACCACCACACGGACCATGCCCTCGGTGCGGGCTATTTCGCGGCGAGAGGGGCCGAGGTCATCGCGCACCCGCTGGCGGCGGCGCGGATGGCGGATGAGCATGCCGCGCTCATCGCCGTACGGCGGAAGGACCCGGACGTCGCGCCGCTCTTCGAGGAGGCCGAGCCCTACGCACCCTCGCGTCTCGTAGCGGCGCGTCTTGCCCTCGAAGCGGGGGGTCTGCGCTTCGACGTCTTCCACCCCGGCCACGCGCACACGCCCGGAGACCTCTGTGTTTACGCGACCTCTCTCGGTGTTCTCGTGTCCGGAGACCTCGTCTCCACGGGCTATCACCCGAACCTCGAGGACGCGGACGTAGCCGGGTGGCGCGCGGCGCTCGAATCGCTCCGCGGAATCCCGTTCCGGACGCTGGTGCCCGGCCACGGGCCGCCAGGGGGGCGCGAGGCCGTGGAGGAACAGATTCGCTACCTCGACCGGGCCGGAAAAACCGTTGCCGGAACGCGAAAGACGGTTGGCGAGGACGAGGCCACGTCGGCCCTGGCGCTCGCTTTTCCGAAGTTTCGCCTGAGGATCGTCCTTCCGGCGCTCATCGATCGCTTTCGCCGGATGTAGTGCGTCCGCATCATGCGGGGCCGGGAGATGAGTTCTAGAATCGTGACCGGTTCGACGAAAGGAACACGCGTGAGCCTTTCCAAGCAGGACGCCCTCGACTATCACTCCACCGGCCGCAAGGGAAAGTTGGAGGTCATTCCTTCCAAGCCCTGCGCCACCGCCAACGACCTCTCCCTTGCGTACACGCCCGGCGTCGCCGAGCCGTGTCTCGAAATCGCGCGCGATCCGGAGCTTGCCTACGAGTACACGGGCAAGGGAAACCTCGTCGCCGTCATCTCGAACGGCACGGCCGTGCTCGGGCTCGGAGACATCGGTCCTCTGGCCGGCAAGCCCGTCATGGAAGGGAAGGGCGTGCTGTTCAAGAGATTCGCCGACGTCGACGTGTTCGACATCGAGGTGGACGAGAAGGATCCCGACAAATTCATCGAGTGCGTCGCGCGTCTCGAGCCCACGTTCGGCGGCATCAACCTCGAGGACATCAAGGCGCCCGAGTGCTTCTACATCGAGGAGCAGCTCAAGAAACGCATGGGAATCCCGGTCTTCCACGACGACCAGCACGGAACCGCGATCATCTCGGCGGCGGCGTTCCTGAACGCCCTCGAGATCGCGAACAAGAAGATCGAGGATGTGAAGGTCGTCTTCGCCGGGGCGGGCGCGGCCGCGAATGCGTGCGCGAACCTCTACATCACGTACGGCGTGAAGCTCGAGAATATCCTCATGGTCGACCGGACCGGCGTCATCTGGAAGGGCCGGACCGAGAACATGAACCAGTACAAGGAGCGCTTCGCGCGCGACACGAAAAAGCGCACGGTTACCGAGGCCCTCGAGGGCGCGGACGCCTTCATCGGCGTCTCGGCGGCGAAGCTCATCAACGGGGACATGATCAAGAAGATGGCGAAGGACCCGATCGTCTTCGCCATGGCGAACCCGGTGCCGGAGATCACCCCGGAAGAGGCGAAGGCCGCCCGCCCCGACGTCATCATGGCGACGGGCCGGTCCGACTACCCGAACCAGGTCAACAACGTCCTGGGGTTCCCGTTCATCTTCCGCGGCGCGCTCGACTGCCGTGCGACGCAGATCAACGAAGCCATGAAGCTCGCGGCGTCGAAGGCGCTCGCGAATCTCGCGAAAGAGGACGTCCCCGATTCCGTCGCCCGCGCCTACGGCGTCGACGGCTTCAAGTTCGGGCGCGAATACCTGATCCCGAAACCCTTCGACTGGCGCGTGCTCCTGCACGTGGCGCCGGCGGTGGCCGAGGCGGCTGCGGCCACGGGAGTGGCCAAGCGGCCCATCAAGGACATGGATGCGTACCGCCGGAAGCTCGAGGGCATGCTCTCGCGCTCGCGGTCGTTCATGCAGGTCATTCACGGCAAGGCGAAAAGCGATCCCCGGCGCGTCGTCCTCGCCGAGGGGGATCACCCGAAGGTGCAGCGCGCGGCCAAGATCCTCGCCGAGGAGAAGATCGCGATTCCCATCCTCCTTTCGCGCGGGAAGAAGGCCGAAGCGGCCCTGAAAGCGCTCGACGTCAAGACGCCGATCCTCGTCATCGACCCGGAGACGGACGTGAACTTTCCGAAGTACGTGGCGGCCTTCCACGAGAAGAGGAAACGCCACGGCATCACGAAGGAAGACTCCGAGACGTCCCTCCACGTGCCGAACTACTTTGCCGGCATGATGGTCGACCAGGGCGACGCCGACGTTTCGCTCTCGGGCCTCACCACGAACTACGCGGAGACGATCCGGCCCGCGCTGCAGACGATCGGCGTCGCGCCGGGCGTGCACAAGGTCTCGGGCCTCTACGTCCTCGTCCTTCAGGACCGCGTCTTCTTCTTTTCGGACACGACCGTGAACATCGACCCCACGGCGGAGGACCTCGCGGAGATCGCGCTCCTGTCGGCCGACACGGCGAAGCTGTTCGGCATCCAGCCGCGCGTGGCGATGATCTCGTTCTCGAACTTCGGCTCGACGCATCACCCTTCGACGGACAAGGTCCGGGAGGCCGTGAAGATCGTGAAGAAGCGCCGGCCCGCGCTCGAATGCGAGGGCGAGATGCAGGCCGACACGGCGGTTCTTCCCGAGTTCCTGAAGGAGAACTACCCGTGGGCGGGCCTCACGGGCCCCGCGAACGTGCTCGTCTTCCCTGAGCTCCAGAGCGCGAATGCCGCCTACAAGCTCGTCTGGCGCCTGGCTAAGGCGGATGCGATCGGGCCGATCCTGATGGGGATGGGCAAGCCCGTTCACGTCCTCCAGCGTGGCGTCGAGGTGTCCGACATCGTGAACATGGCCGCATTCGGCGTCGTGGACGCGCAGGCACGCAAGGCCCGCTGACCGTCGGGGCGACGCCAACCGGCCGCTAAAGCTACGATGCAGCCGCGTGGACAAGGCGACTCTCCTCTGCGGCCTCGCGGCCCTCGCGGCGGCGCTTCCGGCGCTCGACGCGGCGCTGCGGCTGCGGCGCCTCGCGGCGCCGCGGGGTGACGCGCGGCCGCCGGAGGCGGGCCGCGCGCCAGGGAGACTGCTGGCCGTGATCCCGTCCCGCGCCGAGGGTGCGCGTGTCGGAGATCTGGCTGGAGATCTGAAGAGGGGCGTCGTCGACGTCATGGTTCTCCTGGACGGTCCCGACCTCGAAGCCGAAGCCCGTCTGAGGGCAGACGGGGTCAAATTCCTTTCTAAGAAATCTTGCGGCCCTTCCAAGGGCCACGCGCTCGCGTTCGTAGCCGAACGGCTGGCCAAGGATCTCGAAGCATACGAATTCATTCTCGTCTTCGACGCCGACATGCGCCTGCCCGAAGGGTTCTTCCGCGACCTCGTCGTGCCCGCAGGGACCGAGGTGTTTCAGCTGCCGGTCCGCCCATCGGGCGTTCCGGGGCCCGGCGCCCCGCGCGTCGAGGCGCTTTCCCTCGCCGAGGCGCTCGAGGACGACCTCGCAAGGGACGCCGAAGGCCTGCCGGTCCGGCTGCGCGGCAAAGCCATGGGTTTCTCGCCTCGGGCGTTTCGCGCCGGGCCGGCTGCGGCCACGCGCACGACCGTAGAAGATTCCGAGGCGACGCTCGCGCTCCTCGCAAGCGGCTTCACCGTGCGCGCATTGAGCGGTCCCATGGCCTTCGACGAGCCCTCCGGGGAATCCGGGGCGATGGCGCGTTCGCGCTCGCGCTGGTTCGCGGGACAACTCAAGCTGCTCTTCACCGGATTCGGCGATCTGTTGCAGATCGCGACACGGAGCCCGAAGGGCGCGTTCGTGCTGGCGGCGGATCTCTGGTTTCGGCCGAGGATTGTCTTGCTGGGGACCCTCGCGATTCTTGCAATCGTCTCGGATGGCGTGATCCTGCTGCTTTCTTCGAATGGCACGTGGACTGCCGCCGCCCGGGCCAGCGGTCGTCCCGCGTCAGGGGCCTCCATGCTCCTTCTTTTTCTCCTTCTTCTCCTTTCGTTCGAAGCAAAAGCGACGCTGGTCTGCGAGTGGCTTTCACTCGCCGCGCTCCGCCGCCGCATCGGCTATCCGCCGGAAGTGCCGCACGTGTCTCTTTCCGATGTTCTGAGCTCTCTTTCGATGTGGGTCGGCGCCGCGCTGCGCGGCGCTGCGGCGCCCTCGCGCTGGCACAGGGCGCGCCCTCCTCGATGAAGGCGATCCTGCTCGTTCCCCGCCTGCCCGGCACGGGCTTCACGGGCGACCGGCTCCGGGCGGAGATCCACCTGGAGGCGCTCGCCCAGGCGGGATACGAGACTGCGGTCGTGGGAGGAGTCGACGGAGGAGAAGAGATTCTTCGAATGGATAACGCGGCCGCGGTGCATGCCGTGCGCCTCGATCGCTTCCGGTTCCCGGCGTCGCTCGTGCGGGCCGGCATGACGGGCCAGCCGCTGCAGTCCGCGCTTTTCTCGGGATCTTTCGGCCTTGCCCTGCGCGAAGCGGCCCGGAATGCGGACCTTCTCGTCTGCGTCCTCCTCCCGCGGCTTCTCGCACATGTCGGCCGGCTGCCCGCGCTCCCGCGCGTCGTGGACTACGTCGACGCCCTCTCGGAGGCCGCCCGGCAGGCCGCTCAAAGCGATCCCGCGCCGTGGCGGCGCGCGTACTGGGCCGTCGAGGCGCCGCGCCTCGCACGCGCCGAAGAGAGGGCGGCGCTGGGCGCGGCCGTCCTTCTCGCGACGACGCCGGCCGACGCCGCGAAGCTCCCGCCGGGAACCCGGGCGGTGGCGAACGGCGTCGTTCTGCTCCCGGCCGGCGCGGCCGTACGTGGACCCGTCGTGGCCTTCACCGGGCGTCTCATGTACCGTCCGAATCGCTTGGCAGCGCGACGACTCCTCGAGGACATCTGGCCGCGCGTGAGGCGCGAAGTGCCGGACGCCCGCCTCCTCCTCGGTGGCGCCGACGCGCCGCACGAGATCCGCGCGGCGGGGGGACGGGACGGGGTCGAGGTCGTGAGCCCCGTGCCGGACATGGCCGCCTTCCTGCGTGCCGCCCGCGTCGTCGTTGCGCCCGTGGACCTCGGGACGGGAACACCGAACAAGATCTTCGAGGCCTTCGAGGCGGGCGCGGCGGTCGTGGCGTCGTCCGGCGCCGCCCTGCGCGCGGCGTCCTCCGGCGGTCTTCCGCCAGCGCGGACCGCGGATACGGACGACGAGTTCGCGCGCGCCATCGCGGACTACCTCGGGGATCCCGAGGGGGCGGCGCGGGACGGCGCGAGGGGCCGCGCGTTCGTCGAAGTGCACGCGGACCGCCGGACTTCCGTCGCGGGCTTCGTTGCGGCGTACCGGGCGGCGATGGGGATTCCATGAGACCCCGGGGCAGGCGGAGGGGCCGCGGCCTGCTTCTCGCCGCGGGCGACGCCTGCGTTGCGTCGGGCCTTTTCGCCCTCGTCGTCGTGGCGCGCCGCCTGCTGCCGCTGCCGGGCACGGTCGGAAGGCTGCCGGCTTCCAATCTTTCCCTCGAGGTCCCGTGGCTCGCGCTCGTGGCTTTTGCGGCCCTGGCGGCCCTGTGGCTGGCCGGGACCTACGACGAGCCGTTCGCGTCGGTGAAGGAGCGGGGCGGCCTCCTCGTGTCCGCGCTCATCGCCGGCGGCTTGCTCATCGCTGCCTACTTTCTTGCGGGCCAGGCGGTGCCGCGCACGGTGCTCCTCGTCTGGGTGCCGCTCCTGTCCTTCGCGCTCGGCCTCTGGCGGGCCTTCGCCGAGATCCTCGCGCCCATCGGCACGCGCGCGGTCTTCGTGCTCGGCGCGGGTGCCGACGCGCGTCGCGCCGCCGAGGCGCTGCGCACGGGACAGATCACAGGTCACGCGCTCGCAGGCTGGAGCGAAGACGTTTCGCTTCAGGAGTTGAAGGGGGCGCGGGACGTCATCTTCGCCTCCGAACGGCCGGAAGACCGGCCGAAGCTCGTGGAGCTGCTCGAACGCAGCCTCGAAAACGACTTCGAGCTCTGGGTGCTTCCCGGCCTCGCGGACATCGTGTCCTCGCGGGCCGTGACGAAGAGTCTCGCCGATCTGCCCCTGACGCCCGTGGCGACGCGGGGCGCGAGCCTCTTCGCGTTCGCGTGGAGACGCGCACTCGACGTCGTGCTCGGGACGCTCCTGCTCCTCGCCGCGGCCCCAGTGCTGTTCGTCGTGACGGTGGTCGTCGCGCTCGGCAGCCCGGGTGCGCCGTGGATTCGCCAGCGCCGGGTCGGCCGGGGGGGACAGGAGTTCCTCCTCTGGAAGGTCCGCACGATGCGGAGAGACGCCGAGGCGGGGACCGGCCCCACACTTTCGGGCCGCGACGACGAGCGCGTGACGCCGACCGGTGCCTTCCTGAGGAAGACGCGGTTCGACGAGCTCCCGCAACTTCTCCACGTCCTCGGCGGGTCGATGAGCCTCATCGGTCCAAGGCCCGAGCGCCCCGAGTTCGTGGCCACTTACGAGAAGGAGATTCCCGCATATCGGCTTCGGCATGTCCTCAAGCCGGGTCTGACGGGCCTCGCTCAGGTGATGGGGGCTTACGCGACGAAGCCGGACGTCAAGCTCCGCTACGACCTCGGCTACCTCTTCCACTGGACGCCGCTCCTGGACGTTTTCATCCTGCTTCGGACGGTCGTCACGATCCTCAAGGGAAGTGGGGTTTAGGGGGCGCGAGTTTCAATCGGATGCCTGATCGGAGATACTAGCGGGGAGATTATTTCTGATGAAGAACGCCGTGGACCCGATTACCGAGGACTTCTCCTTCTCGGACCAGCGTGAGCCGCATGCGCTTCGCGCGAGAGAGATCCTCCGGAATCACGCGGAGATCCGCGGGCTCACGGGCCGCAACCCGTGGAGCGTCTTTCTCGTCATCGGAATCGTCGCGGTCCAGACCGCGCTCGCCGCCGTCCTCGGGCGCGCTCCGATCTGGGCCGGCCTCGCCGTCGCCTTCGCGGTCGGAGCGTTTCTGGATCACGCCCTCTGGGTCCTCATCCACGAGTGCGCCCACAACCTCTTGTTCAAGAGCGCCACGTGGAACCGGATCGCCGCAATGGCCGCCAACCTCCCGCACGTCCTGCCGAGCGCGATCTCCTTCCAGACGTATCACCTGAAGCACCACGCCTACCAGGGTGTCTACGAGCTCGACGCGGACCTTCCGAACCGCTGGGAGGCCCGCCTCGTCGGCCATTCGCCCCTGCGCAAGGCCCTGTGGCTTCTGCTCTTCCCAATTTTTCAGGTCACACGGCCGCCGCGCCTGCGTGAGATCTCCCTCTTTTCTCCCTGGGTGTTCGTGAACATCGGCGTGCAGCTCGCGTACGACGCCGCCGTCTGGGCCGTGCTGGGGCCCAAGGCGCTCCTCTATCTCACGGTTTCCTTCTTCTTTTCCGTCGGTCTCCACCCGCTCGGCGCCCGATGGATTCAGGAGCACTATCTCGTTTTCGACGGTCAGGAGACGACGAGCTACTACGGGCCGCTCAACATCCCTGCGCTCAACGTCGGCTACCACAACGAGCATCACGACTTTCCGTCGGTGCCCTGGAACAGGCTTCCGGAGGTCCGCCGGTCGGTCCCCGAGGTCTACGGGGCCCTCCATTTCCACCGTTCGTGGACGCGCCTCCTCTTCCAGTTCATTTTCGACCGCCGGCTCTCCCTGTTCAGCCGGACGATCCGCACCGAACGCGGACAGAGACCGGTTCCCGCGAACGCATCCGCGGCCGCCTGAAAGAACAGGCCGGCAAATATCCTGGAGGCGAAAACCACGCGACCCCGAGCGCCTGCTCGGGGTCACTGGACCTACGGCTCTTCGATCCGCGCGATCACACGACTCTGCGGCCCTGTATGACTCGGATGAGAACCACGACGATCGCGATCACGAGGAGGATGTGAATGAATCCTCCCATCGTATAGGATGTGACCATTCCCAGGAGCCAGAGTACGAGCAGGATCACGAAGATGGTCCAAAGCATGTTCTTCCTCCTGCCTTGGGTCAGCAACAGCCGTGCCGCGCTTTGGCTCGCTTCGTGCTGACAGGCCGAAAAGGGGGATGACCATGGCTCTTTACTCGGCAAAGGATTTCACCCGGCTGATCGGCACTCCCGGGTTCAGTGATGCGCTTCTCAGGCAGCACTTCGAGCTCTACAGCGGCTACGTGAAGAACGCGAATGCCCTTCTACACGAGCTGGGGGCCGCGTCTCCCGCGAAGCCGCCAACGCCGGCTTGGTCCGAGCTCAAGCGCCGCTTCGGCTGGGAATGGAACGGCATGCGCCTTCACGAGTTCTATTTTGGAAATTTGACAAAGAAGAAGGGGAACCTGGAAAAGACTGCCGGTCTTGGGGCGCAGTTGATCCGGGACTTCGGTTCGCGAGAGTCCTGGGAGAAGGACTTTCGCGCGACCGGCAGCCTTCGGGGAATCGGCTGGGCCGCCGTCGTCTGGGACGCCGAGGCGCGCCGCCTGTTCAACGTCTGGGTGGACGAGCACGACCGCGGGCAGCTCGCCGGATGCCCGGTCATCCTTCTGATGGACGCCTTCGAGCACGCGTACATGGCCGATTACGGCACGAAGCGCGGTGAGTACATCGACGCGTTCCTCTCCGCCGCGGACTGGGAAGTCGCGACACGCCGATTCGAGATGGCCGAAGCGGCGGCCCGGGCTGCCGTTCACGCGTGACATGGCGGAGGGCGATTCTCGGTGTCGCCGGTGTCGTCGCGCTCGGTGTCGTCTGCCTGGTCGGGGCGACGAACGTCGCCCTGAAGTCGGACTGGCTCTCCGCGCGGATCAACTCGGACCCCGCGACGCTCCTCGTCACGTATACGCGCGCTCGGTCGTTCTCGCCCGGGCGTCTTCGGTTCGACACGCTCGTCATCCGGAGCCGGGACTCGAACATCGAATGGGAGGCTCGGCTCGAGGGCGTGACGGTCAGCGTGCGCCTGCTCGATCTTCTGAGGCGCAGGCTCGGCGCGCGCTCCGTGCGTGCGAACACCCTGACGTTCCGCCTCCGGGAGCGTCTCGAGCGTTCCGAGGCGACACCTGCCCGCCTCGCCCGCTATCCCCGCATCGCGGGATTTGGCGAGCCGCCGCTGCGGGACCGGCAGAACCGTCCCGCCCACGCGGGAAATCCGTGGAGGATCGTGGTGGACGATCTCTCCGTCGGCGTCGTGCGCGAGATCTGGATCGACTCGTGGCACTGGACCGGAACGGCGAGCCTCGGGGGAGGGCTCGACCTGTTCCCCGGCCACCGGGCCGAGGTATTTCCGGCCGAGCTCTCCTTCACCGGCGGAACGCTTCGGTTCGGTGAACGCGAGGCGTTTCGCGAAACCATGGGAACCCTCCGCGCCGCGCTGCCGCGCTTCGAGACGCAGGAATATCCGGGAAACGAAGTCTGGAAGATCATGTCCGGCACGGTCCTGCTTCGCGGCGCTCTGCGGGGCCTCGACTTCCTTTCCGCGGACGGCGAAGGGCTGCGCGTCGCGGGCGGAATCGGGTCCGCCCGGATCGGGGTGGTTCTGGATGGCGGGCGGGGGCGCGCGCGTGTGGACGTGGACGCGGGTCGAGTCGTGGCTAAGACCGGGCCACGCGTCTTGCGCGGTTCCGCGCGCACGGTCGTGCACGCGCGCGAGATCGACTTTCGTGAAGGCGTCGTCTCGTTTTCCGGAAGCACGCTCGCGCTTTCGGATCTCTCTCTGGACGGCGCGGCAGGGGAGGCCTGGGCCGGATCCTTCACGACTCCAGCCGCGCGTGTCCATCTCACCGACGGCTCGCTGGACGCCCGGGTCGTCGCCCGCCTCCGGGATGGCCGTCCACTCGTGGCGCTTCTGCCGTCAGGCCCGCCGAAGTGGCTCGCGGGGCTCGTCGACCTTCGCGACTTCGGGGCGGAGGGCCATGTCTTGCATGCGCCGGGCCGGTTGACGATCGCGAAGGCGCGCGCGGAGGCGGGGACGTTCTCCCTCTCGGGCGACTACCGCCAGACGCGCCGACGCACATGGGGCGCCCTCCTGGTCCGGAAGGGCGGCCTGTCCGTCGGTGTGGGCCTCGGGTCCGGGGCGGCCTTCCACATTTCCGGGGCGACCGAGTGGTTCGAGAGCGAAGGCCGTCCCGGAGGTCTCAGAACGGATCAGCCGCGCGAAACCGGGGATGTCGCCGCGACACGGCGAAGCAAGTAAGCCGCGGCGATTCCCACGCCGATCACTCCAAAGAGGATGGGGACGGTACGGCTGCGAGTTGGCCGTTCCAAGGAGGTCCAGTTGCGGACGAGAACCCTCTTGATCTTCGCGCCTTCGGTTCCTGCTTCGTTGAGGATACGGCCGACGGAGTTAGCGACCTGCGTCACAGTTTCGTCTGTCCGGTTGCCGAGCTCCGAGGAGCCGCCCCGGAGTGCGGAAATGACCTGATCGATCGTATTTTTTGTCATCGTGAAACTCCTTCCGGAAGTATCCGGCTCGATTTGAGCTGCAAGATCGACGCCGGGTGCTCGCAGGGGGGCCGTGGCACATGCGTTGCTAATTTGAGATCCGGAGGCTCCAAATGGAAAACATTTACAGTCCCGCCGTCGATGAACAGGCACGGAATACCGCCCGCGCGGCACAGAAGCTCGGCAACGAGGTAAAAAAGGACTTCGACGACGCGGTTTCGCGCGGCAAGGCTGCCGCCCAGGGACTCGGATTCGACACACAGAAAGTCGCCGATCGCGCGCGAGAGTACGTGGAGTCCACCCGCAAGAACGTCGGAAAGGCCGCCGCGCGCGTCACGACGTATGCGGACGACAACACGGCCCTCGTCGCCGTGGCCGCTTTCGGAATCGGGCTGCTCGTCGGACACCTGGTCACGCGGGAATCGTGAGCGGCGTGCAGACGGGCGGTCCCGGAAAGAAAAAGGAGGCATCGCCTCGCCATCCCTTCCTCAGCGACGTGAGGGAGCTACGCAAGCGCGCGCGCAGGGAGATCGAAGAAGGAGCCGTCACGCCGAGTTATCGGGCGGACGCGGCGAAGGTGACCCGTCTTCTCAACGTCGCCCTCGCGACGGAGATCGTGTGCGTTCTGAGGTACAAGCGGCACTACTTCATGGCGGAGGGCATCCACGCCGAGTCCGTCAAGCAGGAGTTCCTCGAGCACGCGAACGAGGAGCAGGTCCACGCTGACCGCATCTGCGAGAGGATCCGGCAGCTCGGTGGCGAGCCCGACCTCAACCCGGCCGGGCTTCTTTCGAAGAGTCATACCGAATACCAGGAGGGCGAGACCCTCGTCGACATGATCCGCGAAGATCTCGTGGCCGAGCGGATCGCGATCGAGTCGTACAAGGAATTGATCGACTACGTGGGGAAAGACGACCCGACGACGCGCCGGCTCTTCGAATGGATCCTCGGCGAGGAAGAGGAGCACGCGGACGACATGTCCGACCTCCTGAAGTCCTTCAACGGGGAAAAGAAGGCCTGACTTGGCGGTGACCGAGGTCCGCGTGGCCTGGGCCACCCTCCTCAAGATCCTGGCGGCGATCCTCGCCGCGTGGGCGCTCGTCCATCTCTGGGCCGGGATCGAGGTTCTTCTCATCGCGGCCCTTTTCGCGATGGCTCTGAGTCCTTCCGTGGATTGGATGGAGGGCCATGGTTTCGGCCGGGGATGGGCGGTCGCGACCCTGGCCGTCCTCGGGGTCGCGGCTCTGGGCGCCTTCGTGTCCCTGGTGCTGCCGCCGCTCTCGGATGAAATGTCGGGTCTCTGGAAGAGCCTCCCGCATCTCCGCCAGAACATCAGCCATGAGATGGAACGCAGCGGGCTCGCTTCGCGCGTCGTGCTGCCGCTCCTCGATCTTCCCCGGTCCGCCGAGTTCGACGCCTGGCTCTCCCGGCCGATGGGGTGGGGACCGACGGCGGTAGAGGCCGTGGCGGCATCGTTCCTCGTGGCCGTCCTCTCTCTCTACCTGATTCTCGACGGGAGAACGGTCGTCGCGTGGCTGCTCGCCTATGTGCCTCGTCAGCATCGCGGAAAAATGTCTTCCATGATTCCGGAGGTCTTCGGTGTCGTGAAGGCCTACGCGATCGGGCAGCTCATCACGTCCGCCCTGTTCACGGTGTTCTGCTTCGCGGTTTTGACGGCGTTCCACGTGCCTGCCGCGCTTTCCCTCGCGCTTTTCGCGGGCGTCTGCGACGCGGTTCCCGTGGCGGGGATCTTCATCGCGATGGCGGCCGCGGCCCTGATCTCTCTCACGGTCAGCTCAGGGACGGCCCTGATCGTCCTCGGTCTCTACGTCGCCTACCATCTGTTCGAGACGTACGTTCTCGTCCCGCGTCTTTACGGTAACCGCCTGCGGCTGTCCACCCTCACCGTCCTCATTGCGATCGTGGCAGGCGGAATGCTGGACGGCGTGATCGGAGCAATGCTGGCCCTTCCGCTCGTCGCGGCGTACCCGGTCGTCGAGAAACACTGGCTCGACGACTACCTTCATCCCGATGCCGTCGAGGACCACGCGTCGCTCCGCGCCGCCACCGAGGGAACCGCTGAAGGGCAGGAAGCGGCCGTCGACGCCGTCATGAAAGGCGAGAAGCCGGCGCGGTCGGCTTGACCACGGTGGTCACCGGTATGGCTCCTTCCGCGGCCGGGGGCAGTTTGCCTCTCCCGCGCCTCTCCGTGTAGCTCCGCGTCAGCTCCGCGCCGAAGAAAAAGATCTGCGCGGAGTAATAGACCCACAGCAGGAGGAGCACGAGGGATCCCGCCGCGCCATAGGCCGTCGCGACCGTTGCCGTCCCGAGATAGGCGCCAATCGCGAACTTTCCCGCCGTGAACAGGGTGGATGTCACCACGGCGCCGAGCGCGACGTCGCCCCACGAGAGAACGACGTCCGGAAGAATTTTGTAGATGAGGCCGAAGAGAATCGCTAGAACGCCGAAGGAAACGACGATGTCCAGGCTCTCCAGGACGGGGCCGGAGCCGTCGATGTGGCGGCCGACGGAGGCGCCCAGCCCCGCGATCGCCGTGCTCACACCGAGAGAGACGATGAGCAGGAACCCCGTCCCAATGACGAGATTCAGGGCCAGGAGCCGGCCCTTCAGGAGGCCCTTGACCACACCCTTCTCCGTCTGTTGAACCTTCCAGATGAGATTGAGGGCGTCGCGAAGTTCTGCGAAGACGCTGGTGGCCCCGAACAGGACGAAAACGAGCCCGACGGCCGTGGCGACCAGCCCGTGGCCCGGACGGGCCGCCGCTCGAATCATCTGATCGAACATCTCGCTGCCACTCTTGCCGATGAGCTGGGAGATCTGGTGGAGCAACCCGGCTTGCGCCGCATCTCGTCCGAAGAGGAGCCCCGCGATCGAAATCGTCACGATCAGGAGGGGCGGAAACGAAAGGAGCGAGTAGAAGGAGAGCGCGGCACCCAGTCGAAGTGCGTTGTCGTCACTCCACCCCCGGGCGGCGGAGACGATGATCCGGAGTAGCTCGGGCGGAGATAAGAGGGGCGCAAACGGACGCCGGGAGTCTTTTTTCACGAATTTGCGGATGCATGTGTCACGCCACGGCTCGATTCGCCTCCGGCACCGCCCGATGGCACGCGGCTTGCGCTGCGTGAGGTGTGGAAGAACTGCGCTTGCCTTTGAAGAAGCGCGCCCTCGCACTGCGTCTGGCGAAGCGTGTTTTCGCGGCCTGGATTGCTTTGACGCTGCTCGTGATCGTGGCGTCGTTCTTCGTGGACGAGCCGCTGCGGCGGAGCATTGAGCGGCGGATGAACGATCGGCTCGAGGGTTACGAGGTGCGCCTGCCGAAGCTCCGCTTTCGGTTGTTCTCTCTTTCGATGGCGCTCGAGGGTCTGGTCGTCAGGCAGAATGCGCACCCCGAGCCGCCGGTTCTCCGGATCGAGCTCCTGAAGACGAGCGTGCACTGGCGCGCGCTCCTTTCGGGCCATCTCGTGGCGGACGTCCTCCTGGCGCGGCCGCAGGTCGACATCAACCTTGCACAGCTGCGGCAGGAAGTGAAAGACGGCGTTCCCGTGAACGAGCGGGGCTGGCAGGAGGCCCTGCAGGCTGTGACGCCGCTCAAGATCGATCTCTTTCGGGTCGAGGACGGGACGATCACGTACGTCGACACCGACACGGCGCATCCGATCCGCATGACTTCGGTGCGCGTCCTCGCAAACGACATCCGAAACGTACAGTCGAAGCCCCAGGTGTATCCGTCGCCCATCCACGCCGAGGCGACGCTCTTCGGGTCCGGCCACGGCGTGCTCGACGGTCACGCCGACTTTCTGGTGGAGCCTTATCCGGGCTTTCACGCCCTTTTCCGCCTGGATGCGGTTCCTCTCGATGCGCTTTCCCTTCCCGTTCTGGCACACACGGCGTTCGTGCTGAAGGGAGGGGTACTCGCCGCCGGCGGAGAGCTGGAAACCTCCCCGGCCGTGCGCCGCGCGCGCCTCTCGGAACTCACCCTTTCGGGGGTGAAGGTGGACTACGTCGCCGAGAAAGACACGAAGCCTCCCGCGCCGCCTGCGACCGCGGCCAACGGGAAGACAGCGCCGGACTCGAGAGGCAAGAAGGCGCGGTCGGCGGTTCCGGAATGGACCCTCAAAATGGACAAGGCCGTGATCGCGGGGAGCGAGCTCGGATTCGTGAATCGCACGAAAGACCCGGCGTATCGCGCCTACGTCGCTCGGCTCGACGGTTCGATCTCGGACCTCGGAAATCACGCTTCCGGCGCGCGAGCGCGCTTCGACCTGCGTGGGAAGTTCCTCGGAAGCGGAGACACCCGGCTCACCGGGTCGTTTCGAGAGGGCGCCGCAAGCCCCGACTTCGACGTGAATCTGAGAATCGAAGGCACGGAAATGACGCGCATGAACGATCTCCTCCGGGCATACGGGAAGTTCGACGTCGTCGCCGGCGAGTTCTCGTTCTATTCGGAACTGAAGGCCCGGGACGGCCAGCTCGAGGGCTACGTCAAGCCTCTCTTCAAGGGGATGAAGGTCTATGACCGGAGGCAGGACGGGGACAAGGCCGTGTTTCGCCAGCTCTACGAAATGCTCGTGGGAGGTGTCGCGGGTCTCCTCCGAAACCACGGGCGAAAAGAGGTGGCGACGGTGGCGAACGTTTCCGGGCGTATCGATGGTCCCCGCACGAGCGGCTGGCAGATCGCGCTCAGGCTCGTCGAGAACGCATTCTTCCGATCGATTCTGCCCGGGTTCGATCGCGAGCTCCGCGCCCGGACTCCGAAGCCGAAGTCATAACGAGTCGAGAGACACCTTTTTAGGGAGGAACCCATGACGTCGACGAATTCAGACGGAATCGCGAGAGGCCGTGCCTCGAACGCCCCAGACTCCCTTCGCCATCTTCCCCTCAAGAGTCTTGTAGCGGCCATCACCGACCAAGTGAAGCTTCTGGCAACGAGGGAATTCGAACTCGCCCGGTCCGAGGTCCAGTCCGACATCCGGAGTGAGCTGGCGATGGCAAGGAGTCTCGCCATCGCCGCCGTCTGCGGGCTCCTTGGGCTCAGCATGCTCCTCGTCGCGGGCGTGTTCGCGCTTTCCACCGTGATGCCGGGCTGGGCGGGCGCGCTTCTCGTGGCCGCTCCCTTGATCGTGCTCGGCGCCATATTGGGAGCGATCGGCTGGAACAAACGCGTGAGGACGCCGCTCGAGGCGACTCGGGCCAGTTTGAAGGAGGCTATCCAATGGACGAAGAATCGGCTCGCTTGAAACACCGTCTTCGTGCGGAGATCGACGCGTCGCGGGACGAGCTGGGAATGTACATCTCGGAGCTCGACCGACGCCGGTACGCGGCCCTCGACGTGAAGCATCAGATCAGGACGCATCCACGTGTCGTGATCGGCGTCGGCGTCGCAATCGTGGCTGCGGCCGCCGGAATCGTCGCGATGGTCGTCCGCGCCCGAAACCAGAAACGCCCGGGCCGCAGCGAGCGGCGGGCGCCGTCGCGATTCGCCCCTCCCCGGTCCCCGAAGCCTGGTCGGATGATCAGCCTGATTGTCAGGAGTGCTCTCCCATTCGGCGTCGCGATGGCCAGGAGATTCTTGCGACAAACGAAGACGCGTCGATTCGCCTAGAGTGCCCGGTTTCGCAACGCGTGCCGGAAGCTGCTTCGCAAGAACAACAATTCCGTGTGGTATCGATCGTGCGCTCGCCAGCGAGGAACGTCGCGAAAGGCAGATCCGAGGAGGAGTGTGACGCGGCCGGTAAGTTCTCTCATCGCTTTCACACTTGTACATTCCGGCGCAACTTCCTTGCCGCATCGGTACACGCCGGGCACGCGCAGAGCCATACCGAGAGCCGTCACCCGGGACTCCGACCCCGGTTTCCCTCCCCCCGCACGGGCGGCACCGCGATTGCATTTCGTCAGCGGGAGGAATTTTCAATGAAGAATTTCCAGAGTCTCGTGCTCATTCTCGGCCTTTCGACCGGGGGCGTTCTCGGAGCCGGCGCATGCCGCACGGGTCAGTCCGCCGGACGGCAGATCGACGACGCCGGAATCAAGGTAGCTGTGAAGGCGAAGCTGGCGAAGGACGTTCGCTTTTCGACCCTCACGAACATCGAGGTCAACTCGACGAACGGAGTCGTCACACTCGCGGGTCAGGTGAAGACCGAACAGGACCGCATGGCCGCCGGCGATCTCACACGCACGATCGAGGGAGTCGTGAAGGTCAACAACGAGCTGCAGGTGGAGAAGAAGTAAGAGAAATAAGGAAACCTGCGCCCCGAGCCCCTTCAACGATCTTGGCCACCGTTGCGGCGGTTCGCGCCCCCTCGAAAGTTTGCGGAGCATGACGCCCGCTGTTTCCGCGCCGCGTTCCTGAGGTATAGGGGCGGCGCGGTGCCTTGGGCGGAGCCCGTGAAAATTCTCCATACCGTCCAGGACTCCGTAGACTCACGGGGGTCCGGGGCCACGTCGGTCCGCGTTGCCGGAGCAGGGGGGGAGAGAGATCACGACGCTGGAGCGACTTGCGACCCTCATTCGGGACGACGCCGGGACGATTCTCGCCCGGTGGCGGGCACAGGTGCGCGAGCTCCCGTCGGCACAGCACCTGGACACCCCAAGCTTGAACGATCACATCCCCGAGCTGTTGAAAGAATTATCGAGCGCTTTGACGGCGCGTATCGACGTGACGATCCCCGAAGCCCTTCTGGAGGGCGGTCCGCAAGTCCATGGATTGCAGCGTCTCAAAGATGCCTTCGACATCGAAGAAGTCGTGGCGGAATACAACATCCTTCGCGGTTGCATTCACGACCTTGCCGAGGAGAGCGGGATCAACCTGCAAGGGAAACCATTCCATATCGTCAATCGTGTCTTCGACCACGCCATCGGGCTCGCGTTGAAGACGTATTCGGGTCAGCGCGCGCTCGAGGTTCAACAGCGACGGGAAGAGTATCTCGCGTTCTTGGTCCATGACCTTCGCACTCCGTTGAATGCCATTTCTCTCGTCGGGAGAGTGTTGGAACTCAGGTTTCCGGAGGGCAGCAGCGGCGCGGACACGGAACGGCTCTTGAAAGCCCTGCGTCGCAGCGTTCGGCAGCTCGAAGCCATGGTCGAGAAGGTGCTCGAGGAAAACGCGAATCTGCAAACGGAGGCTGGAGTCAGAGTCGAGCGGAGAGAGTTCGATCTATGGCCGCTGGTCGAGGGGCTCATCCGCGACCTCCAGCCGATCGCGAGATCCGAAAGCACCCGCCTCGTCAACGAAGTCGCGGACGAGTTCGTGGTCTATGCGGACGCCAGTCTCTTGAGGAGAGTCTTTCAGAACCTGGTCGCCAACGCGATCAAGTACACGCCGCGCGGAGAAGTGATCATCGGTGCACGGGAGCTCGACGAGGGGCGCGGCGTCGAATTCTGGATTCGTGACAACGGTGCGGGAATTCCCGCGGATTTGCTCGAGAAGGTCTTCGACAAGGGCGAGACCGACCCGGAGAGTGCGGGCGGAGCCGGCCTCGGCCTTGCCATCGTCAGGACTCTCGTTGAGGCGCATGGAGGGAGAGTGACCGTGGAAAGCAGGGAAGGCTTCGGCTCCACATTCCGGTGTTCGCTGCCGACGAAGGCCGGCTCTTCCGTCTCCGTCGAGTAGGCGCAAGACCGCTTCCGAGCGGTTCAACGAGGGAAGGGCGGAACGCTTCCCCCGTGCCCCAGGCCTTCCTCGGACTTCCTGACGGCGGCAGCGGCGCGGTCCCGTTCTTCGGCTGGCAGCGCGTCGAGAAGCCGTGGCTGGATCCAGACCGTGCGCGCGAAGAGGGCACGGGCCTCCTCCTGGTGACCGAGCGCGACTGCCGCCCTTCCAAGGTTCAAGTCGCTCTCGGCGCGTTCCTCGAGAGTCACGGATCGCGCATAGAGCGCGTACGCCCTTTCGCGTTCGCCCTTGAGAGATTGCACCGAGCCCCACGCGAGGACGGCCGTCGCGGCCCGCGGACGAAGCGTCACGGCGCGCCTCAGGCGCGCGTCGGCCGCGGAGAGAAGCTCGGCACGTTCCGGCGCGGCTTCCTCGGGTGCGGCGGCGGCGTTGCGGAGGAGGTTCTCGCCGTCGGCTTGTCCGAGCGTCGCGAAGGAGCGCACGGCCGCGAGCGCGATGAGGAGCAGCGCGTAGGCCGCGAGCGCGGCGCGAGCGCCGCGGCGGGGAGTCGATTCCGCTCCGGCGGCGATGTGCCGGATCGCGAGGCCCGCGAGGAACGCAGCGGGTCCGGATGCGACCGCGATCCGGAACGGGAAGTCGCCCAGGGCCAGGAACGCGACGCCGACGAGCGACGCGAGAAGCGCGTCGACCGGAGGGCCCTCGGACGGCGACTCGTCGCGGCGGCGGAAGAAGAGACCCCAAATGAGCGCGAGGGCTGCCACGATGGCCGCGCACGCGGCGGGCATGCCGGCCTCGGCGGCGAGCGTGACGGGCTCGCTGTGTGCGTTGTCGAAATGGGCCGAGCCGCTCCGGTGGACGAGGCGCCTCCCCGTGCGCTCCTCGGCCGCGAGGCGCGCGGGCACGAACCGGTTCGAGAACGCCCCCGGTCCCGCGCCGAGAAGCGGGCGAGTCCGCGCCATCTCGCGGGCCGCGAAGAGGCCGATGTCGCGCTGGGTCGTCGCCGCGGCGATGTCGCCCGTGCGCATCTGTCTGAGCTTCACCATGGCCCGCTGTCCGGCCCCGGTCGCCACCGCGAGAAGGGCCGCCGCGACGAGGACGAAGAACGCGAACCGCCGCCTCCGGAAGTCGAGGGCGACGTAGAGAAGGGCGCCGGCGCCGAACGCGAGCGCGGGCCCCACCGCCTCGGTCGCGAGGAGCCCGAGAAGAGCAAAGAGCAGGCCGAGCGCCGCGAGGGCGCGTGTCCGGGCGGCTCGGGCCGTCACCGCGGACGTGAAGAGGAGGAGAGCAGGCACGACCAGGGCCATCCCGACGTCTCCCGCGTTTCCGATGAGGCCGGCAGCCAGGAACCGGGGCTCGGGAACGTCGAGCGGCATCCGGAAGAGGCCTGTCCATCGCTGGAGGGCGGCGAGCGTGCCGGTGAACGCACCGGCCGCCATCAGCGTGGCGGCAGCGGCCGGCGCGCAAGCGGCCCCGGAGGCCGACGCTCCGAGGAACAGGAGCGCGAGCGGAGAAAGGACCGCGGCCGCCGTGAGCGGATCCACGACGTTCGCGTTCGCGATGGCCGAGAGGAGCGCGAGAGTCAGGGCCGTGCCCAGGCCGAAGAGGACGATACGAGCGGCCGGGCCGCGGCCGGGCGCGGGAAGGAGGTCGCCGCGCGCGAGGCCGAGGATCGCGAGCGATGCGCCGAGGGCCTGTACGAGGACTTTCGACTCGCGGAGCGCTTCGCTGGAGGCGAGTGAAAACACGACGAATGGGAGGGCGAGCGCGGCGAGGATCCCGATCCGGACGATGCGCGCCATCGGAAAGGAGAATAGCGAAAAAGCCTCCCGCGACACGCGATATGCTTCGGACGTCCTCCGTGAAGATGAGTTCCGGACTCCCGACCCCGTGGCTGGTCTCCCTTCGACGGTCCCTCAGGCGCCGCCTGCTCGGCCGCGGCAAGCCGAGGCCCGCGGCGACGTGGGACGCCCAGTACCGCGCCGGCACGTGGGACGGAATCGTCGCCGAGATCGAGCGGCACGCCTGCATCGCATCGTTCGTCCGCCGGTTTGGTCCGGAGCGGCCGTTCGTGCTGGACGTTGGATGCGGCCAGGGCGCGCTCGCCCGCCAGTTGAGGGGCGATGCGTGCGGCCGGTACGTGGGCATCGACATTTCCAGCGAGGCGATCCTGCGCGCCGCGAAGGACGGCGCGCAGGGCGAGTCGTTCCATGCCGTCGACGTCGAAGCGGGGCCGCCCTCCTTCGTGACCCCCGGATCGGTGGACGCCGCTGTCTTCAGCGAGGTTCTCTATTACCTCGACGACCCGCTCGAGACACTCCGGCGCTTCGTGCCTCTGCTATCCCCGAGCGGATTCTTCGTGTTTTCCCTCTGGAAGCCCGCTCGCCATCGGGCTCTGCGCCGCGGCCTCTGCCGTGCGTACGACGAAACCTGCGTCAGGGAGGTCGGAAGCGGCAACACGTGGCGGATCAGCGTGGCTGCTCTCCGCGGCCGCTCTCTTTCGGGCGGCGCCTGACCACGGCGCGGTGCGCGCGCCACGCCGCGAGCACCTTGAGCATGAGGCCGCCGTGGGCGTGGCGAGTAATCTGAAGCGGAGAGAGAAGAATGATTTTCTGTTCGGACCCGAGCGCGGCGAGCGGCCGGCGGAGCGGGGGCACGGGAGATTCTTCTTTGAAGGTGAATAGGGAGATGAGATAGCGGCGTTCGAGAACGGAGTGCCGGAGCGTGGCCACGGCCTCGAGCGAGATGGCGCTCCGGCGCACGACCCGCTCCCACCCCCTTCTAAGAACATTTGCAGACCGCTGCCCGCCGCGAACCGGAAACAGCGGAACGCAGACGTGACCCTTCACGAGGGTCTTGTCTTCTACGAGCAAAATCTTCTTCCCTCTTTCGACGATGCCCGCGACGAGGTGGATGGTTTTCGGCGTCGCTGGGCGCGGCCTTCGCGGAAAGCCTTCCGGCTTTCCGCTCGCCGCGGCCCGGCAAAGCGTCCGAAGCGGGCACGCGCCGCAGCGCGGCGCGCGCGGCGTGCACACGAGGGCGCCGAGCTCCATGACGGCCTGGTTGTGGCCGCCCGGGTTCCGCGCCGGGACGAGCGGCCGCGCGAGGGCCCGCACCCTCGCGAGCGTCGCGGGCGCCTTCGCTTCGAGGCGCAGGCCGTGAAGGCGGCAGAAGACCCGGACGACGTTGCCGTCCACGGCGGGTTCGGGGATCCCGAAGCAGATCGACCCGACCGCGGCCGCCGTGTACGACCCGACGCCGGGCAGCGCCTTCAAGCCCTCGAGCGTGCGCGGAAACGCGCCTGCCAACGCGACGTCCTTCGCCGCGCGGTGCAGGTTTCGTGCGCGCGCGTAGTACCCGAGGCCGCTCCACTCCGCGAGGATCTCGCGTTCCGGCGCGCGCGCGAGCGCCTCGACGCTTGGAAATCGTGAAAGAAAGCGTTCCCAGCGAGGCGCGATCACCTCGACCGTCGTCTGCTGGAGCATCACCTCCGAGAGCCATATGGCGTAGGGGTCGTTCGTCCGGCGCCAGGGCAGGACGCGCTTGTGCGCGCGGTACCAGTAGGCGAGCCGGCGGGAGACGTCACGCGCCGATTCGCGGCTTCCTTCCACGGGGATACGATAGCGGCGATGGACCTCGACTGGGAAGGGCTCACCGTCGCGTTCGCGGCGCGCTCGATGCTCATGAACCACTTTCTCGATCGCTCGTCGGGCGAGGTGCACGCGCACCTGAACGGATCTCCGGATCTGCGCGAGGCGCTTCTCCACGAGCGGTCGGGGCGCTACCTCAGGATTCCGAAGTCGACGCCGGACGTCGACACGGCGCGCTGCCGCGCCTTCGCTCCGAGGATGGAAGACGCCGCCGCGCGCGACAAGGCGCTCCAGGCCCTGGAGTCCGGCGGTCCCGGGGCCTTCCGCGACGCGCTCCTCGGGTTTCCGAACGACGAGGCGGCCTGGTTCGTCTTCCGGGACCGGCGCGTTCGGGAGGAGCTGCGCGGCTGGCTCGCCGCGCGGGGAGTGTCCGCCGACCCTTGAAGAGAGCGAGTTCGACCGCCTCGCGCACGAAGTCGCGCGTCTGGCGGAGGAGGGGAGCCTTCAGTCCGATGCGGCGCCGAAGACGAACCGGGCGAACCGGCTCGGCACGTGAAAGTCGGGTGGATGTGCGCGGAGCGTCGGAGACAAAGCCAGGAATTCTGTCGAGCGACCGCGCGCGATCCGGTACGCGTTGCCGCGGCGAATCTCTCCTGGCGCGGGAGGTCGGCCCGAGGAAATCGACGTCCACGGCAGGGCGAGCCGGCACGACCACGTCGTCCATCCCCTCGGGCCCGCGGGCGCCGGGTCCCCTTCGACATCGATGAGAATTCCGCTTCGCGGCGCCCCGCCCGAGATCCGCCACGTCTCGCGGCTCTCGTCCGGATTGCCGATTCGAGCCGTGTAGAGACATCCGCGGGGATTAACGACGAGCTCGTCGTATGCGAAGGAATCTTCTGCCCCGGCGAGAAACAACTCGACGCATTCGTCGCGAAAGACCTCCTCGCTCTCGCCCCGCTCGATCGTGAGAGGGGGCTCCGAGGCCGACTCGAAGAGGACGACGAAATACTCCGCGGTCGCGGCGAAGCGCGCATGCGTCGCGGCGCTTCGGGCGGGCGAGCCGTCCAGCCCGGCGAGCGGCCAGGAGCGCTGGTCTTCGACCTCCCGGATCGACGCGACGCGGGCGACGGGAACCACGGGGACCGTCACGGCGTCTGGCCGGGGGGCGCGATGCCGAGGCGCGCGGCCACGAGGCGCGCCACGTCCAGCTCGCGAACGACGCCGAGGCTCGCGTGTGCGACACCGTCGCCCATGTGAAGGTACAGGCCGTCGAGAGCCGGGTCGGCACCGTAGCCATGCTGGCCGGGGATCTCGGGCGGGCCGAGCGCCGCGAGGTCGCCGCTGGCCGGGAGCCCGCCGCGCAAGTGGCGCGGGCCGGCCGCGATGAGGATGAGATCTCCCATGTTCGGATGGGAAACGCCGAGCGCCACGGCTTCGGTGCGGTTCGCGACGACCGCGAAGACGCGCTCGCCACGGTCGTCGCGAGTCTCCCGGAGGAGCGCTGCGGCCTTCGAGACGACCGCGTCGGCTTCGTCTTCGGGAACGACGCCTCCGGGAAGGCCGACGCGGTTCACGACCACGAAGCCCGTCCCGCCGCTCGCCCAGATGAAGTCGAGCGGCGAGTCCGGCGCCGTTTCAAGGCGGCCGCCGGCGCCGGGCACGACCTTGAGGAGACCCGCGCTAACGAGTATCGCGGCGGGAGAGATCGAGCGGTTCATGGCGCGGAAGCCGTGGTCGGACACGAGAAACACGTCGCCCTTCTCACGAAACTTCAGGAATCGGGAGGCGGCCTCGTCCGCCGAGCGCCACGCGTCGTCGATGCCGGCAGCGGCCTTCGCCGCGCGCTCTTTCGAGTAGGAAGGATTGGCGAGGTCGGTCAGGAGAAGATAGTGATTGCAGGTGTCGAGGATCGGGATGTACGCGAGGAGAAGATCCCAGTCGGCACTCTGGTCCGCGACTTCGAACGCGTCCAGGAAGAAACGGGTCAGGCGCCGCGCCTGTTCGAGGAAGCTCGAAACGTCCGGGTCGGCGCCCCTCAGGAGATTTGCATCGGGAAGGCCGGGCCAGAAGCCCGCCCTCGCCTCGATCGCGCGTCGAAACTCCGGAGGGCTCGCCTCGGTGTGGAAGACGTCTCCGAGATAGAGCGCGACCGCGGAAAGATCCCTGGAGAGCGTGAGGACCTTCGACCAGCGGCCGAAGAGGACGCCCGGTTCCGCTCCCTGCTCCCGCCGTTCGGAGAGAGAGAACCACTCGCCTGTACGCGCCCGCGCGCGAACGCTTCCGTCCGCCCCGAGAACGACGAGCGTGTCGTAGTTCGTCTCGCCGTCGTCCGTGGAGTCCAAAAGGAGGAAGGGGAGATTCTCGAGGTCGAATCTCTTCGCGGGCGAAAACGAGACGACGTCTGCCGGGAGGGAGCTGACGTCCGTGAAGGGTGTCCCTGCCGCCGATCCCTTCCAGAAGGTGGCCTTCGGGAAGACCTCGTTGTAGTGCAGGGACATCGCCGTGCGCGAACGGGCCGAGCGCTGCGATGTTCCCGGAAAGCCCATCGACACCACGCGCTTGCCCTGCCGCGCGGCGGCCTCCCAAAGGGTCTCGGTCTCGGGGTCGACGTCGAAGCCGCGGCGCCGCTCCCTGAGCGCGGTCCCCGCGAGGTGGAACGTGTTTCCGACGATCCCGGTCCTGCCCGGGGGCGCCCCCGTCGCGAGCGCGACGTGGGAGACCGCCGTCAGGGACGGGGTCACGATCGCCAGGCGGGAAGCGGCCTCGCCCTCCCTGGCCGCCCGCGCGAAACCGTCCGGTGAGAAGAAGCCGGCCCCGAGGCGGCGCCCCAATTCGAGGCCGCCCGCGCCGTCGAAGGAGACGACGACGACGCGCCTCCCGGGAGTCGCCACCGCAGGATCGGCGCCGGTGGCCGGCCAACCGGCCCCGATCGCCGAAACGGCGAGGAGCCGGAACAGGCCGCGTTTCAAGTCCATTTGAACTCGATGTCCTTCAGGCGCGCGAGGAGCCGCCTCGAAGACGCCTGAGCGCGCGCGTGCGCGCGCTCCTCGGCCGCGAGGATCCGCGGCAGGAGGCGCAGCGCGGCGCGCCGGTCGACCGCTCCCGCGCGACCCGCGAGGCGCCGGACCTGGACGATGAGATCCGCGAGATCGTGCGCGGTCCCGGCGGCTTCCTGAAAACCGACGAGGAGCGGAACGAGGGCGGCGGCGGGCGACATCGAGACCCCTGCGAATTCGAGGCAGTAGCGGAGATCCCGGGCGACGATCCGCGCCGGATGCAGGCCCGCGGGGCCGGGCACTCCGGCGGCGCGAAGGCGTTTCGCGGCCCTTCGCAGCCGTCGCCGGACCGACCTCGCGAGCATCATCTCCGCGCCGGGGTCGGTGGTTCCCGTGAGCGGGTCGTGGAGGCGCGCGAGGGCCCCCTCCCGGCGGGTGAAGGCGCGGCGCAGCCGGGCGAGCAGGGCGCGTGTGCGGGCGGGGGATGGGCCGGGATCGCCCTCTTTTGCGAGCCGCGCGGCGAGTCGCTGGGCGATCGGCCGCCGGACCGGATCCCTCCGGAAACGGTTCAGGAGGAGCGTTCGGGCGACGTCCTCCGTCCGGCGCGTCGAGAGGGCGCGGCGAAGATCCCGCGCAGCGACCCGAAGCGTGCGGCCCGAGCCTTTTCGAGGCGCGTCGCCCGTGAGTCGCGCGAGAGCGGCGGTCCTTCGCAGCGCGACGCGAAGGTCGTGAAGCGCCTCGCCCGAGGGCGGACCCGAAAGGCGCGCGAGCAGGGTGTCGAGGCGCGCGCGTCTCTCCGAGAGAGCCGCGGCGGTCCGGGACACGAGGCGCGGGGGGGGAGCCACCTCAGTCGTCGGCATCTTCCTCCCGGCCCGAATAGAGCGCGAGCGTGTCGGATGCCGCGTCGAAGTCGAAGAGCTGCCCGGAGCGGCCCCAGTTGACGAGCGTCTCGAAGAGCTCCGAGGCGCCCACCGTCGGCAGGCGCTCGGCGAGCAGATCGCGCACGGAATCTCCCGTGAGCGGGGTGTCGGGATCCTTCGCGAGCTCGCGGATGACGAGACCGAAGACGCCGAGCGTGAGCAGCTCGACGCGGAGGAGCGCGGGCCGCCCGGCAGTCGAGGCGCTGACCATCCGGCGGCCGATTTCCGTGAGCACGACGTCGTTTTTCGGCGTGTCGACGAGCTCGAGCATCTCGGCCCCTTTCGCGACCGCGATCGTGCGCCCGAAGTCGTAGTCCGTCAGCGCGTCGATGTCGAAGAGGTTCATCGTGCCGCCGTGATCCGCCAGGATCTCGAGGAGGCCGAGGATCTCGCCGACGCGCACGGCCGGGAGCGGGGCGACGGGGCCGGCGACGCGGCGCCCCGGTCCCGTGGCCGAGGGGGCGGACGGAGAGTCGGGGAGGTGAACTCCCGTGACGACGTCGTGAATCAGCTCGACCATCTGGAGGAAGGCGGGGCTGCGGTACTCGCGGGGGTGCGGCACCGTGTTCACGATCTCGCGGCGCACCGTGCCGGGGTTCGCGCCGAGGACGACGATGCGGTCGCCGAGGAACACGGCCTCCTCGATGAGGTGCGTGATGAGGAGAACCGAGGAGAGCCCGCTCGTCCGTTCCGTGAAGAGGCGGTAGACCTCGGTGCGGAGCAGCTCCGCGGTCAGCACGTCGAGGGCCGAGAACGGCTCGTCCATGCAGAGGAGCTCGGGCCGCCCGACGAGCGCCCGCGCGATCCCGACGCGCTGCTTCATGCCGCCGGAGAGCTCCTTCGGGTAGTCGCGCTCGTGCCCCGAGAGTCCGACGGCGGCGAGCACCGCCTTGACGCGCTCCTCCGCCTCGCCCGCGGGCAGGGGGCGGCCGTTCAGGCCCACGCGCACGTTGTCGGAGACCGACAGCCACGGGAAGAGGGCGAAGTTCTGGAACACGACCGCGGCGCCGGGGTGGATGCCCTCGAGCGGCTTGCCGTGCTGCTCGACGGTTCCCGCGCTCGGCGGGATCAGGCCGATGAGAAGGCGCAGCAGCGTGGACTTCCCGCAGCCGGAGGGCCCGAGGACCGCCACGACTTCGTTTTCCCTGACCTCGAAGTCGACGTTCTTGAGGATGACGCGCTTCCGCCCCGCCTCGTCGGCGTAAACCTTGTCGACGCCGCGGGCGGCGGCGATCGGGGGAGCGGCGGCGGGGCTCGGGCGGGCGCTCATCGGTTGAGACTGTACTTCGTCTCGGCGAGGCGGTAGAGCCGGCGCCAAACGAGGCGGTTCAGGAGGACGAGGGCGAGCGACATCGTCAGGACTCCCGCGGTCAGGAGCGGGAAGTTGGCTTCGCGCGTGGCCTTCGTGATGAGAGAGCCGAGACCGAACGTCTCCAGCGTCTTCCCCCGCCACGTCAGCGTCTCGGCGACGATCGACGCGTTCCATGCGCCCCCGGCGGCCGTTACGAGGCCCGTCACGAGGAAGGGAAACACCGCCGGCACGAAGAGCATGCGCCAGCGAGCGCGGCCCTTCATCGCATAGACGTCGGCGGCCTCGTCGAGATCGTGAGGGATGGCGCTGGCCCCCGCGAGGACGTTGAAGAGGACGTACCACTGCGCCCCCAGGAACATGAGGACCGCGGCGATCGCCCCGAATGGCACGTGGAGCACGAGAAGGACGCCGGTCACGATCGGAAAGAGCATGGGAGCCGGAAACGACGCCACGATCTGGATGACGGGCTGGAGCCGCCGCGACCAGACGGCGGAGCGGCCCACGAGGATTCCGATCGGCAGTGTCCAGGCCGTCGCGAGGGCGAGAGCCGCGAGAGTCCTCAGGAACGTCGCGCCGAGGGCTCCGGCCAGCACCACCCATTCGCCGGAGGGGACCCGCGCGAGGAGCCCCACGAGCTTCCACGCTCCGAGGAGCGCGCCCGCGGCGGCGACGAGGCCGACCGCGGCGAGGATGCCGGTGCGGACGCGTTCACCGCTCGCGCCGGAGATGGCCTCCGCGACCGCGAGCATCGGAGCGGGAGACGGAGGCGTGGCGCGACGGCGCCGCCGTCTGCGCAGACGGAGCCTCCGGAGAAAGGCCGATCGGCGCACGAGGTTCAGCACCCACGATTCCGGCGCGGCCTCGCCTTCGACGTCCGCATTGCGGAAGCGCTGCGACCAGGCGACGAGAGGGCGCCATAGGAGCTGATCGCATGCCACGATCATGACGATCATCGCGACGATGGCCCACGCCATGGCCCTCCCGTCACCCTTCTCGATCGCGACGGCCATGTACGAGCCGATGCCGGGCAGCCGGAAGTCCCGGTCCCCGAGCGTGAACGCCTCGTTGACGGTCAGGAAGAACCAGCCTCCGGCCATGGACATCATCGAGTTCCAGACGAGCCCGATGACGGACGAGGAAACCTCCACGGTCCGAAAGCGCTTCCAGAACGAGAAGCGGTGGATGCGGGCGACCTCGTGGAGCTCTTCGGGAATCGAGCGGAGGGAGCCGATGTAGGAAAACGTCATGTTCCAGACCTGCCCGGTGAAGATCATGACGATGCAGGCGAGCTCGAGACCGACGTTCGTTCGCGGGAAGAGCGCGACCATTCCGAGGACGAGGCCCGGGAGGAAACCGAGCACCGGGATTCCCTGCCCGATGTCGAGGAGCGGCAGCATGATCTTCTCGGCGCGCTTGCCGTGGGCGGCGATCGTCCCGTAGGTGAGCGTGAAGGCCAGCGACAGGAGGTACGCCGCGAAGCCGCGCGACAGCGAGAGCAGGGTGTAAAGAGGCAGGGCCGAGGGGGAGAGATCGATCTCCACGGCCTGGCGCATCGGCGCTTCCCAGCGCTGGGCGAGTCCGACGACGCCCGCCACGAGTGCGCCGAGCGCGACGACCAGGGCGACGTCGATGGCGAGTCCCGAGACACGGCCCCCGGGGCGCCGGGGCGATTGGATCAGGGCCGTGGCCTCCTCGGGAGGATGAGACTCGAGCCTGCCTCGACGATCGGCAGGTCGGGAGAGGGATATCCCACGTGCCAGCCCTGCGCGCGATCGACGCCCAGCTCCGGAAGGATCTCCATGACCTCCTCGGATTCGACGCCCTCGGCCACGGTCTTCACCCCGAGTCCGCGGCAGATGCCCGCGATCCCCCGAACGAAGACGCGGTTCGCCTTCTCTTTCGGGAGGTCCCGGACGTAGCTGATGTCGAGCTTCAGCGACGAGACGGGCAGCTCCCGGAGGTAGCGGAACGACGAGAAGCCCATGCCGAAATCGTCGAGCGCGAAATGAAAGCCTTCGCTCGTGAGCGCGAGCGTGAAATCGCGCACGCGGTCGAAGTCCCGGAGCGCGGCGGTCTCCGTGATCTCGAACGTGACGCGCTCGGGGCGGATGCCTTTCGCGCGGGCCATCCGCGAGATGTCCGCGACGAGCGTGTCGTCGTCGAAGTCGAGGCCCGACAGGTTGATGCCGATCTCGAGCTCGGGACTGATCTTCTTGCGGGCGGCCGCGAGGGCGTCGAAGGCCGCCGTGATGATGGCGCGATCGATCGCCGTCACGATGCCGAAGCGCTCGGCAGCGCCGAGAAATTCCGCCGGGAGCGCAATGCGCCCATCGGGCTCGCGCATCCGGGCGAGCGTCTCGACGGCCACGGTGCGGCCCGTGCCGACCTCCGCGACCGGCTGGAAGTAGGGCACGAACCGCGACTCGGCGAGAGCGGCGCGAATGCGGTTCGACTGCTCGCGCAGCCGGCCCGTGCGGTCGCGTTCGCGATCGAGCGGGTCGTGGAGGCGCACGCGGCTCCCGCCGCGCCGCTTGGCCTGGTGCATCGCGAGATCGGCCGCGAGAAAGAGGTCGGCGGCGCCGCCCGCGTGCTCGGGGAACACCGCGACGCCCGCGCTCGCGGTCAGCGTGAGAGCGTTTCCTTCCCACAGGGGCGCGAGCCGGCGGATGAGCGCGATCACCGCCTCGGCGCGCGGAGCGGCTTCCGCCGCGGAGGCGCCGGGGAGCAGGATCGCGATTTCGTCGCCGCCGACGCGCCCCGCGGTCTCACCGGCCATCAGCGTGCCGCGAAGAGCCTCGGCCATCGAGCGGAGGTATGAGTCGCCCGCGTTGAGACCGTGGGTGTCGTTCAGGGTCTTGAAATTGTCGAGCCCGAAAACGAGGAGGGCGAGGGGCCGGCCGAAGAGGTCGGCGCGCGCGAGTTCCCGCTCGAGCTCGAAGTGGAACTGCTCGCGGTTCGCGAAACCGGTGAGCGCGTCGGCGGCCTCGGCCACGGTCTCGCCGGGCTGCGCGCGCGAGGGGTCGCCGATCGCGCCGGTTACCTCGCGGGCGGCGGCCAGAAATCCTCCGGCCGCGGACTCTGAGGCGATGCGCGTCGTGATCCAGAAAACGCGCTCGACGGTTTCGGGTCCCGCCGGAACGCGCACCTCGAAGTTTCGCGCGCCTCCCGGCAGGGCCGTCGCCTCGATCAGGCTGTCGCGCCCCGCCGGAGAGAGCCAGAAAGGGGGCGCGCTTTCGGGCGCGTCGTCGAAGGTCCCCGGCCCGGGCGTGCCCTCGGCGAGCGCGGCCTCGTTCGCGAGGAGGACACGGCCCGCGCGGTCGAAGAGGGCCGTGGAGTCCGGCGAATCCACGAGCAGGGACACCGGGCGTCGTGTGACGCCGGAACCCTTCCGCCCTTCGCGTATGCGGATTGGTTGTGTGTCCGTCTGCGATCGGCTCTTCTGCACGGCTTGTTGCCCCCAGGCTCGGGCCGATTATCGCCCGAGACGGTCGAGGGCGGGTCCGGCGAGCCGGTAGACCTGCCATCCGTCCATCGGGACCGCTCCGAGACGCCTGTAGAAACCGATCGCCGGTTCGTTCCAGGTGAGGACGCTCCACTCCATGCGCCCGCATTTGCGGGCGACCGCGAGCCGGGCGAGATGCGTGAGAAGGGCCTCGCCGATCCCGAGCCCCCGGAAGGCAGGCTTCACGAAGAGATCCTCGAGATAAAGGCCGGGCCGGGTGAGCCACGTCGAGTAGTTGTGGAAGAAGAGCGCGAAGCCCACGGTCTCTCCGGCCCGCTCCGCCAGGACGACTTCGGCGAATCGCGTCGCCCCGAAGAGATGCGCCTCGAGGAGTCGAGGGTCGGCATGGCAGTCCTCGGGCTGCTTCTCGTACACAGCCAGATCGCGGATCAGCGAGACGATCGCAGGCACGTCGGCCGGCCGCGCGTCGCGCAGGGTGAACGAGGCCGTGCCCATGACGTCACCTTCCTCCCTGGATGATGTCCCGGAGAACCGTCGTCGCGCCGTTGATCACGAACTGAACGCCGATCACCGCCGTGATGAGGGCCATGATCTTCGACACGATGCGCTGTCCGGTTTCGCCGAGGCGCTCGACGATGGACGGCGAGCCCACGAGGATCAGGAACGTCAGAAGGATGTTCGTGGCGATCGCTCCCGCGAGCGCCAGGCGATGCAGGCCGTCCGGGGTCTGACCGATCAGCACCATCACCGTCGAGATGGCGCCGGGGCCGGCGATGAGCGGGATGCCGAGCGGCACGACCGACGGGTCCGCGCGCCGCGCATCCTCGGGGTCCACCTCCGCGCGGTGGTCCTGCACGCCTCCGATGCCGAGAACGGTGAAGATGATGCCGCCGGCGATCTGAAACGCCGGAACCGTGATGCCGTAAAACGCGAAGATCGCGCCGCCGGCCGCGGCGAAGACCGCGAGGACCCCGGCCGCCGCGAGGCACGCCCGGAGCGCGATGCGGCGCCGCGCCCTTCCTGTCGCACCGGGCGTGAGCGACACGAAGATCGGTGCCGCCGAGATCGGGTTGATGACGGCGAACAGCGACGAAAATGCGAGGAGGGCGAACTGGGCGGCGCGCGTTGCAAGCATCGGGCAGGCGATCTTACGGTGGAAGGTGTAAAACCCCCGCGTGTCCTCGCCCTCCACGACGCCCTTCTATGGCCGGCTCACGAAGCGCGTCGGGGCGGCCCGTCTCGCGGCCGCGCTGCCGCACGTGCCGGCCGGCGCGCGCGTCCTCGACGTCGGCTGCGGCCTGACGGATCTGCCGGCGCGCTTCCCGTCGTACACGGGCTGTGACCGGGATCCGGACGTGCTCGCGGTGCAGCGGGAGAGATTTCCGAAGAGTGATTTCTTCGAATGGGACATTGGGCGAGGCGCGGCTCCGGCGGCGCTCCAGGCGAGGGCACCCTTCGAAGGAATTCTCCTTCTCGCGGTCCTCGAGCACGTGGCCGACCCTTCCGCGATCCTCTCCCGCCTCTTCCCTCTCCTTTCCCCGGGAGGCCGGTTGATCGCGACGACGCCGCACCCGATCGGGCGCATTCCGTTGGACGCCGGAGCCTCGCTCGGCCTCCTGTCGTCCCACGCCCACGAAGAGCACGAGGACCTCCTCTCGCGGAAGGACCTCGAGGCGGCAGGACGGGCCGCGGGCCTATCGTTGATCACCTATCGGCGCTTCCTCTTCGGCATGAACCAGCTCGCGGTCTTCTCCCGGTGACGCGGCGGACCGGGCCCGCACGCGGGGCGCGCGCGATCACGGTGGTCAACGCGCGCACGCACAACCTCAAGAACGTGACGTGCTCCTTTCCCGTCGGAGCGCTCACGGTCGTCACGGGCCCCTCGGGTTCCGGAAAATCCTCGCTCGCCTTCGACACGCTGTATGCGGAGGGCCAGCGCCGGTTCGTCGAATCCATGTCCACGTATGCGCGCCAGTACCTCGAGCGCCTCGAACGCCCCGACGTGGATCTCATCGAACACGTCCTGCCCGCTCTCGCGATCGAGCAGAAGGCCCCGGGGCGCTCGGCCCGCTCCACCGTCGGGACCGCGACCGAGATTCACGACGTCCTGCGGCTCCTCTTCGCGGCGGCGGGGACTCTCCGGTGCCCGGACGACGGCACGCTCGTCCGGCGCCATACCGTCGAAGGAATAGAGAAAATTCTGCTTTCGGAATGGGGAGAGGGAACGAAGCTCCTCGTGATCGCGCCGCGCAAGGTCCAGGCGTTCGAAGCGGAGAGCGCGGAGTGGAAGAGGCAGGGCTTCTTCCGCTACGTCTCAGCGTCGGGTGACGTTCTGGAAATTTCTTCGAGTGGAATAGAGAAAGACCCCTTCCCGTTGCTCGTAGGACGGCACGTGCTCTCGGCTTCCGATCCGGAATTCCTCACGTCACTTTCATTGGCATTCGACGCGGCGGACGGTGAGCTTCTTGTCTTGAAGAACGGGGAGGGTCTTTCCTCGGCCCGCCGCTTCTTTCGTGGCCTCGTCTGCGACGCCTGCGGCCAGCGCTTCACGGATCCCGTGCCGGCCCTCTTCTCCTTCAATTCGCCGCGGGGTGCGTGCGAGACCTGCCAGGGATTCGGACGCGTGACGGGCATCGACCCGGCTCGCGTCGTCCCCGATCCCCGGAAGTCGCTGGCCCAGCGGCCGATCGCGCCGTTCAACTCGCCGGCCTACGCGAGCGCGTACGACGACCTGAAGGCGGTCTCACGCCGGAACAAGGTGCGCTGGAACGTGCCCTGGCGCGACCTGTCGCCGAAGGAGCGCGACGTCGTGTGGAAGGGCTCGGGCGAGTGGTACGGCGTCGAGGGGCTGTTCAAGTACCTCGAGAAGAAGCGTTACAAAGTGCACGTCCGCGTCTTGCTGTCGCGGTATCGCGGCTACACGCCCTGTCCGGCCTGCGGCGGAGCACGTCTGAAGCCTGAAGCGCTCGCCGTCACGCTCGCCGGCAAGACGATTGCCGGCGTCGTGGCCCTGACGCTCCAAGAGCTGCTCGCGTTCCTCGACGGCGCCCTTCCCCTCGCCGAGGAGCGCGCGCGCGGGGCTTCGCTCGTCGACGAGCTCCGGCGCCGCGTGTCCACGCTCGTCGAGATCGGCCTTTCCTATCTCACGCTCTCACGCACGATGCGCACGCTCTCGGGCGGCGAAGCCCAGCGCATCCAGCTTGGCTCGGCGATCGGCAACGCGCTCACCGGCACGCTCTACGTCCTCGACGAGCCGACCGTCGGACTACATCCCCGCGATACGCACAGGCTGCTCGGCGTCCTCCGTCGCCTCGCGGCGGGCGGCAACGCCGTCGTGGCCGTCGAGCACGACACGGACGTCATACGCGCGGCCGACCACGTCATCGACCTCGGGCCCGGCGCCGGCGCCAAAGGCGGCCGGCTCGTCTTCGAGGGCACGCCTCGAGAGCTCGAGGAGCAGGACACGGCGACGGGGAGGAGTCTGAAGAAGGAGAGAGAAATTCTTTTTGCTTCGGACAGCAGGCCGTATCCGCTGCCCGACGCGAGTCCGCTCATTGCTGCCGAAACGGTGGGCGCCTATGGCGCTTTCTTAGAAGGGGGTATGGGCGGTGGCGGCGCGATTCGTGTCGTGGGTGCGCGAGCAAATAATCTTCAAAATATTTCAGTTTCCTTCCCTCTGCATTCCCTCGTCGCCGTTTCCGGAGTTTCCGGGTCCGGGAAATCCTCGCTCGTCGTCGATGTCCTCGCCGCGGGCGCGCGGCAGAGGATGGGGAAGGGGCTGCTGACCGGCGTGGACGAGGTCGGTCCGCACGACGCGATCGAGGGCCTCGAGCTCGTGTCGGACGTCGTTCTCGTCGACCAGTCGCCGCTCGGACGCTCTTCCCGCTCGAACGCGGCCACGTACACGAAGGCCTGGGACGAGGTCCGGACGCTCCTCGCCCGCTCGCCCGCCGCGAAGGCCCGCCGCCTCGAGAAGGGGGCGTTCAGCTTCAACGCGAAGGGCGGCCGCTGCGAGCAGTGCGAGGGCGCCGGCACCGTGACGGTGGACATGCAATTCCTCGCCGACGTGACGGTCGTGTGCGACGCGTGCGACGGGCGGCGGTTCAAGTCCGAGGTGCTCGAAGTCCGGCTGCGCGGACGAAACGTGGACGAGCTCCTCGCAACGACGGTGGACGAGGCGCGCGACCTCTTCGCCGACGCCCCGGCGATCGCCAGCCGGCTCGCACCGCTCGCGGAGGCGGGGCTCGGCTATCTCACGCTCGGCCAGTCCACCGGCACGCTCTCGGGCGGGGAAGCACAGCGGCTCAAGATCGCGTCCTTCCTCAGGAGCGGCAGCCCGGGAGAGCCCGTGCTCTTCATCTTCGACGAGCCCACGACCGGACTCGCGCCGTCGGACGTGGACGTGCTCCTGTCGGTCTTCCGTCGCCTCATTGCGGCGGGCCACTCGATCGTCGCCGTCGAGCACAACACCGCGTTTCTGGCCCGCGCGGACTCCCTCGTGGAGCTCGGCCCCGGCGGCGGACCGGCGGGGGGATCCCTCGTGTTTTCGGGGACTCCCGGGGCTCTCGCCGCCCGCGGCGGCACGCCGACTGCCGAAGCGCTGCGGAGCCGGGTACAATTTCCGTCACCTTGACGAGCGAAGCCTTCCGTTACGTGCTCTCGGTGGAGGGCCGCGAGATCGACCTCTCGGACGGTGAGGCCACGCTCGGCCGCAGCCGGACGTCGACCGTGCGGCTCGAGCACGAGTCGGTTTCGCGTTCGCACGCGCTCCTCACGCTCAACAAGGGCGAGGCGATCGTCAAGGACCTCAACTCCTCGAACGGAACTTACGTCGGCGGCAAGAGGATTTCGCGCGAGACGCGGCTCCAGGGCGGAGACCGCATCCAGATCGGCGCGGCCGTGGTGGATCTGCGCATCATTCCGCCAAACGTTCCGTCGGACCGGACGGCGCTTCTCGGGCCGGACCAACTGCCGCGCCAGCCCGAAGAGCCGCCCGCGCCGCGGCCGCCATCGGGAATCACCTACGAGCCGGTGCCGGGCGGCACCCGTCCTGGGGTAGAAGCGCCGCCGCCGGTGTTTTCGCCCGACGAAATGTCGGCCTCCGAGCTCTTCCGCGACATCGACAAGAAAGGCGCTCCCCCCCGGCCCGGCTCCGGCTTCCGCGAGGCCTTCCCCGCGGCACTCCGGCCCCCGGACGAGCTCTCGACCGTTGCGCCGTCCGACGGCATTCCGGCGCTCGCCGAGCCGTTCCCGTCGGCGATCGCGGCGCGTGAGCTGGCGGATATCTCGATCCAGATGAATTCGTCCCAGGCCCCGCCGCGCCTCGCGACGGTCGATCGCGCGGCGGCGTTCCGCGAGCGGCGCGCCCCGGCGGTGAACGCGGGCCCGCGAAACGCCGCGAACCCGTTCGCCCGCCTCATCGCTGCACTCGTCGATGCCGTCATCCTCACGGCGATCAACCTCCTCCTGTTCGCTCCCGTTTTTCTCATCGACTACTTCCGCGCGGAGCTCCAGACGCGCGACGCGGCTCCTGACTGGGCCTTTCGAGGCATCACGCTGCTCTCGTTCCTCCTTGCGGCGCTCGCGAACGCACTCTATGTCGTGGGTGGCTGGGCGTGGCGCGGGCGCACGCCCGGCAAGTCCCTCCTCGGGCTCACGGTCGTCAAACGCGGGGAAATCGGCGGAAGGGGCATCGGCTGGAAGGCCGCTCTGATCCGCGCGGTCGTCCTCGTGCTCGCGGGCCTGCCGCTGGGACTCGGATGGGTGTGGGCCTTCTTCGAGAAGGACAAGAGGGCCTTTCAGGATCTCGCGGCAGACACCTGGGTCGTTCGCTCGCGCTGAGGTTTCCGTACGGGGGGCGTCAGGTCCCCTTCAGGGCCGCGAGGAGCGATGGAGAAAGAAGCGCCTCCTCCGTCCGTCGCCCGCCGCCCCTTCTGCGCCACGAGGCGAGCGCCTTCTTCGCGCGGGCGAAGAGGGCCGGATCGGTCCTGCCCTCGAGGACGTAGCGCGTCCCGAGAACGAGCGACGCGAGGAGGTCGGCCTCGCGGGCTTCCGGGCGGACCCGCCGGAAGCGCTCGACTTCGGCTTCGGCCCCCGCGAAGTCGCCGGCGGAAAAGAGCGTCAGGATGCTCTCGGCGCCGGCTCCTGCGGCGCCCTGCGGCTCCGGCGGCTCGGCATCCCGGGCCGTCAGGCCGGAGGCCGGGGCGATGGCCGGGGCGGGAACCGCGGGCACCGGCGCCGGTGGCGTCGGAGCGGGTGCCTCCCGAAGGGCGACTAGCTGGGCCTCGCGGCGTTCGAGCGTCCCGAGCCGGCCGAGGAGGTCCGCGGATTCCGGGAATCCGTCGATGACCCCTTCGCTCCGGGAGAGAAGGAGGTTGCGCTTCGCCTCGAGCACCTCGCCGAGCTCCATGTGCGCGACGCCCAGCCAGTAATAGGGGTCGTAGAGGTCCACCGTGTATCGGCTCGCGCCGAAGTGCTGCCGCGCGTGCGTGTGCCCGGTGGCCAGCGCGTCGTTCATCTTCTGGATCGCGAGAGGCCAGTCTTTCCGCTGCGCGGCGGCCTGTCCCGCCTGATACGCCTTCACGGCCGCGTCGGGGGGTAGAATCACCTGCGCGGACAGCTGGCCCGTGAGGGCGACCAGCAGGGCGGCGATCACCCCCGTGGATCCGGTCCCACGTGGGATGGTGAGCGTGCCGCGACACTCCCAAGAGCGCATCGAGGGGGATTCTAGAGAAGGATGAGTTCGAACTCCCGGCTTTCGCGATCGGTCCTCGGAGCGGCTCTCCTCGGAGCCTTGGCGGCCGCGTGGGCGCCGGGCGCTCGCGGCGCGGCCTGCCCGGTCCCGCCCCCGGTCCTGACAGGGCCAGCGGGTGTCCAGGCTGGGGAGTCGTATTCCCTCTCGTGGACGAACGTCCTCACGGGCCCGACGACCCAGAGCGCGGACTATTACGTCGTCGAGCGCTCCCAGGACGCGGGCTTCGCGGCGGGCGTCGATCAGAGCGTCACCGTGCGGTCGGCGATCACGTTGACGCCGGGCGCCGCGAGCGCGAAGGTCCTCTACCACCGGATCGTCGTCAAGTCGTCCTGTCCGGCAGGCTCGGCGCCCGCGGGAACGGCCGCCATCGTCTCGAACGTCCTCGCCGTGCCGGTGAAGTCCGTCTGCGACGTCCCGCCGTCCGTCGGGGAGCTCGTTTCGACCCCGGCGAATCCGCCCGCCTTGTCCACGTGGGTCGTCACCTGGAATACGCTCGGCCTCGGTGCGGGACCGGGCGGCGGATTGACCGGCCTGAAGTTTCGCATCCGCGAGACCTCCGCCTCCTCGGTCAACGCGAGCGAATGGGTCGTGGAGGGAGGCGCGTCGTCCTTCACGGGCGCTCCGGGCGACTACGTGTATCAGGTGCGCGCCGAAGCGACCTGCGGGTCGGTCGGACCGTGGTCTCCCGCGCTCCGCGTGATCGTGGGAAACGTCCTGAGGCCAGCCCTCCAGCTCGTCTCCGAGCCCGCACCGATCGCGGGGCTCGTCCCGGCGCCAGGTACCCGCCTCACGACCTCCTTCACCGTTCGCAACGGAGGCACGGATCCGATCCTCGTCCGCGTGAAACCGGACGACAGCGGATTCGTCGTCAGCCCGGACTCGTTCTCGCTCGCTTCGAACGCGTCGCAGACGATCGGGGTGACGTCGCTCTACGTCACGGCGCTCGTGCGTCCCGTGCACGCCTCGATCACGCTCACGGCGGGGGATACGCTCCTGACGGTGCCCGTCGACTGCATGATCGCGGCCGAACCGTCGAAGGCGAAGGTGGTCTGGAGCGGCCCGGCTGCGGACATCGACCGGGACGGCAGCCCGATCCTCCACGCGATCGTCAATCCGTCGGATTTCTCCATTCCTTTCGTCGCGACTGTGCGCGCACCCTGGCTCTCCGTGGTGTCTCTCGATGGGCTGCAGTGGGACCGCCCGCTCGGCGCTCGCGAGACGCGCACCGTCCGGATCCTCGTGGATCGCGCGAAGAGGCGCTCGGGCACGGGAAGCGAAGTGGGCGCGGTCGCGCTCGCCACGGTCGGCTTCCCGGACAGCCCGGAGTCGATTCTCGTGACGGACGACGGTCCGGCGCTCGCGCCGGCCGCGACCGGAGCGGGCGCGACACCCGCGTCCGCCGCGCGCACGCGGCTTCTCTACGCCGCCTTCCCGAACGCGATCGACGCGCGGGGCGTCGGCCGCTACGCGGCGGACCTGTGGCTCACGAATTCCGACGCCGTGACTCCGGTGCTCGTCTCGCTGCTGTTCAACCCCGTGGGGGCGCCGGGAGACGGTTCGGCCCTCCGCCGGTACGACATCACGCTCGCTCCGAGCGAGACGCGCCGCTACCGCAACGTGGTGGGAACGCTTCTCGGCTCGGAAGGGGCGTTCACCGTCGAGGTGCGCTCGGCGGCGCCCACGCTAACGGCCACGGCCCTCGTCAATAACCGGCCGCTGCCGGCGACCGTGGCGGCGCGAAATGCCTCGCGACAGACGCTCGCGGGGACCACGCCGGCGACCGGACAGTACGGCTTCGAGATGCGGCCGACGATTCCGGGCGAGGGCGTGAAGCAGAGCGACCCTCTCTATTGGGTATCCGGTCTCGCGCACGACAGGAATCGCCGCTCGAACCTGCTGCTCCTCGAGACGTCGGGCTTCGACACGAAGATCCTCATCGAGTTGTTCGACCTGGACGGCATTCCGGTCCTGAGAAACGGCGCCATCGTCAGTATCGACAGAACGATTCCGGCGAACTCGACGGTCCAGCTCTTCGACGACGCGGACCTCTTCGACGCGTCGCCTCTCGCAAACTCGTATGCCTATGCCCGGATCACCTGGAAGGACAACAGTGTTGCCGATCCCATAGGCGGGGCGCGCGGATCCGTGGTTGGGATGGCGACGGTCATCGACAATCGTACGCAGGACTCGTCGCTCCACGTCGGCGTCTCTTCGAACGGGCTGAATCCGTTGAAGGGGGCGTCTTCGAGCGCCGGGGTGTCGCGTGAGGCCTACTCGGCCGTGCCCTTCGCCGGCGCTCCGCCTTCGCTCTCGTTCCCCGCGGTCCACGCGGGCGGCGCCCCGCTCGAAGACGGTTCGAAGCCGTTCTGGCGGACGCGCGTCACGCTCACGAACACATCCACCTCGACCGCTCACAATGTGAAGCTGAAATACGTCGATAACAACTCGAACACGATCACTTCGGCGATTCAGCCGCTTCCCGCGCGCGCCGTCGTCGCCTTCGAGGACCTGCTCGAAGAATTCTTTGGCCTTCCGCCCCTCGCGAGCACCTTCGGCCACATCGAGATCGAAAACGTGATGAACACGGACGGCACGTGCTGCAAGCAGGGCTGGGCGGACGTGGACGTTCAGACCGAGGCGTACACCGTGTCGCCCTCGACCGGCGTCGGAGATTTCAAGACCGGCATGGAGGGTTACTCCTACCGCCACGGCTACTCCTCGTTCCAGTCGAACCTCGGGACGATGTCCTTCGACGGCGCGGAGAGCTCGTCGGCCTATCGCACGAACCTCATCCTGAACGAGGTTACAGGCTCGTATTGCGACGTCGTCATCGCGGCTTACCTGCCCGGGTCGTTCGTGCCGATCGCGACCGCCCCCCGGCGCATCGCGCCGAACGGCTACGTTTCAGAGGAGCTCTTCCGCAGCGTCCTCGGCCTCAACCTCTCGGAGCTCACGGACGTGCGCATCGTGGTTCGGCAGGTCGGCGGCGACGGGGTGTTCCTGGCCTTCGCCTCGAAGATCGACGTCGTATCGGGCGACCCGGCCAACATCTTCCTGCGTCCGGCGTCGGCCGGCACGGGACGGTGACGGGTTGGCCGCCGGCGCCGTCGAGCGCATCGCCCATTTCCGCATCCTGAAGCGCATCGGACGGGGCGGGATGGGGATCGTCTACCAGGCGGTCGACGAGCGCGACGGCCGGACGGTCGCCCTCAAGGTCATTCGCGAGGCGGAGGCGCCGGGAGACGAATCGGCGGCGCACCTCAAGGAGGCGCGCGTGCGCTTTGACCGTGAGGCGGCGATTCTCAAGAGCCTCCTGCACGTCAACGTCGTCTCCTTTTTCGAGATCGGCGAGGAAGACGGGACGCCCTGGCTCGCGATGGAGTACCTCGACGGCGTGTCGCTGACGTCCTTCGCGGGGCGGCCGTGGACGGAGACGGTTCCGCTCCTCGTGCAGGCGGCCCATGGGCTCGCGTACCTCGCGTCGCGGGGCATCGTGCACCGCGACCTGTCGCCCGACAACATCCTCGTCATCGAGCGCGGCGGCGACCGGCTCGTGAAGCTTCTCGACTTCGGCGTCGCGAAGCTCTTCGAGAAATCGACGGGTCTCGAGGCCCTGACCGCGACGGGATTCTTCCTCGGCAAGGTCGCCTACGGATCGCCGGAGCAGCTCGGCTCGCTCGGCCACGGCGCGGCGCTCGACTGGCGGAGCGACGTCTACAGCCTCGGCGTGATCTTCTACCAGGTGCTCGCGGGCCAGCGTCCCTTCGAGGGCAAGGCTCCCGTCGAGTACATCGCCGCCCACCTCAACGCCGTCGCGCCGCCCGTCGCCGCGCCTTCGCATGCGCCGTCGCTGCCCGTTCCCCTCGTGCGCCTCGTCGGGCAGATGCTCGAGAAGAGGCGCGAGGACCGGCCGGCGAGCTGGCGCGAGATCGTCGACCGGCTCGTGGCCGTGCTCCGCGACGCGGGCGCGACACGCCTTCCTCCGGGGATCGAGCGAATGGAGCCGGGGGACGGCGCGATCGAGGCGACGAGCGGAACCGAGCTCGTGGGCGTCTCGCCACCCGGCGACACGACGAGGCCCTCCGGGCCTGCGCGTCCGCTGCACGAGGCCCGCCTCCTCGCATGGTTCGCGGGGGCGGGCGTCCTCCTCGTGCTCTCCGCATCGTGGTGGGCCGCCCGCATGAGGCCGTCGGCCCGTCCGGTGGAGCACCGGGCCGCGGAGCCGAAACGAACACCCGCCGGGTCCGCGTCCGCGGCAGAATCCGTTTCCACCGTCTCGACGCCGGTCGCGCTCGCCTCCGGGCGCCTGCAGATTCTCGGGCTCCCGTTCGCGCGCGTCCTCTCGCTCGTGGACGCGGGCTCCGGGAATTCGGTGCCGCTCCCGGCGAACGCGACGACCCCGCTTCTCGTCACGGATCTCGCGCCGGGCCGCTACCGGGTCGTCCTTCTCGGCCCCGGCCCGGAGGGGCGTACCGTCGAGCGGGCCGTCTCGGTGTCGAGCGGTGCGACCGTCCTGCTTTCCGAGCCCTTCACGACGCCCGGCGCGCTCGCGGATTCACTGACGAGGGGAGACGCACCTTGAAGATTCGAAGCCTCAGGCCAGCCACGCTCTGGTTTCCGGCCTTCCTCGCGGCGCTCGCGCCCTTTTCGGCGAGCGCCCAGACCGACTCGGCGCTGCTCTCGAAGGTCACGTTCAACCTGACGAACCCGGGCGGAAAGTCGCTCGCGATGGGGGGCGCATTCACGGCGATCGCAGACGACGCTACAGCGGCGCTCGTGAATCCCGCCGGCCTCGGGCTCATCTCCTCGATCGAGTTCGCCGTCTCCGGAAAGCGCGCGGACGCGACGCTGGGGCTCGTCACCGCGCGGGCGACGGCGACGGGCCCTCTCGCGGCGCCCTATCCGGCCACGGACACGACGAACCTGGACCGCGACACGCGTGGCTCGGCGGTCGACTTCGCGGGCGTCGTCGTCCCCATTTCGCGCCGCTTCGTCGCGGCGCTGACTTACGCGGAGAATCTCCGCTTCGAGGGGGACGCTGGCGCCGGCGGGTACCAGTACCTCGAGCTCCGGGACAACCGGACGGGCGACACGGCCCGCCGGGATTTCCTCTTCCAGTACCGCGAGTTCGGGTCGGTGAGCCTCCGCAACAGGCTGCTCGGGCTGTCGCTCGCGTATCGCGTTTCGGAGCGCGTGCGCGTGGGCGGCGGCGTGACGCTGAACCGGGCGTCCTTCGATCTCGACGGCGACGCCGCGGGGCCGCATCGGATCACGAGCCGCACGTACCTGTCGCCGACGGCGGAGGAGATCCTGACCACCACGATGCGCGTGGACGGCGTGTCCGGGACGAAGCTCGGATACCTCGTGGGTATTCACGTCGACCTTCTTCCCGACGGGGCCCTGACGCTCGGCGCGGACTACCGCTCGTCGCCGAGGAACGACGGGACGCTCGTGATCGGCCGCTACATTCCCACGCCTCTTTCGGCGCAGACGTCCCGGCCGTTCTCGTTCCGGGTGCCGCGCGACGCGGCCGCCGGCCTCGCCGCTCACCCGATGCCGGGCCTCACCATCGCCGCCGAGTTGCAGTGGGTGGCCTACGGCGACATCTTCGACCGCCCTCTGCCCGTGGTCTCGTACGTGGGGCTCGTCGGGCCGTTCGGATTTCCCCTTACGGACCCCGTGCTCGCGGACGTTTCCCCCGCTCGGGATGCCTGGATCCCGCGCATCGGCCTCGAATACGTGGCGAGCGCGAAGGGAGCGCGCCTCGCGTTCCGGGTCGGCTACCACCGCGAGCCCGCTCACGGAACGACGGCGCGCCTCGCCGCGCGCGACGGCTCAGGAACGCCATTCCCCATCACGGAGCCGCCCTATTCCGAGAGCGTCGCCGCCGTGTTCGACGGGGGGCGCGCGGACGACCGCTTCTCAGGGGGCCTCGGCGTCACGGTCGCTCGATCGCTCTCGATCGACTTCGGATTCGACGTCGGCCGCGCGTCGCGGCAGCTCGCCGCGAGCCTCTTCTACAGGTTCTAGGCACTCGCCCGGCGGGCGTCCCCGCCGGGTTTGCCCATACGGTCTCGTTCAGCCACCCACCGGTCTCGTCCCGCGCTCGGGATCGTCGGCAGCGGAGGTCGTGGCGCCGGAGCCGAGACCGAGAAGCAACAGAAGCAACGTGAGAGCGTCCATATCTTCCTCCTGTGGCGCGCCGGTGTCCGGCGCACCTTGGAGGCGGGAGAGATGAGCGCTCAGCAGTTCCGCCTGTTACTCCTATAGACGGAACCGCCAGGCGGTTTTCAACCGCCGAGCCGTACCCTGATCCGGAAAAGGGGCCCGGCTACGCGCGCCGGGCGGCGCGGAAGGGAAGGACGAACCCGTCGCGCGCGGCCGCGAGGTGTTCCCGCACCTCCGAGACGAGGCCAACTTCGACGTCGCCCGGGTCGAGGCGCGAGGCGAGCTCGATCCAGGCCGGGTTCCCCGCGAGGTCGGTCACGGCGACGATCCGCCCGATCTCGCGCAGCGCGTCCATCATCTCGCCGGTTCGGCCAAGCCGGCCGAGGCACTCCGCGGCGCCGAGGCGCGTGACGATCTGGTCCTCCTCGAGGCCCATCGCGTCGGCCTTCGCCGCGACGGCGCGGTAGGAGACGAGCGCCCGTTCGAGATCGCCGCGGAGCAGGTCGAGCTCGGCGAGGTTCAGGCGCACGCCGAACACGAGCGCGTCCAACCGGTGGCGGCGCGCGACCTGGAGCGCCTGCGCGAAGCCCTGTTGTGAGGCTTCGATCCTGCCGAGCCGCGCGAGGCAGCGCGCCCTGTTCAGGAGGCACACCGAATACGTGTTCGCGTCGCGCTCCGGGTCAAAGCGCTCGATCGCGGCGTTGTACAAAACGAGGGCGCGCGAGGGGTTGCCGCGCTGCAGGAGCACCTGGGCGAGCACCGCCTCGGCGCGGCCGACCCATTGATCCTGCGCGAAATCCGCGAAGATGCGGGCGGAGGCCTTCAGGAGGCGTTCGGCGCGAGCGAACGCGCCCTCGAAACAGAGGACGCTCGCTTCGAAGTAGTCGCAGAGGGCCCCGCTGAACGGATCGCGGCCGAGAGTCTGGAATTCGCGGCGCGCCGCGATGGTGGCTTCGCGCGCGTGCCGAAGACGCCCGATGTTCAGCAGGGCCTGCGAGGCAAGGAGCCGCGCCTCCGCGCGCAGCAGCGCGGGTGGGACCGGCCGCACACCGCCCTCCGCCGCCGGCACCGGCCCGTCCGAAGCGGCCTCGATTGCCTCGGCGAGGGCGAGGGCGCGCGTCGGGACGGCCGCGGCGAAGGCGCCGCGCTGAGCGGCATAGAGAAGCGCGAGCCGCCCGCCGTGCGCGGCTGCGAGATCGCGCACGCACCGGGCAAGGTCGGCGCCCGGATCGCGCGCGAACTCGAGAAGAGTCTCGGCCTCGCGTTGCGCGGCGTCCGCATCCGCGGCGAGATGCGCGAGCCGGACACGCCGCTCGGCGGTCCGCGGCGACCCCGGCAGGGGAAGGGTGGTCTCGCTCTCCCGGTGGAGGGTGTCCTCGAGCTCGATGGCACCCGCGAGGTGCTCGAGCACGCTCCCGCGGCGCGCGCAGGTCGGGCAGCCCGCGATGTGCCCGCGGGTTCCCTCCGGCGCGTCGCCGTCGCGCCCGATCGCGAGGGCAAGGAGCTCGACCTCGGCGGGGTGGGCGTTCAGGCGGCGAGGCACGTTCTCATCCTCTTGATGCACTGGTTGATGCGCTTCCACACCGCGGGCACGCTGCATCCCGAGCCGGCCGCCGCTTCGGCGAGCGAGACCCTTTGAACGCAGTACGAGCGGATGAGACGCCGGCAGACGGGAGTCAACCGGCGAAATGCACCGCGGACGTGGAATGCGGTCAGAAGGCCTTCGGACCCGTCGCTTCGCGTGTGCGCGGCGTCGAGAGAGGCCACGAACGAGTCCTCCCGGGCACGCTCCTCGACGCGGTCGAAGCAACGGTTGAAAAACGTGCTCACGAGGTAGCCCTCGGTATTCCGCACACGGGGACGCTTGAGGAGCACGGCTTCGAAGATGTCCTGCACGAGGTCCTCGGCCTCCTCGGGCGTGCAGCCGAAGCGACGCACCCCAACCGCGACGAGGCGCGGCCTCAGATGGCCGTCGAGGCGCTCCCAGTCCCATGCATCGGGAAGCGTGCCGCCGGAGGTGTCCGCGGAGGACGCCCCGGAGCCCTGGACAATTTCGCTCTGACTCGCCCCGGCCTGCATGCGTAGCCCCGATCTCATGGTTCAGCCTACTTCCGGTGTGCCTGCACTTCAAGGACATCGGGGGTGGTTGAAAAACACCCCCGCGAACCGTCTATAGGGTATGGAGGGCGTCGGCTGTCCGGCCGGAGCCTCCTGGGAGACCGCGTGGAGCAGGACGAACGGGAACGGATCCAGGGTGAGGCGCAGAGGAGGCAGGCGTCCCGGATGGAGGCTGTCGGCCAGCTCGCGGGCGGGATCGCACACGACTTCAACAACCTCCTCACCGCGATCCTTGGCTACGCACAGCTCCTGTCGGAACGTCCGCTGGGTGAAGCCGCCCTCGCCGATGTCGCCGAGATCAGCCGGGCGGGGGAACGCGCCGCTTCCCTCACGAAGCAGCTCCTGGCGTTCTCCCGCCAGCAGGTCCAGAAGATCGCGGTCTTCGTGCTGAACGACGTCGTGTCGGACACGGAGGCGATGCTCGCGCGGCTCCTCGGCGAGGACGTTCGCATTCGCAAGGATCTCGCGCCCGGCCTCGGGCGCGTGAAGGCAGACCCGGGCCAGATCGAGCAGGTGCTGGTGAACCTCGTCGTGAACGCGCGCGACGCCATGCCGAAGGGCGGAACGCTCCGGCTCGAGACGCGCGACGTGGACCTCGACGAAGCGTACGTCGCCGCTCACCCGGCCGGCGCGCCGGGGCCGTACGTCATGCTCGCCGTGAGCGACGACGGCTGCGGGATGGACCCCGCGACCCTCGCGCGGATCTTCGAGCCCTTCTTCACGACGAAGCCTGCCGGCAAGGGGACCGGCCTCGGGCTCGCGACGGTCTACGGGATCGTGAAACAGAGCGGCGGATTCGTCTGGGTCTACAGCGACCCCGGCCGCGGCTCGACGTTCCGGATCTACCTGCCGCGTGTCGAAGAGCCCGCCTCGGCACGGCGCGATTCCGGGACGCCGCGTCGCGCGCCCTCGAGGGGAACCGAAACGGTGCTTCTCGTCGAGGACGACGACGCCGTGCGCCGGTTCGTCCGGGGCGTCCTCGAGCGGAACGGATACACGGTCTTCGAGGCTGCGTCCGGCCCGGACGCTGTGAACGTCGCGCGCGCGAATACCGGCGCGATCCAGCTCGTCGTGAGCGACGTCGTGATGCCGGAGATGAGCGTGGCGGTCCTGAAACGCCGCCTCGACGCCATCGGCGTCAGGGCCCCCATCCTTTACATGTCGGGCCACCCGACGGACGCGGTCGTCATGCGCGGAGTCAGGGCCGGGGGCGTCGCGTTCCTTCAGAAGCCGTTCTCGCCCGGGGACCTTCTCGCAAGAGTGCGGAGAGTGCTCGACGGCGGGTGACGGTTCAGGAGGGCCGGCTCACTCAGGGTCGCTCCGTGCGTGCGGGAGGCTCGGCGGACCGCTCTTCGTAGAGGATCCTGTTTCCGCCCGCGGCGCGCGCCGCCGCGAGCGTGTTCTCGGCGCGCTCGATCAGGGCGTCGCACAGGGTCTTGTCCAGGCGGCCGTGCACCGCGATGCCGGCCGAAAGCGTGAGAGGGCGGCCCGCTTCGCCGGAAAAGGCCGCGCGAATGCGCTCCAACGCGATCGCGGCGTTCGTCTCGTCCGCTTCGACGAGAAGGACGAGGAATTCGTCCCGGGAACGGCGCGCCGCGATGTCGATGCCGCGGATCGCCCGCCCGATCGTCTGGCCGAAAGCCGCCAGAACCTCGTCCGCGCCCTCGCGCCCCAGCTCCTTTTCGAGCGCGTCGAAGCCGTCGATGCCGATCACGGCGATCGCGGCGGCGCGACGGGTCCGCTCCGCGCGCACGAGCTCCTCGGCGGCGCGGCCCAGGAAGAGGGAACGCGTGGCGAGCCCGGTCAGCGCGTCCGTCGTCGCGCGCGCGAAGAGGCGCCGCTCTTCGTCGGCGACGGTCGGGAGGAGCAGCGCGGTGAAGACGAGGAAAGCGAACCCGAAGAAGACCCCGCTGAATTCGGCGGAACCGGGGGTCCACCTCGAACCGGTCTCGAGCGTGGCTCCCGCGAGCAGGAAGGCCGTCGCGACGAAGGCGAGCGTCGTGTCGCGCCGGCGGTTCTCCTTCCGGGCGAAGACGACCAGGAACCCGGCGGAGACGAGGCCGACCGAGACGACGGCGAGGCCTCCTGCGAGCGGGCTCGCGGCCGGCAGCATGAGAGCGAGGAGCGTGCCGAGGAGCGGGAGGGCGAGGAGAGCCATGAGGGCGGGCGTGAGCCGGAGATTCAGGAACCTCAGCAGGAAGAGGAATCCGATGGCCGGAAGGACGAAGGAGAGCGCGTGGACGAGGCGGCCGAGGATCTCGCGCGAGACGGGGATCGGGACGGGCGTCAGGAGAGGCGTCGCGAGCCAGAACGCGATCGAAAAGGCGAGGCACGAATAGAGGACGAGCTCGGTACGCGCGCGGTTCCAGCTCAGGAGGAGCAGCGCAAGGGTGCCGAATGCCCCGGCCGCGAGCGCACAGAAGAGAACGAGGACCTGGGGAAGGGTGAACGTCATCTCAGACTCGCGAGGCAAAGTAGGCGACGGTGGTCTTCAGTCCCTCGTCGAGGCCGACCTTCGGCTCCCAGCCGAGGACCGATCTCGCGAGCGTGATGTCGGGGCGCCGTTGCTTTGGGTCGTCCACGGGAAGAGGTTTCCGGACGAGAGGAGCCTTCGTGCCGGTGAGCCGCTGGACGGACTCGGCAAACTGCAGGACCGTCATCTCGGTAGGGTTGCCGATGTTCATGGGGTCCCTGTGATTCGACTGGAGCAGCCGGGTGATGCCGTCGATCAGGTCCGAGACGTAACAGAAGGAACGCGTCTGCGAACCGTCGCCGAAGATCGTCAGCGGCTCTCCGCGAAGAGCCTGCCCGATGAGCGAGGGCACGATGCGCCCGTCGTTGGGGCGCATGCGCGGTCCATAGGTGTTGAAGATGCGGACGATCCGCGTGTCTACGCCGTGGAAGTTGCGGTAGGCGATCGTCATGGCCTCGGCGAAGCGCTTCGCTTCGTCGTAGCAGCCGCGGGGTCCGACGGGATTCACGTTGCCCCAGTACGTCTCCGGCTGCGGGTGGACGAGCGGGTCGCCGTACACCTCGGAGGTCGACGCGAGCAGGAAACGGGCCTTTTTCGCGCGCGCGAGGCCGAGCGCCTTGTGCGTGCCGAGCGCACCCACCTTCAGCGTCTGGATCGGGATCTGGAGGTAGTCGATCGGGGAGGCGGGCGAGGCGAAGTGGAGGATCGCGTCGACCGGCCCGTCGAGATAGATGTACTCGGTGACGTCGTGAAAGACGAAGCGGTACTTCCGGTTCCCGGCAAGATGGGCGATGTTGCGCTCGTCACCCGTGACGAGATTGTCGAGGCCGACGACCTCGTGCCCTTCGGCGAGGAGCCGATCGGACAGGTGGCTGCCGAGAAAGCCCGCAGCCCCGGTGACGACGATGCGCATGGACTCCCGATTGTACGGGAGGAAGGTTCCTTCTCAGGCGTGGAGCTGGGCGTAGCGGGCTTCGAGGACTCCACGCGCCTCCGCCGGGTCGGCGACGATGCAGCCCTCGATCGGGCAGATTTCGACGCACTTCGGCGCGTCGAACGCGCCGACGCACTCGGTGCAGCGGCCGACTTCGATCACGAACGTCGGATCTCCCGCGCTGATCGCGGTGTTCGGACAGTCGGGCTCGCAGGAGCCGCAGTTGATGCAGGTGTCCAGAATCTTCATGGCCATGAGGCACCTCCGTTGACGCGCACTGTGCCATTTGCCGCCGTGGAGCGGCCATGATGCACGCGCTTCAGGCCCGGCCGAGACCGACGTAATTCCAGCCGGCCTTCTTCATGTCCTTGGGCTCGTAGAGGTTGCGCAGGTCGACGAAGTTTTTCGCCTTCATCGTGCGTGCGAGGCGGTCGAGGTCGAGCTTGCGGAACTGGTTCCAGTCCGTCGCGAGCACGAGGACGTCGGCGCCCGCCGCGCAGGAATAAACGTCCTCGGCGAGCTGGAGAGAGGGCATCTCCTTCCGCGCGTTCTCCATCGCCGCGGGGTCGTAGGCGACGACGTCGGCGCCACGCGCCTGCAGGTCGCTCGCGAGCTTCAGACACGCGCTCTCGCGGATGTCGTCCGTCTCGGGCTTGAAGGCGATCCCCAGCATCGCGATGCGCTTGCCCTGGAGATCGGGGCAGACCGCGGCGACCTTCTCCACCATGCGCGCCTTCACGTGGTCGTTGACGGAGAGCACGGCCTCCATGATCTCGAACGTGTAGCCCACCTTGCGCGCGAGGTCGACCACGGCCGAGGAGTCCTTCGGGAAGCACGAGCCGCCGTAGCCCGGGCCGGGGCTCAGGAACTGGGGCGCGATGCGCTTGTCGAGCCCCATGCCGCGTGCGACGTCCTTCACGTCGGCGCCCATTTTTTCGCACATCACGGCGACCTCGTTGATGAACGAGATCTTCAACGCCAAAAAGCCGTTCGAGGCGTACTTGATCAGCTCGGCCGACTCGACGTCCGACACGACGAAGGGCACGCCCGCGATCGCGAGCGGCGAGTAGACGTCCTTCACGATCGCGACGGCTTCCTCGTCGCGCGAGCCGATGACGACCCGATCGGGATGCATGAAGTCTTCGATGGCCGAGCCCTCGCGGAGGAACTCCGGGTTCGAGACGACGGAGAACTTGTACTTTCCGTTCTTCGTCCGGAGGATCTCCTCGATCTGCGCGCCCGTGCCCGTCGGAACGGTCGACTTCGTGACGACGACCTTGTATCCGTTCATGTGCGCCGCGATCGAGTCGGCGACCTGGAAGATGAACGACAGGTCGGGAGAGCCGTCTTCCTTCGGCGGCGTCCCGACGGCGATGAAGATCACGAGGCTGCGTTCGATGGCCTCCGCGAGGTTCGTCGTGAATCGCAGGCGGCCGGCCTTCTCGTTCTTGTGGATGAGCTCCTCGAGGCCGGGCTCGTAGATCGGCGAGACGCCGTTCTTCAGGAGGGCGATCTTCGCCTCGTCCTTGTCGACGCAGGTCACGTCCATGCCGAAATCGGCGAGACAGGCGCCTGTCACGAGGCCGACGTAGCCCGTTCCGACCATGCAGATGTTCATCGGGTGAAGCCTCCGGAGAAGAGAATCCCGGGAACGTCCGATCTTACCCTCCGGGTCCGGGAACGACGCATCAGGGACGGAGCAGGATCTTGAGGACGCCGGGCCGCCCGGCCTCGCGGAGGGCCCGTACGGCGTCCCCGAGCGGGAAGATTCCGGAGACGAGCGGCCGGACGTCGATGCGGCGATTCTTCAGGAGCTCCAGCGCCGGTTCGAAGCGTCCGCACCGCGAACCGACGACCGTGATTTCGTTGACGACGAGGGGCGCCGCGTCGAAACGGGCCGGAGCTGCGTGCGTGGACTTCCACACGATCGTGCCGCGCGGCCTGACGAGCGCCAGGGCGCGCGCCATTCCCGCGGGCGAGCCCGTGGCCTCGACGACGAGGTCGAACGACCCGGCCTTCCCCCGGCTCGCGCGCCCGAGAAGGACGACGTCGACGCCCGCGGTGGCGAGGACGGCGGCGGCCAGGCGTCCGAGCTTGCCGGGTCCGAGGACCGCCGCGCGCGCGCCCGGTGCAACGGTAACCTGATCGAGGATTTCGCAGGCGGCGGCGAGCGGTTCGACGAAGACGGCTTCCTCGTCGGAGACGCCGTCGGGGACCGCGATGAGGTTCGCCTCGGGCAGGGTCAGGTATTCCGCGTGCGCGCCCGCGTGACCGCGGATGCCGAGGACGGTCCGCTTCGGGCAGTGCCGGCCAAGGCCCTTCGCGCACCAGGCGCATCGGCGGCACGCGAGATTGATTTCACCGACGACGCGGTGCCCGAGGAGCGGGGACGAGGCCGGCCCCTCGACGACGCCGACGAACTCGTGGCCGGGGATCCCCGAGAAGCCGTGATACCCGCGCTTCAGCTCGAGGTCCGTGTTGCAAATCCCGGAAAGGAGGACGCGCACGAGCGTGAATCCCTCGCGAAGCGCGGGCCGCCGGACGTCACGGACAGCGGCCCGGCCGCCCTCGAAGACGATCGCACGCACCGTTCAGCTTCCCGGCTTCTTTCGGGTGTCGAACGGCCGGCGGAACATGCCGAAGAGCTCGCGGCGCGAGACGGGTTTCGGCGGGTCCGCAGGGGCCGTCGTCGCGGCCTCGGACCGCTGGTAGTCGCGCGCGGCCTCGGCGGGGAAGAGCCGGGCGCGCACCGTGTCCCAGACGATCTCCCCGAGGCCGAGCTGCGGGGAAAAGCCCAGCATCTGCCAAGCCTTCTCCATGTCGGCGATCCGGGGCGCTCGGGCGGAGGTCCCGGTCACCGTGAGGCGGCACTCCTTGGCGGCGCGCACCGCGAGGGCGCGGACGACCTCCGACGGCTTCACGGCGAGGCCGAACCCGAGGTTCAGGATCTCGCCGATCGGCCGCTTCTTCAGGGCGGAGAGGACGCCGCGTACGACGTCCTGCGGATGGACGAAATCGCGCGGGGCGTCGTCGGCGAGGAAGGCCTCTTCGCCCGCGAGGACCGCCTCGAGCGCGTCCTGCGGGAAGCGCGCCGGCCCGCCGCCCGGCCCCGTTGCGGCGAAGACGCGCAGGATCACGAAGGGCAGGCCGGACGCGAGGAGCGCCTCCTCCTCGGCCGCCTTCGCGAGAAGGTCGCGGTCGTCTCCGGGCTCGATGGCCTCGTTCTCGCGGGCGCGGAGATTCGCCTCGTCGCGCGGGCCGTAGAGCGCCGCGTCGGAGAGGTGGACGAGGAGGCCGATGCCCGCCTGGCGGGACGCTTCGACGAGAGGCCCGATGCCGGCGGCGTCGAGGGGGAGACGCATCGTGTTCACGACACCGGAGGGCCGGTGCTCCGCGAAGACGCGCTCGAGGGTCTCCGCGTCCGTCCCGTCTCCGCGCACGACCGAAAGGCGAGCGTGGCGACCGAACGACGCGAGCCGTTCCTCCTTGAGGGCGCGGCCATCGCCCGCGTCGTCGAAGGTGTCGAGGACGACGACGGTGTCTCCCGCACCGAGGAGCTGGCGCGCCACGGCGGCGCCGAGGAAGCCCGCTCCGCCCGCGACGAGGACACGGCTCACGGCGTGGGCGTCGGAACGGGCGCCGTCTGCGCGTCCTCGTAGCGCTTCTGGATGCCGGATTTCTGCCGGTCGCGGATGAGCCAGCGCAGCGTCTTGCTCCGGTTGATGCCCACGATGATGTCGTTCATCGCGTCGGCCACGGCCGGATCCGCGATGAGCTTGCCGACCGTGCCCTCGGTCGAATCCAGTTTGGCGGCGACGTTCGCGAGGTGAGACGACAGCTTCTTCAGGTCGGCCATGAACTCCTTCGAGAAATCGCCGTTCGAGACGAGCTGCCCGAGGAGGCCGTTCCCGGACTTGAGGTCTTTCGAGAAAGTCGCGAGCCCGGCGGCGGTGACTTGCAGCGAGTCGACCATCGCGAAAAACTTCTTCTTGCCTTCCGGATCCGAGAGCAGCGCCGGCACGAGGCCCTCGCCCGTCGCGACGCCCTTCTCGACATTGCCGAGAATCCGGTTGAGCGAGGCCGACGCGGACCCCAGCTCTCCGAGGATTGATTCGGCCGCCTTCTCGTCGTTCAGGAGGCGCCCGACGAGGCCCTTGCCCTGGCGCACGTCTTTCATCAGCCCGTTCACGCTGTCGAGCGTCTGGCGCAGCGAGCGCGAGAGCGCCTGGCCGTTCTCGGATTCCGAGGTGATCTCACCGAGGAACCCCTCGCCTTTCTCCGTGCGGCCGAGAATGTTCTTGAGCGACTTCGAGATGGCCACGACGTTGTCCACGAGGTCGCCCGATCCGGCCAGGATCTTTTCGAGCTCGGCGCCGCGGAACGCCACGATCTCGTGGTCGGGCTCGAGGTCCGGCTTGTCGGTCGAGCCGGGCGTCACCTCGAGAAACTTGTCGCCGAGAAGGCCGATCGTCTTGATCTCGGCCCGGCTGTCGGTCTTGACGAGATGCTGGTACTTGCGCTCGATGTCGAAATGAATCGTGAGGTCCTGGCCCGGAACGCGCGGCACGTCGATTCCGCGCACCGCGCCCACGATCACGCCGGCGAGGCGCACCTGGTTGCCGCCCACCATGCCCTGGGAATTCGGGAAGCGGGCGAAGTAGGACGTGCGCCGCACGAAGAAACCCTTCGTCCCTCCGATGAAGAGGATCGCGCCCGCGAGCAGGACGAAGGAAGCGAAGAGGATGACCCCGACGCGGGTCTTGGTTTTGACGTCGGCTCTCACGGCGGGCCTCCCTTCGACGCGGTCAATTCCGGAGAGACCCCCGCGGCGAGAAAGGCGCGGAGGTCCACGACGTCCGAGTTCTGCGCTTCATCGGGCGTGCCGACGAACGCGAACCTGGCATTCTGGAGAAAAGCGATGCGGTCGGCGACGAACAGCGCCGAGACGATGTCGTGGGTGACGACGACGGACGTCGTCGCGAGCCGCTCGTTGAGGTCCACGATGAGCCGGTTGATCGTCATCGATGTCACGGGGTCGAGCCCCGTCGTCGGCTCGTCGTACAGGAGGATCTCGGGCTTGAGCGCGACGGTGCGGGCCAGCGAGACGCGTTTCTTCATTCCGCCAGAAAGAGAGGAAGGAAGCAGGCGCTCCACGTCGCTTTCGAGGTTGACGAAACCGAGCACCTCCGCGACGCGGGCCGCGATCTTCTCCTCCGACCAGGTCGTGTGCTCGCGCAGCGCGAAGGCGATGTTCTCGAAGACGGTCATCGAATCGAAGAGGGCGCCGCTCTGGAAGAGCATGCCGATCTTCTTCCGCACGGGGACGAGCTCCTCCTCCGGGAGCTCGGAGACCTCCACGCCGTCCACCCAGACCTCGCCGTCGTCGGGCTGCTCGAGGCCGTTCATGTGCCGGAGCGAGACGGACTTGCCCGTGCCGGACCCGCCGAGGATCACGAGGACCTCCCCACGCATCACCTTGAGGTTCACGTCGTCGAGCACGCGTTTGGACCCGTAGGCCTTGGAGACGTGCTTGAACTCGATGATGGGCGCGCCCGCGGGGTGGGCCGCCCTCACGAAACGCATGACCGCGGTCTCGCTGAACGTCATTGAAACCCCAGCGGCAGCACGAGGAACAGCTTCGTGAGGAAGAAGTCGGACATGAGGACGGCGATCGAGGCCACGACCACGGCGATCGTGGTGGCGCGCCCCACGCCGTCCGCCCCGCCCGTCGCGTTCAGGCCGTTGTAACAACCGATCATCGCGATCTCGAATCCGAAGAAAGGAGTCTTGAAGAGCCCGTGAAGCACGTCGTTGACGTGCACGGACTGCTGAACGGTCGACAGGTAGAAGGAGGCGCCGATGTTCACCTCGACGACCGAGATGATGAGGCCGCCCACCATCCCCAGAAAATCCGCCAGCAACGTCAGGATCGGAAGCATGAGCGTGACGGCCACCACGCGAGGCAGGACGAGCTTCCGGATCGGCGAGGCGCCGAGCGCCCGCATGGCGTCGACCTGCTCGGTGACCGACATCGTTCCGAGCTCGGCCGTGATGCCCGATCCGACGCGCGCCGCGACCATGAGGGCGGTCAGCGTCGGCCCCAGCTCGCGGCAGATCGACAGCACGACGACGCGGCCCACGAATACCTTGCCGCCGAACTGCGCCAGCGCGTATGCCGTCTGCAGCGCGAGGACCATCCCCGTGAAGAGGGCCGTGAGGCTCGCGATGGAGATCGACTGGACGCCGAGGGCGTCCATCTGGCGGATGATCTCGGACATTTCCCACCGATTTCGCGCTTCGCGGGCGAGTTGCGCCGCCATCAACCCGACTCCGCCGAGGTGGAAGGACACGTTCTGGAACCAGCGTTTCAGTCGCGCGAACTTCCAGAGCGGCTCCTTGAGGACCGCGATGTACTGCGTCGTCGAGTCGAACTGGGCCACGGGCGCATTCTACGGGCGCGGCCCGGCGGTCCCGTACACTCGCGTTCATGCTCCGCGATCTGGTCGTTTCGGTCTGGAGCTGGGCGGTCATTGCGCTCACGGCCACCCTCTACGGCATCCTCGCGATCCTCACGTCCTGGATCCCGCCGCGCGGGCGGCTGTACCTCTTCTGGGCCCGTCTCTGGGCCCGCTCCATCCTCTTTCTGACGGGAGTTCCGGCCACGATCGAGACGGCGGACGAAGCCGCGGCCCTCCCTCAGGCGATCTACATGTCGAACCACGAATCGGGGATCGACATCCTTCTCCTCCTCCTCGTCATCCCTCAGGACGTGCGCTTCCTGGCGAAACGCTCGCTGTTCTACGTGCCGTTCATGGGCTGGTCGATGTGGCTCGCCGGTTTCGTGCCCGTCGACCGGCGGCGGACGGAGAAGGCCCGGGAGGTCCTCTCCGGCCTGGACCGCTGCCTCGCGGGGGGCACGTCCGTCCTGATCTTTCCCGAAGGAACCCGCTCGCGCGACGGAAGCCTCGGCGCGTTCAAGAAATCCGGTTTCCTGACGGCTCTGAAGTCGGGTGTGCCGATCGTGCCCGTGGGCGTTTCGGGGGCCCGAGCCGTTCTCGGGGCCCAGGGAATGGTCGTGCGGCGGGGCCCCGTGCGCGTGCGGGCGGGGCGCCCGATTCCCACGGCGGAGCTCGGCGTGCACGACCGCGCGGCGCTCATGGACCGCGTGCGCCGCGAGATACTGGCGCTGCGTGGCTGAGTTGCGTTCCCTGATACTGGCGCTGGGCGACCAGCTCGACCTCGAGGCTTCCGCCTTCGATGGCTTCGAGCCCCGGGTCGACGCCGTGTGGATGGCCGAGGTGGCCGAGGAGTCGACGCACGTTTGGTCGAGCAAGCCGCGCACGGCGCTGTTTCTGGCGGCGATGCGCCACTTCGCGCGGGCGCTCAAGGCAGCTGGCCGGCGGCTTCACTACACGCGGCTCGACGCACCCGGCAACCGCGGCAGCCTTGCTGCGCAATTGCGGGCCGACGTCGAGCGCCTGAAGCCGGGCCGGCTGGTCATGACGGCGCCCGGCGACTGGCGCGTGCTGCAGTCCATCAAGTCCGTGGCCGACGCCTGCGGCCTGCCGCTCGAGATCCGCGAGGACCGCCACTTCTTCGTCAGCGTGCCCGAGTTCGCGGCGCATGCGCGCGGCCGCAAGTCGCTGCGCATGGAGTATTTCTACCGCGAGCAGCGCAAGCGGCACCGCGTCTTGATGGACCCGGAGCGCGAGGACGCGCCGCTCGGCGGCCAATGGAACTTCGATGCCGAGAACCGGGAGGCTTTCGGGCCCGAAGGCCCGGTCGCCGTGCCGCCGCGCCGCGGCTTCGAGCCCGATGCCGAGACGCGCGAGGTGATCGCCTTCGTCAACGAACGCTTCCCGGACCACCCCGGCCGCCTCGACAGCTTCGCGTGGCCGGTGACGCGCGCAGAGGCGCTGCAGTCCTTGCACGCCTTCGTCAGGGAGCGCCTGCCGCTGTTCGGCCGCTACCAGGACGCGATGTGGCCGGGCGACCCGTGGCTGTACCACTCGCACCTGTCGGCGGCCCTCAACCTGAAGCTGCTGAACCCGCGCGAGGTGGTGGCTGCTGCCGTGGCGGCCTACGGCGCGGGCCAGGCGCCTCTGGCCAGCGTCGAAGGCTTCGTGCGCCAGATCCTCGGCTGGCGCGAGTACGTGCGCGGCATCTACTGGACGCAGATGCCCGGCTACCTCGAGCGCAACGCGCTCGGCGCGCACGCCGACCTGCCCGGCTGGTACTGGTCCGGCGCCACCGACATGGCGTGCCTGCGCGATGCGATCGAGCAGACCCTGACGCACGGCTACGCCAACCACATCCAGCGCCTGATGGTCACGGGCCTCTTCGCGCTGATGTACGGCGTGGATCCGAAGCAGGTGCACGCCTGGTACCTGGCGGTCTACGTCGATGCGGTGGAGTGGGTCGAGCTGCCCAACACCCTGGGCATGAGCCAGTACGCCGACGGCGGCCTGATGGGCAGCAAGCCTTATGTGGCCACCGGTAAATACATCGAGCGCATGAGCCCGCATTGCAAGGGCTGCCGCTACGACCCGGCGCAGCGCGCCGGCAACAGCGCCTGCCCGTTCACCACGCTGTACTGGGACTTTCTGATGCGCCACGAGGTGACGCTGGCCAAGAACGCGCGCATGGCGCTGCAGGTGAAGAACCTGGCGCGCATGAACGCCGCGCAGCGGCAGGAAGTCGTCGAGCGGGCGTCAGCGATCCGCCGCGGTGAGGTGGGAGGGGTTCTGTGAGATCCTTTCGCTCCGAGAGGGAAGCAGAACTTGTCCACGACCACGCTCAACGAACAGTCCGTCCTCGACGCGCTCCGGCAGGTCAAGTACCCCGGCTTCTCGCGCGACATCGTCTCTTTCGGGTTCATCAAGGACCTACGCGTCGGCGGCGGGAACGTCTCGTTCCGGCTCGCGCTGACGTCCGACGCCCCCGCGGCGGCCGAGGCCATCAAGCAGCAATGCGACGCGGCGCTCCGCGGCGTTCCCGGCGTCTCGTCCGTCACGATCTCCGTGCAGGCCGCGCCTCCGCAGGCGCCCGTCATGTCCGGGGCCATCGGCCGCAAGGACATCCTCACGGACACGCGCTTCGTCGTGGCCGTGGCCTCCGGGAAGGGCGGCGTCGGCAAGTCGACCGTCTCGGCGAACCTCGCGCTCGCGCTCAAGAAGCTCGGTTACGAGGTCGGGCTCATGGACTCCGACATCTACGGCCCGTCGCAGCAGATGATGATGGGCATCACGACGAAGCCCTTCGTGAACGAAGAGGAGAAGATTCTCCCGATCGAGCGGTTCGGCGTGCGCGTCATGTCGATCGGGTTCCTGATGGACGTCGACACGCCGGTGATCTGGCGCGGTCCGATGATCTTCAAGGCCGTCGAGCAGTTCCTCGGCGACGTGGCGTGGGGCAAGCAGGATTTTCTATTGGTCGATTTGCCTCCCGGCACGGGCGACGCCCAGCTCACGCTCACGCAGAAGGTCGCGCTCTCGGGCGCCGTCATCGTGACGACGCCGCAGGACGTCGCGCTCATCGACGCGCGCAAGGGCCTCGCGATGTTCCAGAAAGTGAACGTGCCCGTTCTCGGGATCATCGAGAACATGAGCTACTACGAGTGCCCGAAGTGCGGAAACCGCGACGAGATCTTCAAGCACGGCGGCGGCAAGAAGACCGCCGACCTCCTCGGCGTTCCGTACCTCGGCGAGATCCCGATCGACCCGCGCGTGGCCATTCAGGGAGACGCCGGAACG
>JARXKK010000004.1 GCA_030278895.1 Acidobacteriota bacterium
CGATCTTGATGACGCTCGCGGCCTCGAATTCGTCCGCGGCGTTCAGCTCGAGGCGCCGGCCGCTCTCGACGTGGAGCGCGACGAGGCCCATGCGCGCCCCGCTGCCCGCCGCGAGCTTGGCGACGCGGCGGGCGAGGGGCGTATTCGCGGGCAGCGTATGGAGCGAGGCGGGAATCGTCGTACAGGAAGAGATAGAAACGAGAATGCTGCTGAGAAAGAGAGAGAGAAGAGAAAGAGAAGAAGAAGATTTTCTTAGAAGGGGAAGAGGGGAAGGGGCCGGCGGCATCTCACCGTTCTAACATGCTCGAATCGAAAAGGAACAGCGCCTCGTCGCCCTCGACGTGTTCCGCGGCCTGACGGTCGTGAGCATGGTCTTCGTCAACAACCCGGGGGACTGGGGGCATCTTTACTGGCCGTTCGACCACGCCAAATGGCACGGTTGGACGCCGACGGACCTCATCTTCCCGTGGTTTCTCTTCATCGTGGGCGTGGCGGGCGTCTTCTCGCTTGAGAAGCGGATGGCGTCGGGTGCGGATCGCGCGGGTCTCGCGCGTCACGCGTTCCGGCGCGGTATGACGATCGTCCTCGTCGGCTGGCTGATGGCGTTCTACCCGTTCGTGCCGTTTCTCGAACGCCTCGGGCGTCTCCGGATTCCCGGCGTGCTGCCGCGTATCGGGGTCACGTTCGTTCTCGGGACGTGGATCGTTCTCGCCGTATGGAGAAAGCGCGTGCCGGGCGTCGCCGTCGCGGTCGTGGCTCTTCTCGCCCTCCACACGTGGATCCTCCTCGGCACGGGATTCGACCTCACGCCGTCCGGCAACGTCCAGCGCGCCGTCGACCTTGCCGTGCTCCAGGGCCACCTGTGGAAGAACGCGCAGGGCTGGGACCCCGAGGGGATCGTCTCGACGCTGACCGCGATCGCAACGATGCTCACGGGCACGCTGACGGGCTTCCTCCTGCGAGGCCCGGCGACCGTGAAGGAGAAGATCGCGAGGCTCCTCGTGTGGGGGGCCGTTGCAACCGGATGTGGCCTCCTCTGGGGCCGGTTCCTCCCGATCAACAAGAATCTCTGGACCGCGTCGTACGTCGTCTTCACGTCGGGCGCGGCCCTTCTCGCGATCGGCCTCTGTGTTTTCGTGGTCGACGTCCTCAACTGGAAGAGGCCCTTTGCCTTCTTCTCGACGTTCGGAACGAATCCGCTTCTCGTCTTCGTTCTCTCGGGCCTTCTCGCGAAGACGATGGGCCTCGTCAAGCTGACGGACGTGGCCGGGAAGGCGATCACGCTTCACACGTGGATTTACCGCGGCGGCTTCTCGTGGATCGCGGACCCCACGCTGCGTTCGCACGCGTTCGCGCTCGGGACGATCCTCTTCTGGTGGGCGGTGCTGCGCGTCTTCGAAAAAAAGGGCTGGTTCTGGAAGCTCTGAGTCAGGACAGGGACTCGGGCATCAGAAGCGGGATCTCCTGGCGGCCGTGGCGGCGGTAGATGGCGAAGTCCGTGTCGAAGGTCAGAACGCAGGCATCCTCCCGAAGCTCGGAAATCCGGACGAGACAGGCATCCGCGAGGGACATCGGGACGTTGCCATAGCGCACCATCAGTTTGTTGACGGCACCGGCTTCCTTGCCGAGCGAGAACGTCGCGGCGATGAATCCACTCTCGACGAGCCCCATGACGGCTTCGGCGCCGCCGCGTTGACCGCGAAGAAGAAAACACGCTTCCGCGAGGACCGCTTCGCATGTCACGAACGGGCGAGGGGCGCTCTCGAAGACGCGCCGGGTCCAGTGGTGCAAGGCTTCCCGGCGGTCGACGAAAGCGACGAGAGGGCCCGTGTCGAGCGCGAGGAGCCGCATCAACGGCCGAAATCGTCGAGATGTCTTTTGTTCGTCGCAAGGTCGCCGGGTCCGCTCTCGACAGCTCCCGCGAAGCGGCGCGCACGCTTGCGGAAGAACTCCGTCGGGCGCGACCGCGCCGGAAGCAGGAACTCGTCGAGGGCGACGCGAACGAGCTGACTCTTCGTCCAGCGGCGCTCCCGGGCGGCGTGATCGAGCTTGGTGTCCAGAGCCGCCGACACTTTCAAGGAGATCGTTTTCACGGTATTACTCCTCTACGACGCGGATAATACAGCCTGCGGCACGTTGCTCGCCATCCGGTGCGCCGCGTCTTCGGGGACGCCGATGGATACGAGCCGGGTCACGCAGTCGTCGAGGAGCGCCGTGGAGCCCGCGAGCGCCCCCGCCGCGTTGCGCGCGGCGCCGTTCTTCACGGTGAGCGTCTCGCCCCAGACGGCGTAGTCGCCGTCCGCGAGGCCCGCGGCGGGCATCGCGTCGCTGATGAGGGCCACGCGGCTCTCGCCCTTCGCCTTGAGGACGAGGCGCAGCATTTCCGGCGCGAGGTGCTGGAGGTCGGCGATGACGTCCACGCTGACGCCGTCCGTCGTCAGTCCCCATCCGATCGGGCCGATGTCGCGGTGGTGGAGCGGCTTCATCCCGTTCCCGAAGTGCGTCATGTGGCGCGCGCCCGCCGCGAACGCCGCGTCGAGAGTCGCCGCATCGGCCTCGGTGTGGCCGATCGAGACGAGGAAGTGTCGCTTTACGAATTCCCGGACGACCGCGATGCCGCCGGGGATCTCCGGCGCGAGAGTCGTCATCCCGCGCCCCGGCGCGCCCCCGGCGATCTCGAAGAAGGCGCCCATGGCACGAGGATCGGTCCCGTCGAGAAAGTCTTCGCGGTGGAGGGCGCCGCAGCGCGCCGCCGACACGAAGGGCCCTTCGAAGTGAATGCCGAGAGGCATCGCGCCGCGTCCGTCTCCCGGGCGGCGCGACCGGATCCAGGCGGAGAGCCGTGTCACGGCGCCGGCCATCGCAGGCAGCGGCAGGGGCACGAGCGTCGGCAGGAAGCCGGCGACGCCGCGCGCCGCGAGCCCGGCGGAGAGCCGGTCGAGGTCCTCGGGGGAGGCGGTCACGACATCCACGCCGAAAGCGCCGTGGATGTGGAGATCGACGAACGAGGGCGTCGAAGAAGAAGTTCTTGCTCCCTCGCTCACCCGGGGCCCTCCTCGGGACGCTGACTCAATGCTGCCGCCACGTTCGAATTCTTCTTAGAAAGGAATTCGGCGGCCGCCTCGCGCGAAAGTCCCCATTTCGCCGAGACGAGCGCGGTGGGGAGCCGCCAATTACACCTTCTAAGAAAATCTTCGGCTTTCTCTTCGGACATTCCCGCAAGTTGCGCCACGATCCTCTTTGCCCTCTTCCTCAGTTTTTCGTTCGTTGGCTGCATGGCGACCATTTCGTCCCGGTAGACGAGGCCGCGCTTCGCCATGACGGCGGTCGAGAGCATGTTGAGCGCGATCTTCTGCGCGGTGCCGGCCTTCAGGCGGCTGGATTCCGCGAGGACTTCCTTTCCGGTATCGAGGAGGATGCCGATGTCGGCCAGCCTCTCGAGCGGCCCGTTCGGCCGGCAGACGATGGCGACGGTGAGTGCGCCCGCGCGCTTCGCCTCTTCCAGCGCGCCCATCACGTAGGGCGTCGCCCCGCTCGCGGCGATGCCGACGACGGCATCCCGTCCCGAGAGCCCTGCGAGGGCGAGGTCGCGGGCGCCCGCGCCGGCGTCGTCTTCCGCGCCTTCCACGGCCTCGAACATCGCCGCGCGCCCGCCCGCGAGGAGCGCCACGACGAGGGAGGGATCCGTACCGAACGTGGGCGGAAGCTCCGCGGCGTCCAGCGCGCCGAGGCGGCCGCTCGTTCCTGCCCCTGTGTAGAACCACCGCCCGCCTGCCTCGAGCCTCCCGGCGATCGCGTCGGCCGCGCGCGCGACCGCGGGAAGAGCGGCCGTGAGCGCGCCTTCGACCGCCTGATCGGCCTCGTGGAGACGCGTGACGAGCTCGAGCGAATCGGTCATGAGAATTTCCGGCCCGTTGCGAGAGCGAGGCGGATCGCACCCATTTCCGGCGGAAAAGGGGCGGGGCCGACGCGCGCGAGCGGGGCGACCTGCCGGATCGCCTCGACGAGGGGGTTCGTGACGAATGCGCCGGCCGCGAAAACGCCGCCTATCGTCGCGACCGGAAAGGACACGCTTTCGAGGCCGAGCTTTCTCACGACCGTCACGACGTCGAGCGCGAGGTCGCGTCCCGCTTCCGCGAGGATGCGCCGCGCCTCGGCATCGCCGCCGCGGGCCGCCGCGAGGACGACCGGAAAGTACGCCGCGACGTCGGCGGCGCCGCCCTCGGAGCGGTAGATTCGCTCGAGGAGCTCGGGGAGCGACGAGACGCCGCCCGTCGAGAAGAGAAGGTCCTTGATGGCGGTCGGCGGGCCGCGGCCGTCGATCTCGCGAACGACCGCGACGAGGCCCTCCCGGGCAATCGCATATCCGCCGCCTTCGTCGCTCAGGAGGGGTCCGAATCCGCCGGCGCGCGCCGTGGCTCCGCCCTCGCCCTGCCCGAAGGCGATGGCTCCCGTGCCCGCGATGACCACGACGGCTGGCGCGTCGACGCGGCCGGGAGCGGCGCCCGAAAGAGCGATCTGGGCGTCGCTCGTGAGGAGGACGCGGCTTCTCTCGAAGACCGCCTCGAGAGCGCTCAGGAGGGGTTGGCGGTCCCGGATCGAGTCGATGCCCGCAAGCCCGACTACGACGGTTTCGGGGGGAATATCCTCGAGATTTGCCGCGGCGAGCGCGTCGGATGCGGCTTCCCGGACGGACTCCACCACGCGAGGGAGCGGGCGGGTGGCCGCGTTTGCGGGGCCGGACGCGCCGCGGCCCAGCGGCACGAGATCCTCCTGGGCGACGACGGCGCGTGTCCGGGTGCCCCCCCCGTCGATTCCGATGAAGAACGGCCCCACGGGGCCAGCTTAGCAAGGGCTACCAGATTCACCCGCATCAGTTGCGGGGCTCTCCGGGAGGGTTAGATTGATCCCATGACCTTTGACGCCGACTGGAAAACCCGCTACGCCCGCAAGATCGCGACGGCCGAAGAAGCCGTGCGCGCCATCCTCCCCGGCCGCCGCATCCTCATCGGTTCCGGCGCCGGCGAACCGGGGCGCCTCGTCGAAGCCCTCGTGACGCACGCCACGCAGCTCCGCGGCAACGAAATCGTTCACCTCATGACGCTCGGAGCCGCCCCGTACGTGGTGCCGGGTCTCGAGGACCGCTTCCGGCACATGGCGTTTTTCATCGGGTCGAACGTGAGGGGCGCCGTCCAGGAAGGACGCGCCGACTTCCTGCCCGTCTTCCTGTCCGAGATCCCGCAGCTCATCATGAGCGGGCGCCTCGGCGTACATGCGGCGCTCATCCAGGTGAGTCCGCCTGACCACCACGGATTCGTGAGTCTTGGCGTCTCCGTCGACATCGTGCGGGGCGCCGTCGACACGGCCGACATCGTCCTGGCCGAGGTCAATCCGAACATGCCCCGTACGCTCGGCGATTCCTTCCTGCACGTCGATCGCATCGCGCATCTCGTTCCCGTGGACGATCCGCTGCACGAGCTCACCCCCGAACCGCTCGACGAAGTCTGCCGGCAGATCGGGCATCACGCCGCCCAGCTCATCCAGGACGGGTCGACCCTGCAGATGGGAATCGGGCGCATCCCGGACGCGGTCATGAGCGGCCTCAGGGAACGCAGCGACCTCGGCATCCACACGGAGATGCTTTCCGACGGCGTCATGGCGCTCGCGAAGGCCGGCGTGATCACGGGCCGTAAGAAGACGCTCCTCCCGGGCAAGATCGTCACGTCCTTCATCATGGGGACGCGCGCGCTGTACGACTGGGTGGACGACAACCCCGTCGTCGAGATGCGACCCTCGAGCTTCACGAACGACACGTTCCAGATAGCCCGGAACGACAAGATGGTCGCGCTGAACTCGGCCCTTGCGGTCGACCTCACCGGCCAGGTCGCGGCCGACTCGATCGGGGGACGCTTTTTCTCCGGCATCGGCGGCCAGGTGGACTTCATCCGGGGCGCCGCGCGCAGCAAAGGCGGAAAGCCGATCATCGCGCTCCCTTCGACCGCGAAGGGTGGCGCGATAAGCCGCATCGTCCCGGTGCTCGAGGAAGGCGCCGGCGTCGTGACGAGCCGCGGGGACATCCACTACGTCGTGACGGAGTACGGAGCGGCCGACCTCTGGGGCAAGAACATCCGCCAGAGAACGGAAGCCCTCATCGGGATCGCACACCCGGACTTTCGCGGCGACCTCCTGTCGAGCGCCAAGGCCCGGAAATACGTGTTCGCCGGCTGAGCCGCGCTAACCTCGCGGTGTGCGCCGCCGGGGCCTTCCGCTTCTCCTGCTTCTCTGCACCGCCTTCGCCCTGAAGGCGGCCCTGCTCGCGCATTTCGACGCCCACCCGCTCCTCCAGCCCGCGGGGGACATGGACAGCGGCGTGTACGCCCGGCTGGCCTGGGACGTCGCGCACGGCGACGTGCTTCTCCGCGGACCGGGACCCGTACCTTATTTCGTCTCGCCGCTCTACATCTACTTCCTCGCCGCGGTCCATGCGCTCTCGGCGGGCTCGCTCTTCGCGGCGAAGGTCGTCCAGATCGCCCTCGGGACGGCGGCCGTCGGGCTCGTCTTGCTGACGGCGCGACGGCTCTTCGGCGAACGCGCCGCGCTCCCGGCGGGAATCCTCTTCGCGCTCACGGGTGTCGTGTCGTTCCACGAGATCCTCATTCTTCAGGCGGCTTTGGACCCGTTCCTCACCGCGCTCGCGATGTTCCTGCTGGCGGATGCGCTCACTCAGGGGAGTATTTCTTCGAAAGTGAATGGGGCGGTGGGCGCCGGGCGCTGGCTCGCCGCGGGTGGGGCGTTTGGTCTTCTCGCTCTCAACAGGCCCAATGCTCTCTTGTGCGTCGCGGCGGTTGCGGCAGCGCTTCTCCTCTTCACCTTCGAAGAAAATCTTCTCCGAAGGGTTGGTGTCGCTACGGCATTTCTCGCGGGCGCGGCGCTGACGATCGCGCCGGTCACTCTCCGAAACCTCGCGGTCTCTCACGAGTTCGTCCTGATCTCCTCGCACGGCGGCCTGAACTTCCTCGTCGGCAACGGACCCGGCGCGAACGGGGTCTACCGCGCGCTCCCCGGGATCACGCCGGACATCGCCGGGCAGGCAGCCGACACGAAGCGCGTCGCCGAGGCGGCCGAAGGGCGCGCGCTGTCCACACGGGAAGTTTCCTCGCACTTCGCGCGACAGGCCTGGGACTGGATCGAGCGAAACCCGGCGGACGCCACTCGTCTCTTTCTAAGAAAGATTCATCTTCTTCTTTCCGGCGACGAGGCACCTCTCAATTTCAGCTTCCCGTGGTACCGCGAAAAGAGCCTCGTGCTGCGGCTGCTGTGCGTCGGGCCCGGCCTCCTCGTGCCGCTCGCGGGCGCGGGATTCTTCCTCGCGCTCTTCGCGTCCGCGGGCGCGGCGCGCCGGACGCTCCTCGTCTGGTCCGTCTTCGTCCCCTCATACGTTTTCGCGGTCGCACTCTTCTTCGTCGCGACGCGCTACCGCCTCCCGCTCCTCGTGGCGCTCGCGCCGCTTGCCGGCGCCGCGGTCGCGCAGCTTCCGGAAGCCTTGCGGGCGAAAAGCGCCCGCCTCGGGATCGCCGCTGCTGCCGCCGCTGTCCTCGCGGCGGTCTCGCTCCGGCCGACGGGCCTCTGGGACGGCGCGGAGGACGAGGACATGCACTGGGCGCTCTACCTCGTCGAGAAGGGTGAAGCAGCAGAAGCCGCCCGCGTCGCCGAGGCCGCGGCGTCACGGCATCCCGATCCGGGGCTGATGTGGTTCCGGATGGGACAGGCATGGGCCGCGGCGAAGCGCATGGACGACGCGATCGCGGCGCTCGAGCGGGCCCGAGCGCTCGACCCGCATCCTCCCGCGACGGAGCCGGCGCTCGCGGCCGCGCACGAGAGCAGGGGCGTGGACCGGATCCTCGGGAACGACGCGCTCGCGGCCCTGCCCGACTTCGAGGCCGCCGTCGCGCTCTCGCCCGACGACGCGGGAATGCTCCTGAACCTCGCGGCCGTCCTCGCGGAGAAGGGCGATCGCGTGCGCGCCCGGGACCTGGCCCGGAAGTCCCTCGCGCTCCGGCCCGGCTACGGGAAGGCCGAGGCGCTGCTCCGGGCTCTCCCGAAATGAAACGGCCCGGCGTTGCCGCCGGGCCGCGAGGGAAACCGACGAGGAACGCTCCTAGAAGCTGAAGAGCGCCGTGAGGAGGAACCGGCGCGCCGACGTGTAGGACGTCGGGGTGCCGAAGTTCGGGTTCGGCGCCGTCGTTCCCTGAGGGCCGAGGGTTCGGGCCGGCGTGCCGTCTACGTAGTCGTCGAAGTACAGAATGCGGTCCACACTGGAAATTGTCTGCGTATTGAAGACGTTCTGGACGCGTCCCTCGAGGCGGAGCCCCATGTCGCCTCCGAGCTTGAACGTGTAGCCGAGGAGCAGATCGAGGTTCGACCACGTCGGGAGGCGGCGCGAGCCTGCCGGCTCGAGGTAGCGGAGGAAGGAGCCGTTCGCGTCCATACCCGTGGCCTGCCAGGCGGTGCCGCTCTGCAAGCGGTAGAAGCCGCCGAGGGAGAAGCCGTAGGGAAGGTCGTAGCTCGCGAAGACCTTGAGGATGTGAGGGCGGTCCTGCCCGAGCGTACCGTTGCGGTTTGGCTCCGCGCTGTTGATGCCGGGGTTGTCCTCGAGGAGCGACGACGTGTTGAAGAGGCCGAGGCCGTACTCCTCGTCGAAGTTCCCGCGCAGCTCGCTGTACGTGTAGTTCACGTTCGCGTACCAGCCGTGGGAGTAGCGCTTCGTGAGATCGAGCGTGACGCCGCGGTAGTTTCGCGTCGCCCCGTCGATGTTCGCGGCCGCGAAGGAACCGAAGTAGTCGTCCGGATTTCTCGGCACGTCCTCGAAGGCGTCCTTGAGGGCGCGCTGCTGGTAGTAGACCTCGAAGGAGAAGTCGCTTCCGAGGGGGGCGGCGTAGCCGAGGACGAACTCCTGATAGGAAGGCGGCTTGAGATCAGCGGGAATGACCTTGCCGCCCGAAGAGCCGCGGATCTGCTGCCCGAGGTAGGCGCCCGTCACCTTGTCGAACCAGGCCTGGTCCTGACGGATACGGAACGGCGCGAACGAGCGCGCGGTCGACTTCTGGTCGAGGCTCATGTAGCGCCCGAAGCTGCCGTAGAACTTGTCGCCCGCGAGAATCTCGGCGTTGTAGGCGAGGCCGATGCGCGGCTGAAGCTCGTCCTTCCAGTCGAAGGACATGAAGTTGTAGCGGGTCTCTTCGGTGACGACGCTCGTCGCGCCTCCGCATACGACACCGGGCTGGCACACCTGCGCGAAGTCGTCCTTGTTCACGAGGACGCCGATCGTGGCCGTCAACCTCTTCCAGGTGATCTGGTCCTGGATGAACGCGGAGTACGTCCGCGCCTTGCTGTTCTGCTCCGGCTGCGTGGCGTAGTACCGGGCTCGGATCTGGCCGGACCGCGACGTTCCGCAGACGGAGGCCGGGCACGTCGAGCTGGAGATGAAGGCCCCCCAGCCATTCGTCGCGCGGACGAGGTCGTAGGTGTCGTTCTCGTAGCCGCCGCCGACCTTGAGCTGGTTCTGGGTCTCACCCAAGTCGAAGAACCTGCTCGCGGTGAGCTTGATCTCGTCGCGCTTGTACGAATCGCCGAAGTTCGCGAACTCGTAGAAGCCCGCGTTGCCGCCGCTCCGGTTCGTGTTGTCGTAGAACGCGCCGTAGTTTCCGAGGTTCGCGGGGTCGATCGTCCTCGGCTGGCCCGTGAGCGTGTTCTGCGCCTGGAGTGTGTCGTTCTCGGTGAGGTGGACGTATTTCGCCTCGACGTAACTGTCCTTGTTGACGAACCAGTTTCCGACGACGCTCGTGACGTAGTTCGTCGTGTCCGAGTTCCACGCCGCCTTCGGCGTGTCGAAGAGGGAGTCGAAGCCATTCGTGACCTTGTTCGGGAGCGCCCGGAACCCGGCGTTCAGGAGGAACGACGAGCCGAGATAGCCGGTCAGCTTTCCGAAGTAGTCCTGGTTCCTCGTCTTCGTGTCGGGGAGGGAGCCGTACTGGCTGCCCTGGCCCGTCGACGTCGCCGAGAAGTAGCGGCCGGAAGCGTATCCGAACAGCATGTCCTTGACGATGGGGAAGCCGATGTTCGCCGCGCCCGTGTAACGGTCGGTCGTCTGGGTCGACGCGCCGGTGGCCGGGGCCGCGATGAAGGATGCGGGCTGCGCCTCGAAGCGCACGCCGCCGTGGATGTCGTTCGTGCCCGATTTCGTGACGGCGTTGACCATCGCGCCCGACGTGCGGCCGAACTCGGCGGAGATGCCGCCCTTCTTGATGTTGACGTCGGCGATGTCGAGCTCGTTCGTGTCGACCTGCAGGTAGCCGTATCCGGGGTTCGTGATGTTGACCCCGTCGACCATGTACTTGTTGTCCTGCCGCGTGCCGCCCGCGACGGAGACGTAGCCATTGCCCGCGGTGGCGGCGGCTCCCGGGATCAGGTTCAGGATGCCTTCGTACGTGCGTGCGAGAGGCAGCGATTTGATCTCGTTGTCGGTGAAGTTCGCGTTGACCTCGGCGCTCTTCTTGTCGACTTCGGCGGCGGTGGCCGTGACCGTCACCTCGGCCTTCGCCGACGGGACGAGTTTGAGGTCGACCTGCGCGTCCACGTCGACCTGGACCTGAACGGTGCTCGCGGCCTTGCCGAGCCCCTGAAGGCTTGCCTCGACCGTGTACTTGCCGGGGATCAGGACGGGAAAGTTGTAGGCGCCCTTGGCGGACGTTATCGCGGTGCGGCCGGCCGGATTCTGCGGCCCGAAGACCCTCACCATGGCGCCCGGGACTCCGAGGCCGCCGGAGTCGGTGACGGAGCCCGAGATCGATCCAGTCTCAGCCGCCCACGCCGCACTGGCGGTGACGAGGAGCACAAGCGTGAGAAACGTTCTAGAGATAAACCTCATTCCGAATCCTCCTCCTGAAATGAATGATGCGTGCGTACTAGCTCGCTTTTTTACCACGAAATGGCAGTCCTGATCGAGTGTCCAGCGGCCATCCAATCCGTTGGAGAAACGGATTGAACCGGGCATCGCGGATAATCAAGCGGAAATTCCGTGAACGACTCCACGCGAATCCTCAACGGGACGTACGAACTGCTGGGCAAGGTGCGCGCGGGCGGCATGGGGGCCGTCTGGAAGGCGCGCCACGTGAAGCTCGGGACGACGTGCGTCGTGAAGCTGCTTCACGATTCGCTCATCGACGATCCCTCCGCGCAGGAGCGCTTCAAGCGCGAGGCCCAGACCGCGTTGAAAGTGCATCACCCGAACGTCGTGCGCTTCTTCGACTACGCGATGGAGGCCGACGGCACGGCGGTGCTCGTCATGGAGTACATCCCGGGAGTCGACGTTTCGGAGCTCATGAAGTCCACGGGGCGGCCGCCGCTGCCCGTGGCGCTCGAGATCGCGCGGCAGACGCTCGCGGCGCTCGGCGCCCTCCACGCGATGGGGATCGTCCATCGCGACGTCTCGCCGGACAACCTCATGCTCACGGTCGACAAGGACGGCGCGCTCCTCGTGAAGCTCGTCGACCTCGGCCTCGCGAAGGAGATGGACCAGAAGAGCCTGACCGAGACCGGCATGTTCATGGGCAAGCTCAAGTACGGCTCGCCCGAGCAGCTCGGCCCCGGCCGGAAGGCGGGGATCGACCTCAGGAGCGACATATACGGGCTCTCGGTCGTGCTCTATCAGATCCTGACCGGGACGCCGCCCTTCGAGGCGGACACGCCCGGCGGCTGGGTCTATGCGCACCTGTCCGAATCGCCGCGGCCGTTCGCCGAGACCGATCCGCAGGAGCGCATTCCCGGGGACGTCCGCGCCGCCGTGATGCGCGGCCTCGAAAAGGACCGTGCCCTGCGGTTTCAGACCGCGGCGGAATACGCGAAGGCGCTCGAGCCTGCGCGAAAACGGCTCGGAGCCGCCGGTCTCGCAGAGACGATCGGCACGATCCGCACGCTCCGCGAGGCCCGGCACGCGCGCTCGCTCGAGAGCGGCCGCTTCGGGTCCCGCGGCCCGGGCGATGCGTCTTCGCATTCGGTGCACGGGACGCCGGGGTCCGCCCGGCGCCGTTGGTGGCGTGTCGCTGCCGGTGCGGCGGTGGCGGTGGTCCTCGTCTCGGTGCTCCTCCGGTCGCGGCGCGAGGATCCGCGACCGACGCAACCCGCGCCGTCCGGCGTACCCGGCATGCCCGTCTTGTCCGCGACGGCGGCAGGGGCGCCGGTGCCCGGCGTGGCGAAGGGCGGAATTTCGTTCGTCGCGCTCCCGAACGCCGACATTCGCGTCTTTGCCGCCGGGACGTCGGGAGAGGTTCCTCTCCCCGGGCGCACGACACCGCTCTACGTCGCGGTGGCGCCGGGTATCTACCGCGTCGAGCTGACGTTCCCGGGCTCGCGGGCGGCCTCCCGAGACGTGACCGTGGAGGCGGGGCGCTCGATCGCGGTGCACGTCGAGGATCCGAAGTTCGACGTGGAGAAGCTCGTGGCTGCCTATGTGCCGTAAGCGGGCGCTCCTCTTTGTTTTTCTTCTGGCCTCCAGCCTCCTTGCCGCGCGGCTTCTCGCGCAGGATGCGGCGGATTCCTATCAGGCGGGGCTCGACGCCTTTCAACGGAAGGATTTCGGCGCGGCGGCGGACGCGTTCCGGCAGGCGGTCCGGCGGAAGCCGGGCGAGCAGCGGCGCCTTCACATCAGCGGCACGTTCTTTCACGAGTACTACCTTCCGCACTTTTTCCTGGGGCTCTCGCTGAAGGAAATCGGAGACGCGCCGGGTGCGCGCGCGGAGCTGCTTCTTTCGAAGGGGCAGGGCCTCGTCTCGCAGCATCCGGCTTACGGCCCGCGCCTCAACGCCGCTCTTCTCGAGCTGGAGACGAAGGCGACCTCGTCGGCTCCGTTGCCCTCGAAGCCCGTCGCGATTCCGACGGCGACGGCGGCGGCGGCGACGGCGGCCACGCAGCGCCCGGACCCATCCACTCCACCCGGGCCCGCCGCCGGCGTGCCGCCCGTTCCCGCCGCGGCCGGGGCGCAAGCAGGGTTGCTTCTCGAAAAGGCTCCCGCGTCCGAGGCGCGCACCGTGCTTCGGAATGGCGTCCGATTGTTTTTTCGCGGCGATTACGACGGCGCGCTCAAGACGCTCTCGGGTCTTTCCGACGCGGGCAACGAGACGGCGCGTCTCTTCGCCGCCTACGCGATGGCGGGATCCGTTCTCGCGGGCGGGCGGGAGGCGGGCCCGGAGCTGCCGCGCGCCCGCGCGCTCTACGAAAGCCTTCCCGCTCGCGCGCGGCCGAAGAGCCCGTCGGGCGTATCCGCCCGAATTCTCGAAGCGCTCTCCGCTCCAGCCGCCGGCTCCGAGGCCGGACGCACCCCATGAACGGGCGAATGAAGCGCGTGTTTCTCGGCGTCGCCCTTTTCGTGTTGGCGCAGCCGGCGTCCGCCCAGCGGAGGGTTCCGGGCGCTCCCGTCGACGAGGGCTACCTCCTCAATCTCCAGACGTTCAACTCCGCGCTCGGTATCGGCGCGCGTGCCATGGGAATGGGCGGCGCATTCGTGGCGGTCGCCGACGACGCGACGGCCGCGTCCTGGAATCCCGCCGGGCTCGCCTTTCTCATTCGTCCCGAGGTGAGTCTCGTGGCCGACCGGACGACGTCGTCGCTTGCGACGAGCGACTACGTCGACACAACCCCGAGTCCGGACTTTCCAGGTCAGACGCGCCGCGTACCGGGAACGGACGATGGAACGGGAAGCGGGCTGTCGTTCCTCTCGGTCGCCTACCCCTTGAAGACGCTCGGCCGGCGCGTGACTCTTCAGCTCTCGTACCAGCGCCAGGTGCGGGCTCTTTCTGCCGACCTCTACAGCCGCGGCGAGACGGGAGCCATCCCCGCCCCGGACGCGCCCTTCGTTCCGGATTACGCGACGGAACGCGCGACGCGCGTCTCATCGAGCGGCGGCGTGGACAACCTTTCGTTCGGATTCGGCGCCGCCCTGTCCGAGACGGTCTTCGTCGGCGCGACGGTCAATTACTGGTTCGGCTCGCCGGCGGCGGAGCGGCATGTGGCCACCCGCATCGCTTCCATCGCGGGCCGCGGCGACCCTAAGGTTTACACCGACATCGTGGAGACGACGTCCGAGACGCAGAGGATCTCTTCGCTTTCCGCGAACCTGGGAATCCTCTACCGGCCCGTCTCGTGGCTCACGCTCGGGGCCGTCTACCGGAGCGGTTGGGTGGGCGTCGCGAAGACGTCCTACGCGACGGTGCGGTCGGGAAGCGACAACGTTCTCTATGCACCGCCCGGGGGCGAGGCCGAGTACCGGACCCAGCGCGTGGACTGGGCGGGGCAGACCGAGGCCTCGGGTTCGCTCGCGTGGCCGGCGTCGTACGGCTTCGGAGCAGCCTTCCGTCCGGTGTCGACGCTCGTCCTCTCGTTCGACTTCACACGGCAGGAATGGAGTCGCGGCTCGATCGACCTGCCGCGCGTCCATCTTGCGTGCGTGAACGACGGCGTCACGCAGACCTGCCGGCCGAACGGAACACCGGGCTTCACCGATCCGGCCGCCGGGGCCGGCGAGTACGTGACCCACGTGCAATACCCGACCCAGCTCGACGCCACGAATCTCGCGCAGCGGGACCAGAGCTCCTTCAGGGCCGGCGCCGAATGGGTCCTGTTCCTCGGGAGCGTGACGGTTCCCCTGCGCGCGGGCGTCTATCGCGTGGATTCGATTTCCCCTTACTTCGAGGCCTCGACGACACAGCGGGCGACTCAGTTCGTCGTGCCGGACGCCGGCCGCGTGTCGCTGACGGGCTATACGCTGGGGTTCTCGGTGGGATTCGGGGGACTCGTCTTCGACGCCGCCTTCGTGCGCGACCGCTCGACGGACGACCGCGAGCAGATCGACGACACGCCGCCGGACACCGGGCACCGCGTGCTCACGAACACACGCTTCCTCGCCGGGCTCACGTACCGGTTCTGACGCGCCGCTAGGCTGCCCTTCGCCCCACCGTCAGGTAGTACACGGGGATTCCCGCCGCGACGACGCCGAGGACGGCGAGGGTGCTCCAGCGGCTCTCGGGCTCGGCGATCGAGTTGCCGAGCAGGTAGAGGACCGAGGCGATGAAGACGAGCGGGAGAAATGGGTAGAGCGGCACGCGGAAGGAGGGCGCATAGCCGGGCTTCTTGCGCAGCCGGAAGATCGACCCGACCGCGAGCGCGTAAAACGGCAGGAACGCCGTCACGAATACGTCCGCGAGCTGCTCGAAGCTGCGCGAGAGGACGAAGACGATTCCGAGGCCGGCCGTCATCAGGATGGAGACCCACGGCGTCCCGAATTTCGGGTGCACGGACGCGAGGGAGCGGAAGAAGAGCCGGTCGGCCGCCATCGCGAAGAAGACGCGCGGGCTCGTGAAGAGGACCGTGTTCAGCGTCCCGAACGTCGAGATCATGACCGTCACCGATACGAACACGGCGCCCGCCGTCCCGAGGACGACCTCGGCGGCGTCGGCCGCGACGAGCTTGGAGACGCGGATCTTCTCGATCGGAAGGACCGCGAGGTACGCGACGTTCGCGGCGAGATAGATCGCGACGACGAGGAGCGTCCCGCCGATCAGTGCGCGCGGGAGGTTCTTCCCGGGGTCCTTCACCTCGCCCGCGTTGTACGCGAGGTCGGCCCAGCCGTCGAAGGCCCAGAGAGTCGAGACGAGGGCGAGGCCGAAGGCGGCCATGGTGAAGCTCCCAGCGGGCGCGGCGGGCGTGAAGTAGCCGCCCGTCTTCGGGAGCCCGATGAAGAGAGCGATGATGACGATGAAAACGAGCCCACCGTACTTCGCGAGGACGGTCACGTTGCTGACGTTCGCGGCGAGGCGGACGCCCACGACGTTGAAGCCCGCGGTCAGCGCGATCGCGAACGCCGCGAACCAGCGCACCGCCATGATCCTGTCGGGCGCCTGCGGGTTCTGGCCCGTCACACGGAAGAAGTACTCCGAGAATACGATCGCGATCGCGCCGAGGGACGCCGCGCGGATCATCGTGAATTGTCCCCAGCCGAAAAGGAATCCGGCGAGGCGGCCCCAGCCGTCGCGGCAGAAGACGTACATGCCGCCGGTCTGGGGGAGCGCGCTTGCGATCTCGGCGAGCGTGAGCGCGCCGCAGAGCGCGAAGACGCCGCCCGCGGCCCATACGGCGAGCATGGGGAGCGGCCCGGGGAGCTTGTCCGCGATGCCGGCGGGGGAGCGGAAAATCCCGGATCCGATCGTCGAGCCGATGACGACGGCGACGGCGCTCCAGAAACCGATGCGGCGTGCGAGCGCCGGGGCGTCGCGACCGGAGGCGTCGTCTGGCATCCGCGAATGTTACCCGGAACGCGTCAACGGCGGCGGGAGGCCGCGCCGAAGAGGAAGCCCGCGAGCGTCTCGGCGGCGTACAGGCCCGGTAGCACCGCGACCGTTTCACCCACGGAGGTTCGGTTGAAGGCGAGCCACAGCCAGAGCAGCGTCCCGGCACCGACGATCGCACCGCGGGCGGCCTCGAAAGGGTTCGTCGCGAGGCGCCGCGCGGCGCCCGTGAGAAGGAGGACGCCCGTGAGGAAGAGCGCGCCTGCGGGGTAAAGCGCGAGGAGGAGCGCCGGCCGCGGCCATTCGCCGCGCGCGACCTCGGCGGGGGCCACGACCGCGAGAAGGGGCAGAAAGACCCAGACGATGGCCAGCGCGCTCTTGAGGAGGCCCGAGAAGAGCCGCGTCCCGCGGCGCAAGGCCGGCGTCTTCCCGCGACGGGCGGCATTCAGGTCCTTCGCGGCGCTCGCCGCGAGGCCGGTCTGCTTCGCGAGTCGCGAGGGGTCGAGGAGGTCGGCGATGGAGAGCCGCAGGCACAGCAATCCGCCGAAAACCATGAACGCAGGCGCTCGTCCCTCGCGCGTGTAGAGGACCGCTGCCACGCAGAAGAGCGCGATGCCGGCGATCTCGAGCAGCCAGCGCGTTCCCTCGAGAAAGTGCGAGGCTGCGCTCTCCCTCCTTCGTCGGGCGAGCGCCCGGTGGACGAGCCCGGCCGCGAACGTCCCCGCGAGGACGGCGCCGCCGAACGGTCGCGCGAGACCTGCCGCGACGAGCCGCGCCGCGAGGAGTGGAAGAAGGCAGCCGGCGAGGAGCGTCACGACGCGGAACGCGCGCACGCCGCGGTCCGGGCCGGCCGCGAGCGACGAATAGAAGAGGAGGACGGCGGCGCCGAGGAGCGCGAGCGCCCACGCGGCGCGCGAGGCGAGCGGCATGGCGGCCGGAAAGAAGGGTAGCGCCGCGAGGTGCGCGCCCGCGCCCGTCCTGTCCAGGACGAGGAGGACGAAGTCGAACGCGCGGGCGAGAAGGGCGGCCACGCATGGACGATAACCGTGCTTGACCCGCCGCGGTTTTCGCCGCACCCTCTCGGCGCCTCATGGCCACCACGTACACCGCCCGCGACATCACCGTCCTCGAAGGTCTCGAGCCCGTCCGCAAGCGACCCGGCATGTACATCGGGGGCGTCGACACGCGGGGCCTCCACCATCTCGTGAATGAAATCGTCGACAACGCGATCGACGAGGTCATCAACGGCTACGCGACGCGCCTCGAGGTCACGCTCTTCGAGGGCGGCCGCGAGATCGAGGTCACGGACAACGGGCGCGGCATTCCCGTGGACATCCATCCGAAGTACAAGAAGAGCGCGCTCGAGCTGATTCTGACGACCCTTCACGCGGGCGGGAAGTTCGACCAGGGGAGCTACGTCCACTCGGGCGGCCTCCACGGCGTGGGCTCGTCCGTCGTCTGCGCCCTCTCGTCCGAGATGACGGCGGTCGTCAGGCGGGACGGCCACGAGTGGAAGCAGACCTACGCGCAGGGGAAGGCCACGTCGAAGGTGACGAAGACCTCGGGCGGCGAGAAGGTGCGCGGCTCGGGCACGACGATCCGCTTCCACCCCGACGCCGAGATCTTCGGGAAGCTCGTCTTCGACGCCGCGGAGATCCGCGAGCGGCTCGAGGCCAAGACGTATCTCCATCGCGGTCTTCGCGTCGTGTTCCTCGATGAGACGGAAAGGCCGGCCCGGCGCGACGAATTCACGCACGAGGGCGGCCTGGCGGACTGGCTCACCCGCATCGTGGCGCAAAGAGGCAAAAGCACGACGGGCGGGCCCTTCAATCTCACGCGCGAGGGCGAGCCCCGGCTCGAGCTCGCCCTCGTCTGGAGCGAATCCACCGAGGAGCACGTCCGCTCGTATGTGAACGGCATTTCGACTCCATCCGGCGGCACGCACGAGAACGGGCTCCGCTCGGGCGTGACGAAGGCCGTGCGCAACTACGTCGAAACGCACGAATTGCTGCCTAAGGGCGTTACGGTCTCGGCGGAGGACATCCGCGAGGGTCTCGTCGTCCTCCTCTCCGCGTACGTTCTCGAGCCCCAGTTCCAGGGTCAGACGAAGGACCGCCTCAACAACCCCGAGGTCGCGGCTCAGGTCGACGGCGCGGTGCGGCCGGCGCTCGAGAAGTGGCTCAACGAAAACCCCACGCTCGCCGAACAGATCGTCGGGCGCATCGTCCTCGCGTCGCGCGCCCGCGAGGCGAGCCGCGCGGCGGCCCGGGAGGTCACGCGCAAGACGGCCGTCTCGCACCGGCTGAACCTTCCGGGAAAGCTCGCGGACTGCTCGTCCACCGATCCCGAGAAATCCGAGCTCTTCATCGTCGAAGGCGACTCGGCGGGCGGCTCGGCGAAGCAGGGGCGCGACCGCCATACGCAGGCGATCCTGCCGCTCCGCGGGAAGGTGCTGAACGCCGAGCAGGCGAACGCCGCGAAGGTCACAGGCAACCGCGAGCTCAACGACATCGTCTCGGCGCTGGGCTGCGGCGTGGGCGCGGACTTCGACATTTCGAAGCTCCGTTACGGAAAGATCTTTCTCCTGATGGATGCCGACGCCGACGGCCACCACATCTCGACGCTTCTCCTGACGTTTTTCTGGCGCCACCTGCCCAAGCTCGTCGAGCGCGGCCACGTCTACCTCGCGCAGCCGCCGCTCTACCGCATCGACGCGGCCCGGGAGACGCACTGGGCGCTCGACGAGAGAGAGCGCGACGCGATCCTCGCGAAGCTGCCGAAGAACGTGAAGCCCGACATCATGCGCTTCAAGGGCCTCGGCGAGATGATGCCCGAGCAGCTCAAGGCGACGACGCTCGACCCGCGCCGCCGCCGCTCGCTCAAGGTCACGGTGCCGGACGTCCTCGAGGTCGAGAAGACGCTCAACGAGCTCATGGGCAAGGACGCGTCGCTACGCTACCGCTTCATCATGGAGCGGGCGCGGGACGCGGACGACCTCGACGTTTGAGGAGTGATGGAGAATGAGCGCATGAAGGATCCGGTCCAGCGCTACGCGAAAGGCCCTCTCTCCGTGACGTTCGACCCGCGCGTGTGCACCCACTCCGCCGTGTGCGTGCGCGGTCTTTACGACGTCTTCGACGTGTCGAAGAAGCCGTGGGTGAATCTCGACGGCGCATCCGCCGAGCGGGTCGTCGAGCAGGTGAAGCGCTGCCCTTCGGGCGCGCTGCAGTTCACGGTCGAGGCTTCGAAGGGCTGACGCCAAGCCCGCGCCGGAGCGCGGCGAGCGCCCCGAGAAGAAGCATCACCTCGCGGGCGGTGGGCTTTCCACGGCGCAGGAACGACTCGATCTCGAAGATGACCTCTTTCGAGCGGCCCCGGCCCGGGTAACCGGCGGAGGAGAGAACTTCTTTGAAAGAGAGGAGAAGACGCCGGACTTCCTTCGAGCCGGCCATCTGCTCTTCGGGTTTTGGCGTTCCGCGGCTTCGCCGCGGTGCTTTGAAGGGTGAAAGAGGGGACAGAAAGGCCAGCGCGATCGCGACGGACTGCGCGAGATTGAGCGTCGGAAAGGCGTCGGCGGTCGCGATGCGGAGGCGGGCGTCGCACGCCCGGAGCTCTTCCGTCGTCAGTCCGCCGCGTTCCGGCCCGAACACGAGGGTGACGCGCCTTCCGGCGCGAAGAGCACCGGAGATTTCTTTGAAGGTGGTAGACGGCGGCAGTCCTCGCGAGACGCGGCCCCGCATCGCGCTCATGGCCACCAGCGTGTCGGTTCCGTCGAGAAGGTCGCTCCACGCCGGGAGGACACGCACCTTTCTAAGCAAATCCTCGGCTCCCGATGCGAAGGAGATTGCATCGGGGTGTGCCGGCTCGGTGCGCGGTCCGAGCAAAGAAATCTCCGCCCCGAAATTCTTCGCGGCGCGCGCCGCCGCCCCGATGTTGCCCGGGTTGTGCGTCCGGACGAGAACGATGCGCAGGGCCATGGCGAGGCGATCCTGGTCCAGAATGGCGCGTATGGCAAAGCTGCGGTCGGAAGAAGAGCAGAAGGCGGTCGAGACGATCCTGTGGGCGCTCGGGCACCGCCTCACGCGCCTGAAGGACGAGTACACGATGAGGGTTCAGCGCGGCGAAGAGCCCGAAGGCGTGACGAAGGGCTTCGAGCTGGCCCTCCGTGAGATCAACGACATGCTCCCCCGGCGCAAGCGCTTCAAGGGTTAGAGTGGGTTTTATGCTGAAGCCCGTCGAGCTGGAAATCGAGCTCTTCTGCCTCGGGATGCGCATCGACGAGTCCTGCCACGTGGACGAGGACGGCCGCCGCATCTCGCGCACGCGCGCCGGCCTCGGCTCCGGCCTCGAGCTGCTGCTGCCGTCTCCCCGAAAGAAGATCTGGATCAACGTCCCGGTCGTCGAGCCCTTCGCGGCGCGATCGCCGTTCCTCCTCGTCAAGAGCGCGGCCGCCTACGCGGTCACGGACACGCGCACGGGCGATCACTATCCCGTCGAGGTGCCGCCCGAACCAGAGTGGTACTCGTGGAAGACGAAGACCGGCGCGGAGATGAGCCGCATCGGCGTCCTGCAGGGCACGTACCTCGGGATCTACGTCTCGAACGCGTGCCTCTACTGGAATCTGCCCGCCTCCCCGGCCTGCGCGTTCTGCACGACGGGCCGCAACGTGGGTGAAGCCGAGGAATCCCGCAAAAAGGTCTCGGACGTCGTCGAGGTCGCGAAGGCCGCGCGCGACCACTCCGGCTCGATCTTCACGCACCTGAACACGGGCTATCACTTCGAGGACATCGACAAGCACGAGTCGCTCCACGGCCTCCGGCAGTGCGAGCCTTTCGTGAAGGCGATTCGCGCCGAGGTCGGCGGATTCATCGGCGTCCAGGCCGTGCCCGTCCCACGCCGCAAGTTCCAGGAGTACGACGACCTCATCGCGGCGGGAACGGACCACTTCTCCTTCTGCTACGAGTTCGAGGATGCCGAGACGTTCGCGCGGCTGTGTCCCGGGAAAGCGCAGACGGTGGGCCAGCACGCGTTCTTCGAGGCGATGGAGTACACCGCGGGCAGGCTCGGCGCCGGGAAGGTCTCGGGCGAGATCATCGCGGGGCCCGAGCCGATCGACGCGACGAAGCGCGCGATCGACCGCATCGTGAACGCGGGCGCGTTCCCGACGGTATGCATCTTCCGGCCGACACTCGGGAGCGCGATGGAGCACATCGACCCGCCGAAGCCGGACGAGATGAAGGAAGTCTTCGCGTACCTCTGGCGGGCGGTCACGCGCGTGGGCCTGCCCGTCGGGATACTGCCGGGCATCCAGGTCTCGCTCGTCGTGCAACCCGAGGAGGCCGCCGAGCTCGTGCCCGAGACGCTCGGATCGCGCCTCTACGAGACGAAGCTCGCCGCGCTGCGCGCGCTCGCGAGACCGTACGTCGCGTGGAAGCGCCGGCCCAAAAGACCCGTCCGTGAGGTAACGGCATGACCAGACAGCAGATCGCCCTCGTCCGAAAGAGCTTCGATCGCCTTCGCCCGTTGCCGAAGGGCGCGGGGCAGGATTTTTACGAGACGCTGTTCGCCCTGGATCCGTCGCTCCGCCCGCTGTTCTCCACGGACGTGGAGAACCAGGGAGCGATGTTCGTGGTGGCGCTGGGCCTCGCGCTGAAGGGCCTGGATTCCGATGCCGACGTGGACTCGTCGCTCATGGAGCTCGGGCGCCGGCACGTGCTCTACGGGGCCAAGGACGTCCACTTCGACACGTTTCGCGAGGCGCTCCTCTGCATGTTTGCCCAGCGTCTCGGTGCGGATTTCACTCCCGAGACGGCGGAAGCCTGGCGCGCCGCCTTCGACCGCATCAGCGCCGTGATGAAAAAAGCGGCGTCCGAGACGCGCGGCTAGTCGTCTCCCGCCCCACCTTCCAGCCCGTACTTCTCGATGCGCGAGTACAGCTGGGCCCGCGTGAGGCCGAGCAGCTTCGCGGCCTTGCTCTTGTTGAAGCGGGTTTTCCGCAGCGCTTCCTTCACGTAGTCGCGCTCGAGTGACTCGAGGTCCACGCCTTCGGGCGGCAGGAACGGATTCGCCGCGGTGGCGGCGCCGGTTCCGGCACGCGGGGCGGCGCGCGCCGCGGGCGAATCCTGACGCGTGACACCGATCGGGAGATGGGCAGCCGTGATGAGGCCGCCATCCGAAAGGATGGCGGCGCGTTCGAGCGCGTTCCGGAGCTCGCGGACGTTGCCGGGCCACGGATACGCGAGAAGGAGGTCCTTCGCCTCGCGGGAAACTCCCGGCACGGACCGGCCGACCGCCGGGCCGAGCTCGGCGAGAAACATTTCGGTGAGGGGCAGGATGTCCTCGGGGCGCTCGCGCAGGGGCGGGAGGTGGATTCCGAAAACCGAGAGGCGGTAGAAAAGGTCCTCCCGGAACTCGCCCTTCTCGATGGCGCGGGCGAGGTCGCGATTCGTGGCCGCCACGATGCGCGCGTCGGTCTTGAGCACCTTCGTTCCGCCCAGCCGCTGAAACTCGCGCTCTTCCAGAACCCTGAGGAGCTTCGCCTGCACGGCCGGGCTCATCTCGCCCGTTTCGTCCAGGAAGAGCGTGCCTCCGGCGGCCTGCTCGATGCGGCCGGGCTTCGCGGCCGTCGCGCCCGTGAAGGCGCCCTTCTCGTATCCGAACAGCTCGGATTCGAGGAGCTGATCGGGCAGGGCCGCGCAATTGAGCGCGATGAACGCTCCCGCCGCCCGTGCCGAGCTCCGGTGAATGGCCCGCGCGACGACTTCTTTCCCGGTGCCCGATTCGCCCGTGAGGAGAACGGTCGTCTCCGTGGGAGCCACCTTCGCGGCCTGGACGAGAACGTCGCGCCAGCTCTTCGAGGTTCCGACGATTCGCCCGAAGCCGCCCCTGAGGGCGAGCTCCTCGGAGAGGGCCGCCACGCGCTTCTCGAGCTTCTCGGCCTCCGCCCGCGCCTCGCCGGCGCGGCGCGCCTCGCCTGCGAGGCGCTCGTGGGAGAGGGCGAGCGCGATCTGGTCGGCAACGTGCTGGGCGAGGGGAATGTCGCCCTCGCCATACGTTGCGGGCGTGCGCGAAAAGAAAAGGAGCCCGCCCGCGAACTGCCACTGGCCCTCGAAGAAGATCGGAACCCGGAGGAGCGAGCGGATCCCGTCCCCCGAGAGGTGTCGGCACTTGTCGGAGTCCGGATCGATCTCCTTGGCGACGTCGCGGACGATTTCGGTGGCCCAGTCGTCTCCTCGCGCGCGCTCGGCCGGCGAGAGCCGGATCGGCTCCCGGATCTCGGGAAACCCGGTGCCGGAAACGGCGTACACGCGCACGGCGTCGCGGCCCTCGTTGAGGAGCCCGAGGGCCATCCGGTCGTGCGGAATGACGGGCTGCACGATTTCCGAGATCGCGTCGAAGACCTCGCGCACGTCGAGGGCGCGCGCGAGAACCGGGGAGAGCGCCTGGAGCGCCTCGTAGCGCCGGCGCCGGTCCTTTTCCTCGGCCGCGAGACGTGCGTGCGCCACGGCCATCGCGACGACGTCCGCAATCGGGTTCAGGAGGGCGAGGTCTTCGCCCCGGAAGGCGCGCGCCCCGCGGCTCAGGAGGGAGAGGTAGCCGATCGTCCCCGGGCCGGCATGGAGAGGCGCACGCAGCATCGCGCGGACACCGGAGCCCTCGAGCTCGCGGTCGCGTGGAAACCCCGCGTCGCACGAGGCGGCGACGTCGTCGATGACGCCGGCCTTCGTGAGCATTTCCCAGAGACCGGGCGAATATTCGGAGCGGGGCACCATTCGGGCGTAGGCGCGGCGCGTCTCGTCGGTGACTTCCGCGCCCCCGATCGAGTAGAGGGAGAAGCCGTCGCCCGCGTCGGTGAGCGTCACGGTCATCGCGTCGAACGTGAGGACGCGGCCGGCCGCCGTCGCGATCCGATGGAAGACCTCCGGAAGGTCCAGCGTCTCGCCCGCGACGCGGGCGATCTCGGACAGGACCGACACGAGGGCGGGCGGGGCGACGGAAGTGGACACGGGGCCGTCATTCTAGGCCCGCGGCTCGTCTACACTCGGGTGGAATGCCGGTTCCCGCCACCGCCTCCGCCCTCGCCGCTGGGGTGCTCACCGGCCGCGTGCCCGATGTCGCGCGCGCGATTTCGTGGGCTGAAAGCGGCGACACCCGTTTTCCAGAGCTCCTCACGCGCATCTTTCCGCGCACGGGGCGCGCCCGCGTCACCGGGCTCACGGGCTCGCCCGGGGCGGGAAAGTCGACGCTCACGGCGGCCCTCGCGCGCCGCGCCCGTGCGCGGGGCCGGAGGGTCGGAATCGTCGCGGTCGACCCGTCGTCGCCATTCTCGGGCGGCGCGATCCTCGGCGACCGCATCCGGATGCAGGACCTCTACACGGACCCCGGCGTCCTCATTCGCTCGATGGCGACCCGCGGGCATCTCGGGGGCCTCGCACGAGCTTCGGCCGACGCCGTGGACGTCCTCGACGCGGCGGGGTTCGATGAAATTCTCGTCGAGACGGTCGGCGTCGGGCAGGACGAGGTGGAGGTCTTCCGCCTTGCCCAGTCGTGCGTCGTCGTCCTCACGCCGGGAATGGGCGACGACATCCAGGCCATCAAGGCGGGTCTCATGGAGGTCGCCGACCTCTTCGTCGTGAACAAGGCGGACCGCGACGGCGCCGACCGCGTCGTGCAGGAGATCCTGCAGATGCTCGAGCTCGGAGAGCACGGCGCGTGGGTTCCGCCGATCATCAAGACAGTCGCGACGACGGGCGCGGGTCTCGACGAGCTGGAGGCAAAGCTCGAAGAGCACCGGGAATTCCTGCTCGGACCCGAGGGCGGGCGGAGAAAGCGCGAGCGGACGAGGATGCGGATCGAGGGGCTCGTCAGAGAAGATTTTCTTAGAAGGGTAAAGAGCCTCGGGGGTGACCAGGGCGCGCTCGACGAAGCGGCAAGCCGCGTGGAAGCACGCCAGGAGGATCCGCTGGCCGCCGCCCGCGGCCTGCTCGGCCGTATCGACCACGGCGCCGCCGGAGCGGCCGAATCCCCCCCTTCACCTTCTAAGAAATCTTCGTCTTTTCCGAAACCAGAGAATTCTCTTGTCTCTTGCATCTCCCATCTCGGCATCTCCGTCGCGTCCCTCGAAAAGGGCGGAGCCTTTTGGGATCTCCTCGGCCTCGTCGAGGAGCACCGCGAGGAGGTCGCGTCGCAGCAGGTCATGGCGTCGTTCCGGGCCGTGGGGGAGTCGCACCTCGAGCTCCTCGAATCCACGTCGCCCGACGGCCCGATCGCGAAGTCGATCGAAAAGCGCGGGCCCGGGGTCCATCACTTGTGTCTCGAGGTGACGGACGTGCGCGCCGCCCTCGCGCGGCTCAAGGCGGCGGGAGTCCGGCTCGTGAACGAGGAACCGTTCGACGGCGCGCACGATTGCCTCGTCGCGTTCGTCCACCCGTCCGCGACAGGCGGCATCCTCCTCGAATTGTCGGAGAAGAAGACGAAAGAGGGCTGACCGGCCCGGTTATGTCGGTGCTATTATGTCGGCCATGAAAGTTGGCGCATCCATGAAGCGCACGACCGTCATGCTTCCCGCCGATCTTCGGCGCCGCGCGTTCCGCCGCGCGAAGGAGCAGGGCGTGTCGTTCGGGGTGGTGGTTCGCGATTCGCTGGACGCGGCGCTACCCGCCCTGGAGGGTGTGACCGGGGACGACTCGCTGTTCGCGGACGGCGCCGTCTGGCTCGGCCGTGTCCCGCGAGCCCTCGCCCGCGAACACGACCGCTTCCTTTACGACTCCGAGCCGTGATCTTCGTCGACACGGGGGCGTTCCTGGCGCGATACGTCGAGGGCGACCAGTACCACCGGGCCGCTGTCCGCGCATGGAAACGGCTCGAGCGCTCCCCGGGGGCGCTCTTCACGTCCAGCTTCGTCGTGGACGAGACGCTCACGCTTCTCGGGCGGCGGACGACGTATGCGTTCGCGGCCGCGCGAGCGGATGCGCTCTATGCGTCGCGCGTGCTGACGATTCTCCGGCCGGACGCGGCGGACGAGTCGACCGCGCTCGATTTCTTCCGGAAGTTCGCCGACCAGAAAGTGAGCTTCACCGATTGCGTGTCGTTCGCGCTCATGCGCCGCCACAAGCTGAAGAGGGCCTTCGCGTTCGACCGCCACTTCGCGGGCGCGGGCTTCGAGGTCTGGCCGGCTCTTGGTTCCGACTCCCGGTCAGGGCGGTGAGGCGTCGGGAGCCTCCAGCGCGGCGTATCAACTCAGAGCGCGACACCCTATCGGGAGTCGCCGGCAACCGCATGGTTCTTTGCACATATCGCTCAGAAAGACATCGCGATGGCGTTTCTACTCGCTCTCTGTTCGAGAGACGTTCTTCCGTGGAACCAGCACTTGTTGCGCGCGGCGCTTGAGCGGCGGGAGAAAGAAGAGATGATCGTCGACTGTGCCAGTCTGAGACACAAAGGCCATTTTGTAGAAGTGTTCGGCGCCCTCGGCGTCTATGCACCTGCACCGATGCCCCAGGCTCGGTTGGGACGTACGTTCTCCATGGCCGCGGCGACTTCGCCGCCAAAGCCAAGAAAAGGATCCCGGAAGGCACTGGAAGAAGCGCCACGCACTGTCGCTCCGCGCCCTCCGAGAAGGAGACCGGCCGATGCGAACGTGAGATGGGCTTCCCTCAGCACAGCGCGACACGGTATATAAAGGAAAAATGCCATGCGATCACGTCTCCTACTCTGCCTAGTCATCTTTTGTCTTGCTTCTCCGGCTTTCGCTGAAGAATACGTGACAATCCGAAAAGTAACCGCCTCCCATTATGACGCTCTGAACTCATCCGAACTCGCGGCACTAGAGCAACACGGTATCGTGGTGAGAGAAGATTACGGGCCCTTCGCCTTGGGCACGAGAGCTACCACAACCGACGTCGCGGCGGCCAGCCGGGCTTCGGGGCTCCTCGTCATCAGCGAGCCTTCTTTCAATAAGCTCTCGGTTGGTGGCGTCGAGATCGATACCCGACCAGGCGCTCCTTCCGTGCCGGGCATAGCCCCGACACTTCGGCTCGCCGATTATCCGGTTGGCGGGGATGGGCTCTACCTCATTCAGCTCGCAGGACCTCCACGTCCAGCTTGGCTAAGTGAGCTTTCGTCGGCCGGACTCACTACCCTGCGATATGTGGAAACGAACGGCTACCTCGTGCGAGCCCCCGCGGGCCTTCGTGCGTTGAAGGAGCGGTTGTCATCGGTTGTAAAATTCATCGCGCCGTACGAACCGTTTGAAAAGCTGTCTCCTGAACTTCGTTCCGTCACGTCAGGTGAGGTGCAGATTTTGGTTGTGTGGGATTCGACCGAAACTCTCGCGTCGGCAGCTTCCAAGGTCCTCGCCCTCGACCCGAGCGCTCGGTTAGTACCATCGAGTCGCGAATCATACGCGGTACTCAAGGCGAACCCCTCTCAGTTTGGAGCCCTCGCGGCCGATGCGCACGTGCTGTCGATGGAGATCCCTCATGAAGGAGGGCCCTCCGATGAGCGTACCGCGCAGATCGCCATCGGGAACATCAGCGGCGATGGCGCCTCGGGAACCGGATACATGGACGCTCTTGAGACCGCGTGCTCTTCGTGCTTCCACGACATGTCGTCGGAGGTGGTCGATGTCGTCGATTCGGGTCTTTACGCTCATCCCGACCTCAGTGGCGGAGTCCCGGGCCGTCTGACATACGCAAGCGCCTTCATGGGCGTCACAGGTGGTACCGTCGATCAGTACTTTCACGGCACCTTCGTGACCGGTTTGATCGCGGGCAATCCATTCCAAGCGAACGGCACCCACAATGCGGGAGACGGCGGTTTCGCCTGGGGGCTCGGCGTCGCGCCCACGGTGCACTTCATGAACTCGCGGATCTTCGATAATCAGGGGCACTTTGTACGGGCGCCCACGCCAGCAGACGTCGATACGCTTTCGGCAAATGCGTTCAATCACGTCGCGATGGTACAGAACAACAGTTGGAATGTCTGCGACACGACATACACGACACTCAGTCGCGCATACGACATTCATGTCCGCGACGCGCTCAATAGTCCAGCTCAATCCCGCAACCCTTTGAGTATCGTCTTCTCGAGCGGGAACATGGGTAATTGCGACCCGGCTTCGGCACCCGTGACTGCGCCGGCAAACGCCAAGAACGTCATTACGGTCGGCGCCTCGTCGTTCATGCGACCGGCACTCGTTGGAAATTGCGATACAACCCACGGTGTAAGGGACGTGTCCGACTTTAGCAGGCGTGGTATTGCTGCGGCCGCCGGGCGGTTCAAACCGGACCTCGTGGCGGCGTCAACGAGTTCGACATCTGCGGTGTCAAGTCCCTACGTTCCCGCCGGTTGCGGTGGTGCAAACTTGATCGATGCGAACTACTACGCCGACAACGGCACGAGCTTCAGCGCACCTCTCGTAACAGGCGCGACGGTCTTGCTAAAAAGGCGGATTGGTGGCACGCCGTCGCCCGCTTTGACGAAGGCTGTCCTGCTGGGGTCGGCGGCGTCGATGAACGGAGGCGTCGACCAGTTCACATTGAACACGTTGGGGTGGGAGCCGGCAAGTCCGCAGGGATTTGGCCGACTGAACGTCCAGGCGATCGTGAGCGACGCGACCCCGGCGCGGTATGTGGACGAAGACACTTCTCCCGCGCCGATACGCCGGTTCACCGCTAGTGGTCAATATTACGAGCAGACTCTTAATATCGCCGACGTAAATCTCCCAGTGATCATTGTTCTCGCGTATTCGGATGCGCCGTCGATGGAAAACTCTGTTGGGAACGCTGTCAACATCCTGAACATGGCGGTCTATAATGGCTCGGGTTGGAGCTGGAATGACGGAAATACCGGGTCCCAGTTTGCGCCCCCGTGCATTGGTGGCCTAACAGAGGGCTGCTATCTGCACGATACGGTCAACAACGTGAAATGGATCAAGATCGCACCAAACTCCGTTTACCCGTCCTTCACCATACAGGTCGTGGCTTCCTCACTCGCCGCGAAGGCGGTACCCGAACTTGACTCCGGCGCGAGCGTCAACCAGGACTGGGCGATGTATGTCTACAATGCGTATTAGCGTCTGCGTGTTCTTTGTTCTCTTTGCGGGAAGGGTTCTCGCTCGAGAAGTTGTCGTCCCCAATGTCGCAGCTCACAGCATCGGAATCGGCGGGGTGCTGTGGGGAACGGAACTGCGAGTCACGAACCTCACGGGAGCCGCCCACACCCTGACGGTAAAGGACTGGATCGGAACGCCGGGATGGGCGCCGTCGACGGTGATCGTGCCGCCTTTCGCGACGGTATCGGTCGGCGGATGGAGCGTATTCAACTTCAACCCCAACGTTGATTCGGTAGTCGAGGATCACCCGGAGCCGGTCTTCGGCGCGGCGGTACTGGACGTTGATGACGGGCTAACCGTTCAATCAGGGATACTTGCTGGCCCGAATCCTCCGATTATTCCGGGCGGTCCCGGAGGTGGACTCCGTTGCCCGGGATGGCTCGGGGGATACGTCTATCGGCTCAACACGGACGGCAACTGCAACCAGGGGAGCGGCCCGATCGCCGACGTCGTGGACGGTTTCTTTGCCGCCACTGATCAGGTCGATCTGCTCTGGCTCTCGACGGACGACGCCCGACGGACGAACATCACATTCATCAACCCGGACGTGACAGGGGCTACGATGTCCGTGCATCTCGTCAGCGCGAACGGCGTCGTGGCGCAGGACGTCAGTGTATTCGTACCTGCGCGCGGAATCGCACAGCTGACTGATGTGTTTCGGAACTCGGGAGCGCCTATAAAGGCTGCGAACGACACCATGGGGGCGAGCGCAGCGCGCGCCCGCGTCTCGTCGTTAACGCGATTCTTCGCGTTGGGATACGTCATCAGCAACGGCAACAACACGGTGGGGATCAGCCTGCCTCGCCGTGCGTCGCCGTGAGGAGACTCGAGCGGCCTCCTTCGCGGGATGGACCGACGGTATTTAGCAGAACGCGTAGGGACTAGTTCGGGCTGCCGGAGTCGCCCGCGGGAAGGCGAGGCCCGAGAAAAGCGCGGGCGTCGCATCCCACGATCTCGTAGAAGCGCTCGGAGTAGCTCGCGACGCTGCCGACGCGCGCGTCTTCGAAGAGCTTCTCGACGCGGTGCAGCGGCACGAAGAGCGTGGAGACGCCCAGCTCGGCTTCGGCTCCCGGCCTCTGTTGCCGGGCCCAGTTGTCGAAGAGGTCGAGCTCGAGGCCGCGCAGCGTCACCCCGGCGGGCCCGAGCGCAAGGAGGACTCCCCAATACTTCTCCTTGGGCTGGACGAGATGCACGAGGACGAGAGTGCCGGCGTCCATCGGCTCCTCAGAAGATGACGCGTGTCACGAAGTACTTCGCCGGGGTGATGCGCCCGTTGAGGAGCGCGTCGGCGTCGTCGGGCGTGACGTCGAAGCGCGCGGCCGATTCGCCGCTGGCGGTCGCGAGAACCACTTCCACCTTCTCGAGCGGCTTGCCCGCCGCGCGGGACTCCTTCAGGCCGCGCGCCGAGGCCATGAGCGCGAGAAAGACCTGCTGCTCGCTGTCCGTCACGGCTTGCACGCGCAGCGCGGAGGGGAGGTTCCCGAGCTTGACGCCCTTCACGTTGCTCCCGTCGAGCGCGCGCATGAAGGCATCGCTGACGACCGGGTCGAGGACGACCGGCGCCGCCTCGACGGCCCTGTCGGCCGTCGCGCGGGCGGGTCGGGTCTGCCGCTCGGTCACGAGCTCACCGACCCGCGGCTCGGAGCGGTCTGGATCCGGCTGCCGGCCATGCTTCTTGATGTACTCGGAAAGCGATGGCTTTTTCGCCTCGGGGTTCGGCAGCGTGCTGTTTCTTCCGTCCGGTTCGTCGAGCACGTAGGCGCCGCCGAGACCCTCCCGGTTCGCCTTCTCGCTGCGCGTTTGATCCCACTCGTCGAGCGCGAGCGTCTGGGACGTCCCGAGCGGAGTCAGGTAGACGAGGCGCTTGCCCACGATCGCGGGCTTCTCCCGCGCTTCGATCCGCGCTCCGTCCTTCGTGTAGATGACGTAGGTGGCCGCCGCCGGAAACGCCGAGAGCGTGGCGAGGGCGAGGGCGGCCACCGGCAGCAGGAATGCACGAGTGAATCGGGTCATGCGGACCTCCGGGAGCCGCCGGCGAGGATGTGGCGGCAGAATGAAGTATAAACGTCGCCGGAAAGACAGCGTGAAAGAGCAGGCCGAATCGTGCTGATCGTCATGGACCGGAGCGCCTCGAGCGCGGACGTCGAAAGGGTCGTCACGGTGGCCGAGCGCCTCGGACTCAAGGCCCACCCGATCCCCGGCGCCCAGCGTACGGCGGTCGGAATCACGGGGAACAAGGGGGCCGCCTCTCCCGCTGCCTTCGAGTCGCTTCCGGGAGTGCTCGAGGTCATTCGCGTCTCGCATCCTTACAAACTGGTGTCGCGCGAATTCCACCCCGAAGACACGATCGTCTCGGTGGGGGGCGTTTTGGTGGGCGGCACGCGCGTCGTCGTCATCGCGGGCCCCTGCGCGGTCGAGTCGCTCGAACAGACTCTAACGATCGCGAAGGAAGTGAAGGCGCGCGGAGCTGACCTGCTGCGCGGCGGCGCTTACAAGCCGCGCACCTCGCCATATGCCTTTCAGGGCCTCGGCGAGGAGGGCCTGAGGATTCTTGCCGCCGCGCGAGAGGCCACGGGGCTGCCCGTCGTCACGGAGGTTCTCGACACCGCGCACGTCGAAATCGTGGCCCATTACGCGGACTGCCTTCAGATCGGCGCGCGCAACATGCAGAACTTCGAGCTCCTGAAGAAGGCCGGGAAGACGGGGAAGCCGATTCTTCTGAAGCGTGGCATGTCGGCCACCCTGGAAGAGTTCCTGCTCGCGGCCGAGTACATCCTCGCCGAAGCTAATCCGAACGTGATTCTCTGCGAGCGGGGCATTCGCACGTTCACCGACTTCACGCGAAACACACTGGACCTCTCGGTCGTTCCCGCGGTCGAGCGCCTTTCCCATCTGCCGATCGTCGTCGATCCCTCGCACGGCACGGGGCGCCGCGAGAAGGTCCTCCCCATGTCGCGCGCGTCCATCGCCGCGGGCGCCGACGGCATCGCGGTCGAGGTCCATCACAAGCCTGCCGAGGCGCTGTCGGACGGGCCGCAGGCGCTCACGCCCGACATGTTCACGGAACTGATGGCGCACGTGCGGCCCATCGCGGCCGCGGTCGGGAGGACGATGTGAGCGAAGCCGCTCACGGCGCCGTCCTCGTTCTCGAAGACGGCCGGTGTTTCCCCGGCCGGGCGGTGGGGGCGACGGGAACGACGTTCGGCGAAGTCGTCTTCAACACCGGCATGTCGGGTTATCAGGAGACTCTGACCGACCCGTCCTATCGCGGGCAGATCGTCGTGATGACCGCCGCGCACATCGGCAATTACGGTCTCAACGACACGGACGTCGAATCTTCGCGGATCCAGGTTGCGGGCTTCGCCGCGCGCCACTTTCCCGACCGGTTCTCGAACCAGCGGGGCCAGGCGACGATCGGCGAAGGACTGCGCGACGGCGGCGTCGTGGGAATCGACGGCTTCGACGCGCGCGCCCTCGTACGGCATCTCCGGAGCCGCGGCGTCATGAGGGGGGCGATCTCGACGGAGACCGCGTCCGAAGCCGAAGTGGCCGCGCTCGTCGAGAAGGTCAAGGAGCAGCCCACGATGGCCGGAGCGGCGCTCGCCCTCGCGGTCTCGACGCCGAAGCCGTACGCGTTCCCGATGCCGCCGGGAATAGCCACGAAGGGGCGGGTCGCGGCGATCGACTACGGGATCAAGACGAACATCCTCCGGATGCTCGCGGCCCGCGGCCTCGCGCCGACGGTCTTCCCGGCGACGACTCCCGCGGCGGAGATCCTCGCGCTCGGGTTCGACGGCGTCTTCCTGTCGAACGGGCCTGGCGACCCGGATGCGCTGCCCGGGCCGGTCGCGAACGTGAAGGCGTTCGTGGAGTCAGGAAAGCCGGTTTTCGGGATCTGCCTCGGGCAGCAGCTCATCGGCCTCGCGCTCGGGGGCACGACCTACAAGCTCAAGTTCGGGCATCGCGGCGCGAACCACCCGGTGAAGAACACCCGGACGGGCCACGTGGCGATCACGTCGCAGAACCACGGCTTCTCGGTGGAGGCCGGCTCGCTGCCGAAGAACGTGGAAGCTACGCACGTAAGCCTCAACGACGGCACCTGCGAGGGCTTCCGGATGACGGACAAACCCGTCTTCGCGGTCCAGTACCACCCGGAGTCGGCTCCCGGTCCGCACGACTCGGACGCGCTCTTCGACGAGTTCATCGGCCTCGTGACGAAAAATACAGGAGGAACATCATGAGCGCTCGCGCGCGGACGACTCTCGCTGTTTTCGCGGCATTCGGGCTTCTCATCTCCCCGGCGGCTCTCGCCGCGGACGGCAAGACCGAGGGCAGCATCACGGTCAACGGCAAGACGACGAAGCTCACGCACGCGTACGCGCGCGCCGTGAAAGGTTTCTTCGACAAGACGAAGGAAGACGTCGAGGTCATCCTCACCGACGTGCCGCTCGAAGCCAAGGCGCTCGAGGACTCGTTCGAGCGCATGCACATGGCCGATGCCGGCAAGCTCCACGCGTTCGAGATCACGATCGGTGCCGACGGCAAGCCAATCTCGACGGCGTTTCGGGACAACGGCTTCAAGAAGGCGAGCCCAAGCGGCCTTTCCAGCGAAGACGTCTTCACGAAAAAGGTCTTCGACGGCAAGACGGTAGACGCGCGCTACAAGAGCGCGAAGCAGGGGGAGTTCTTCGGGGAGACCTATTCGTTCGACGTCTCGTTCCGCGCCGACATCACGCGCGCGGCCAAGCCCGTGCCCCCGACCGCCGCCGAGACGGCGGCTGCCCAGAAGAGCCCTCAGGCGAAGGTGTACGCGGAATTCCTCAAGGCCGTGCAGAAGGAGGACCTCGGAGCGCTCCGGAAGCTCTTCACGAAGGAGCAGGCGAAGCACCTCGACGATCCGGACGCGAAGAAGATGGTCGGCTTCGTCAAGATGATGTCCGCGACGGAGATCAAGGTCCTGAAGGTCGTCGAGAACGGCGACACGGCGGATCTCACCGTCTCGGGCAAGCAGGACGGAAATGCCGCGAACGGCGTCGTCCACATGGCGAAGGAAGGCGGTGCGTGGAAGGTGCAGAAGGAGGAGTGGTCGAACTGACGCGTAAGATCCGGCGCCAATGAACGTCCCCGCGTTCCTGGCGAAGCGGTTCCTGCTCGGCAGCCGGCGCGGGCTGCCGAAGACGGTCTCTCTTCTCGCCCTCTTCGGCATCGCGCTCGGGGCGGCGTCGCTCGTCGTCGCGATGGGGCTCATGTCGGGCTACCGGCACGATCTCGCCGAGAAGCTCGCCGGGACGAGCGCGGAAGTGATCGCCATGCCCCAGCCCGGCGCGAACGTACCGGATCAGCGCGCGGCGCTGCGCGCCCTTCCGAACGTGGCCGCCGTCGCCCGCACGGCGTTCGCGCCGGCGCTCCTCCTGTCGCCACGCGCGCCCGACGGCGTCGACGCTCTCGTCAAGGCGCTCGAGCTGCCCGACGGACTCACGACCACGCGTCTCCTCGGCGCCGTGCCCGGCCTCGCGAAGTCGTTCGGCGATCTCGAGGCGAAGGGCGCGACGCCCGTTCTCCTCGGAGCCGGTCTTGCGAAGAGGCTCGGCGCCTCCGTGGGAGGGGCGATCGTCCTCGAGACGTCGTCCGCGGCGCTCGCGGCCGGGCTCTCCGCCGCGGCGCGCACGCCGCTGACGGTCGCCGCGGTCACGGAGACGGGCTTCTCCGAGGTGGACGACGGCTGGGCGGTGGTTCCGCTGGCCGTCTTCGAGCGGCTCGCGCCTCCGGGCGCCCGGCAGGGCATCTGGGAGATGAAGCTCGTGAAGGCGTCCGCCTCGACGGAGACCGTCGCCGCCGCGCGAAAGCTCCTCGGCGACGGCGCGACGGTGCTCGACTGGAAGGTCCTGAACCGCGATCTCTTCGAGGCGCTCGCCGTCCAGCAGACGCTCCTCTTCATCGTTCTGACGCTCATCGTGGCCGTGGCCGCGGGCACGGTCGTCTCGTCCCTCGTCGTTCTCCTCGCCGAGAAGACGCGGGACGTGGGTGTCCTCGCCGCGCTCGGCGCCTCACCCGCTCTCGTGGCCCGCACGTTTCGCCTGTCGGGGATGCTGCTCGGCGGCAGCGGCCTCGTTCTCGGCGTCGTCTTCGGGCTCGTCGTGTGTTTTCTCCTGACGGCCTTCCGCGTCGTGCGCTTTCCGCCCGAGATCGCGAAGGTCTACTACCTCACGTGGATGCCGTTCCGGCCCGAGCCGCTCCACGTGCTCGGAATCCTCGGCATCGGCCTCCTCCTCGTCCTCGGAGCGTCGCTGCTTCCCGCGCGCCGGGCGGCCCGCATGAATCCCTCCGAGGCCCTCCGGTACGAGTGAGGCCGGCGTAAACTGCGCGGTGTGAGCACACCTGCGGAGAGGCCGCTTCCTCTCGTCTTCCCGTTCCCCGGCCGCAGCGTGACGGTGGACCAGGTCGCGCTCGAGGAGCGCTCGGCCGCGCTCGGGAAACGCTCGCTCAAGAAGGCGACGAAGGTCGCCGGAATCCGCCTCGCGATCTCGATGTGCGACCTCACGACGCTGGAGGGCAAGGACTCGCCGGGGAAGATCCGGCAGATGTGCGCGAAGGCGGTCCGGCCCGATCCGGAGGATCTCTCGGTGCCGTCCGTGGCCGCGGTGTGCGTCTATCCGGATCTCGTCGGCATCGCCAAGCGCGCGCTTTCGGGCTCGACCGTGAAAGTCGCGAGCGTCGCCACGGCGTTCCCGTCCGGCCGCTCACCGCTGTCCCTGAAGATCACGGACGTCAGGCGCGCGGTTTCGGCGGGTGCGGACGAGATCGACATGGTGATCGACCGCGGCGCGTTCCTCGCGGGCGACCTCCGGAAGGTGTTCGACGAGATCGCGGCCGTCAAGGAAACCTGCGGCACGGCTCACCTCAAGGTCATCCTCGAGACGGGCGAGCTCGAGACTTACGACAACGTCCGCCGCGCCTCGGATCTCGCGATCGCGGCCGGCGCCGACTTCATCAAGACGTCCACCGGCAAGGTGGCGCCCGCGGCGACGCCGCCCGTGACGCTCTGCATGCTCGAGGCGATCCGCGACCACTGGTTCGCGACGGGCGTGAAGATCGGGATGAAGCCCGCGGGCGGCATCCGCACGAGCAAGCAGGCGCTCCACTACCTCGTGATCGTCAAGGAGACGCTCGGTTCGGACTGGCTCACGCCGGACCTCTTCCGGTTCGGGGCGTCGAGCCTCGTCAACGACTGCCTCATGCAGCTTCGGAAGGAAGAAACGGGGCGGTATCGCTCGGAAGAAGAATTCACGAAAGACTGAAGAGAAAGAGGGAAGAAGATTTTGCTTAGAAAGGGAAGAGGAGAAGGCCCGCGGTCCATCGTGCGGCGCTCGCGCACGCTCGCGACGATTGAGCCCGACTTTCTCGGCAAGTGGGAGTACGCGCCCGCTCCGGAATCGACGTCTCATCTTTCCATTCGCAGCTCCTACGACCTCTTCATCGGTGGGAAGTGGGTCTCTCCGAAGTCCAAGAAATTCTTCTCGACCATCAATCCCGCCACCGAAGAGACTCTCGCCTCCGTCGCCGAGGCCGGAGCCGCGGACGTCGACGCCGCGGTCCGCGCGGCCGACCGCGCGTACGAGAAGTACTGGCGACGCATGCCGGGCAAGGAACGCGGCAAGTACCTTTACCGCATCGCGCGCATGCTCCAGGAGAAGGCGCGCGAGTTCGCCGTCCTCGAGACGATGGACGGCGGGAAGCCCATCAAGGAGTCGCGCGACGTCGACGTGCCGCTCGCGGCGGCGCACTTCTTCTACTACGCGGGCTGGGCCGACAAGCTCGACTACGCGCTGCCGGGGCGCAAGGCGCGCCCGATCGGCGTCTGCGGGCAGGTCATCCCGTGGAACTTCCCGCTGCTCATGGCCGCGTGGAAGCTCGCCCCCGCGCTCGCGTGCGGGAACGTGTCGATCCTGAAGCCCGCCGAGACGACGCCGCTCACGGCGCTCCACCTCGCGCGCCTCTTCGAGGAGGCGGACTTCCCGCCCGGCGTCGTGAACGTGATCACGGGCGCGGGCGCGACGGGCGCGGCGCTCGTGACGCACCCGAAGGTGCGCAAGGTCGCCTTCACGGGCTCGACCGAGGTCGGCAAGAGGATCCAGAAGTCGGCGGCGGGGACGGGCAAGCGCCTCACGCTCGAGCTGGGCGGCAAGGCCGCGAACATCGTCTTCGCCGACGCGCCGCTCGATCAGGCCGTCGAGGGAATCATCAACGGGATCTACTTCAACCAGGGTCACGTCTGCTGCGCGGGCTCGCGCCTCCTCGTCGAGGAGTCCGTCCACGACGTCCTCGTGAGGAAGCTCGCGCTCCGCATCCGGACGCTCCGCCTCGGCGACCCTCTCGACAAGAACACGGACGTCGGCGCGATCAACTCGAAGATGCAGCTCGAGAAGATCAAGGAGCTCGTCCAGTCCGGCGTCGACGAGGGAGCCGTCCTGACGCAGTCGGGCTGCGTCCTGCCTTCGAAGGGCTTCTGGTTCCCGCCGTCGTTTTTCACGAACGTCGCGCAGAGCTTCCGGATCGCGAACGAGGAGATCTTCGGACCCGTCCTCGCCGTGCAGACGTTCCGCACGCCGGACGAGGCGGTCGAGAAGGCGAACAACACGATGTACGGCCTCTCGGCCGGCGTCTGGACGGACAAGGGCTCGAAGATCTTCAAGATCTCTCAGAAGCTGCGCGCGGGCGTCGTCTGGGCGAACACGTACAACAAGTTCGACCCGACTTCGCCGTTCGGCGGCTACAAGGAGTCCGGCTTCGGCCGCGAAGGCGGGCGGCACGGGCTCGCGGCGTACCTCGAAGCGGAGTAGCCGCGCTCCCGCCCTTCAGAGGTCGTAGTAGAGCTCGATCTCGTAGGGGTGCGGGCGGTTGCGGACTTCGCGGTCCTCCTCCCGCTTCTTCTGGACCCAGCGAGGGATCAGGTCCACCGGGAAGACGCCGTCCTTCGTGAGGAAGTCGTGGTCCTTTTCGAGCGCGTCGAGCGACTCGTCGAGCGCCGTCGGTAGCGCGCGGATCTTCGCCCTTCGCTCGGGGGGAAGCGCCGCGACGTCGCCGTCGACCGGCCCGAAGCCGAGCGCGGTCGGGTCCATCTTCTTCTCGATGCCGTCGAGCCCGGCGAGGAGCTGCGCGGCCATCGCGAGATACGGATTGCACGTGGCGTCCGGCGGGCGGAACTCGAAGCGCGCGCTCTCGGGGCGGTTCGCGTACTTCGGGATCCGGATCGCCGCGCTCCGGTTCCCGAGCGAGTAGATCGCCGTGACCGGCGCCTCGAAGCCCGGGACGAGCCTGCGGTACGAGTTCGTCGAGGGGTTCGTGAGCGCCATGACGGCCGCGCCGTGGTGGAGGAGACCGCCGATCGCGAAACGCCCGGTTTCGCTCACGCAGCCGTAACCCGCGGAGTCGAAGTAGACGTTCCGCTCCCCGTCGAGGACGAGCTGGTGGCAATGCATCCCGCTCCCCGCCTCGCCATAGAGCGGCTTCGGCATGAACGTGGCCGTGAGCCCCATCTTCTTCGCCGCGCGCCGGACGACGTACTTGACCATGAGCACCGCGTCGCAGGCGTCGAGGAGCCCCAGGAGCGGGATCTCGATCTCGCACTGACCGGGGCCGCCCACCTCGTGGTGGTGGTACTTCACGGGGACGCCCACGGATTCGAGGATGCGCGAGATCTTCGTCCGCGCGTCGTCGAGGTGGTCCTGCGGCGGCAGCGCGTGATAGCCGCCGTGCCGCGGGATCGTGAACCCGGAGCCCAGCTCGTGGCTCCGCCAGTCGGCCTCGGAGGACTCGACGCGGTAGCTCGCCACGTTGACACCGTTCTCGTAGGCGACGCCGTCGAAGAGGTAGAACTCGAACTCCGGCCCCCAGAGGCTGCGGGTCCCGACGCCGCTCGCGCGGAGCCGCTCCTCGGCGCGCGTCGCGATCGTCCGCGGGTCGAAGAGGACCGGCGACCGGTCGTCTGCCTCGAGGATCCGGCAGAGAAAGCTGAGCGTCTTCTCCTCGGGAAACGGATCGAGGAAGGCCGTCGCGAGGTCAGGCACGAGGACGAGGTCGCCGGACTTGACGGACCTGAGGCCCACGGACGAGCCGTCAAACCCGACGCCGTCTTCCATCAGCTCGGGCGTGAATCGCTCGGCGGGAAGCGTCACGTGCCGCCAGCGGCCCGCGAGGTCGCAGAACTTCAGGTCGACCATCGTGACGCCGTGCTGGCGGACGTACCCGGCCGCCTCGTCGAATTGCTGAAACATCGAGGTCCTCCGCCCCGACGTTAGGCCTGCCCCTACCGGGTGGCCATGGGCCGTATGAACCAGTGCGTCACTTCAGATGCTCTCCCGTTGCCGGCCAGTTCAGGACCACCACGGCCGGCTGTTCCTGCCGTTCGTCGGCGGTCGCGAGCACCAGAAAACGATTTCCGTCCGGGGCCGGGATGTACTGGGACCGGTTGTCGGAGATCCCGTTGGCGGGCACGCGGATCGGAAAGAGTGACTTCGGCGCTCCCACCTGCGCGTCTTCGCCCCCCAGGGACAGCTCGACGGACATGAGCTTGCGGTCGTTCGAGAGGAAATAAAGCTCTTTCCCGTCCGCGCGCCAGAGAGCCTGGTCGCCGCCGTCTTTCGAGATCTGCCACTTCCCCCCCGAAGGCGGAAACCTCTGCACATAGACCTCCGCGCGGCCCGTCTCGTCCGAGGAGTAAGCGAAGAACTTCCCGTCCGGCGACGAAGAGGCATGAGCGGCCGCCGCCTGAGGCACGGCCAGGAGAAGCTGAGCCTTCCGTTCGCCCGAGAGCGGAAGCCTCCAGAGCTCGGGGCGGCCGACACTGCTCATCGTCTCGAAGACCAGCCACGCCCCGTCCGGGGAAATGAAGTCGCCGTAGTTGTCGAGGGTCGTGGCGAGGAGCGATTCGTCCCCTCCCGTTCCGTCGAGGGGCCGGCGGAAGAGGCCCATTCGGCTCGCGCGGTTCGATGAGAAATAGAGGTTCTTTCCGTCCGGCGACGCCATCCCGGTGTTGTTGGCCTTGGGCCCGAACGTGAGCCGCGTCCACGTGCCGCGCGTCAGGTCGACCTGCCAGAGGTCCTGAAGTTCGGTCCGCGGGTCCGCCACGGTGATGCCGAGGCGTTGCCCGCCCGCGAACCAGAACGGTTCCGACAGGATGGCGGCGTCCCCGACGGTTCCGAGCGGCTTGCCTGAACGGTCGAACCAGGTAAGTTTCTGGCGGGGGTTCGCACGACGCCTGTAGACGAGGGCGCCGTCGGCCGCCGCAGAGAAGGCCGCAAGGCCCGTCCACCCGCTCTCGCCCTCGACGGCGATTCCGTCGATGACGAGTCCGGGCTCGCCGGACAATTTGCGCCGTCCCGCGTCGAACGGCTGCGCATAGAGCGCACTCTCGCGGACGTAGAGGAGGCGGCCCGCGTCGTACTCCGCCTTCCCGCGGGTCGAGACGACGAAGGCGTCGTCTCCCGAGTCGAGAGAAGCCACGCGCGTGCCGAGGCGGGCCGGGTCGTCGCTTAAGCAGAGGTAGAGAAAATGGTTCCCGTCGGGCAGGATCTTCGGCCAGCGGTGCGTGTAGTCCTTCGGACCGAACTTCGTCACGGGTGCCGGGACCCCGCCCGAGGCGCTCACGCGATGGAGCGGCAAGCGGGTTCCGGGCGCGAAGACGATGACGCCCCGGGGGAGCCACGTGCCGCCCCGCCCGTCGGTGATCGGGCAGATCGTCTGGGGCGGGCCACCAGCCACGCTGATGCGCGCAAGACGGTCGCCCGTGAAGTATGCGATGGCGGTGCCGTCCGGCGACCAGAAGGGAAAACGCGCGCCTTCCGTTCCGGGCAGGAGCTGGACGGCGACGGAATCGAACGAGCGCACGTAGAGCCGCTCGATGTCCTTCTCGTCGGTTGCGACGAACGCAAGCCGCCGGCCGTCGGGCGAGAGCGCCACCGAGCTGCCGAACGACGCCCCCTCGGGGACGCGCACCTCGAACTGGACGACGGGCGCGCGCGGGGCGCGAGCGCGCATCGCGAGGGCCCCCGCCGCGGCCGCGCACGCGGCCGCGATCGCCCAGGGGAGAAAGAGGGAGAGGAGATTCTTGCGACTTACAGTGGGGCTTGGCGACGCGGGATTTTCTTCGAAAGGCAATGGGCCGGAGGAGCTCGACGAGAGGGCGGCGCTCGATTCTTCCAGCTCGAGCCTTGCATCTGCGATGTCGTGGAGGCGCTGCTTGGCGTCCCGCACCAGACACCTTCTAAGAATCTTTCTTACGGCGGTGGGCGTTTGCTCCGGCAGCGCCGCCCAGTCCGGCTCGCCCCGGAGAATCGCCGCGAGCGTGTCGCTGACCGTCTCGCCTTCGAATGCTTTCTTTCCCGTCAGCATCTCGAAGAGGACGCATCCGAACGCCCAGACGTCCGTGCGCTTGTCGACCGGCTTTCCCCGTGCCTGCTCGGGCGACATGTACGCCGCCGTCCCGAGGATCATTCCCGCCGCGGTGCCCCGAGCCGTCAGCGTCGGCGAATACGAGATCGAGGGGGAGGAGGCGCCCGCCTCGTTCTCGAAGATCTTCGCGAGGCCGAAGTCGAGGAGCTTCACCCGGCCCTCGTGCGTCACCCTGACGTTCGCGGGCTTGAGGTCGCGGTGGACGATGCCCTTCTCGTGCGCCGCCTCCAGCGCCTCGGCGATCTGACGGGCCAGGAAGAGGGATTCTTCGAGTGGAAGAGGGCCGGAAGAGATTTTCTGCGCAAGGTCTTCACCTTCGACCAGCTCCATGACGAGGAGGTGTCTCCCCCCACTTTCTTCGAAGGAATAGATCGCGGCGATTCCGGGATGATTGAGCGCTGCGAGTAATCGTGCTTCCCTCTCGAATCGCGTTCTTCTCTCTTCCCCTTCGAAGAACTCTTCCGGCAGTACCTTGATCGCGACCTCTCTCGCGAGGCGCGGGTCTTTCGCCCGATACACCTCTCCCATCCCGCCCGCACCGAGCGCGGAGAGGATTTCGTAAGGTCCGACGCGCGTGCCTGAGGCCAGCGTCACCTGAATGTGCCCACCCAGATGTCGCTCTCGGTCACGTTTCGGAGGAAGTAGAGGGAGCGTCCGTCGCGCGAGAGCGCAATGCGCTGGACCGTGCCTTCCGCCGCCGGGAGGACGAGACGCGACTGGCGGGCCGCGAGGTCGAGGACGCGGATGCCGTCGGGCGTCGTCAGGACGGCACGTCGCCCGTCCGGCGCAAACCTGGCGACGTACGCACGGACGCCGAGTCCTTCGCATGCATTTTTCGAGGGCGTGCAGAGGCGCGCCTCGAGGGCCAGCTCGCCTCCGGGACCCGCGGCGAGAAGGCGCGCGCCGTCGAACGACCAGCTCCAGGCCCAGCGCGACTCGAGATCGGCGACCGGAGCGCTCACCGAGAGAGAGCCGCCGGTACCCGTGACGAGCGGAAACACCGCCACGCGCGCGTCGAACGAGGCCGCGGCGAAGAAACGCCCGTCCGGGGAAAGAGCGGGGTAGAGGTAGAACATGGACTTCGGCGGCGTGAGCCGAGAGAGGCCGCTGCCGTCGACCGCGATCGAGTAGCCGCCGTAGTCCCCGTCCCGGTTCGAGTAGAAGGCGAGACGCTTGCCGTCCGCCGTGAAGGCTGGCCCGCGGTTTCGGAACTCGTCGTGGGTGAGCCGGCGGAGCTTCTGGCCATCCGTGGAGACGAGGCAGAGGTCCTCGAGTCGTCCCACCGTGCGCGTCGCGAGCGTGGTTCCGTCAGGTGAGATCTCGAGGTCCTCGAAGGCGGTGGAGCTTCGCCTGAGGACGACCGGCGGCCCGATGGGATTGAGCGTGCCGGGATCGAGCGCGAGCTTCTCGATCGTCATGAGTTCGGCGGGAGAGGTGAAGGCGATCCGCTTCCCGTTCCGCGACCCGCGGAACGAGCCGGGGAAGGTCCCGGCCCACGTGATCGGCACCGTCACGGGCTCGGGCGCGCCCCGCGTGGCGCCCGTAGCCTCGTCTATAGGGACGCGCCAGAGATTGAAACTTCCGCCGCGGTCGCTCCCGAAGTAGAGGAACGCCCCGTCGGCGGACCAGAACGGGCTGAAGTCCACCGCGGTGTCGTTCGTCACCGGGACGGGCTTCTCGCCCTCCTTGAGGCCCGCGAGCGGCACCGTCCAGATGTCGCGCTGCGCCGTATCGCCGACGAGGCCCCAGAACGCGACGCGCTTCCCGTGCGGGGAAACGGCGGGCTCGACCGCGTCCGGGCCATAAAGCATCCGCTTCTTCCCGGTTGCGACCTCGACGGCCCAGATCTTCGCGCGCGTGCCGCGCGCGAGCGGTGACAGCGCAGCCTCCTCCGCGTAGACGATCTCCTTGCCGTCGGGCGTGAAGTCGGGGCCGTAGCCCGTGTCCGTCACGCGGCGCACGGACTCGCCGAGCGGGCCCATGACGAAGATGCCGCCGCCGTCCTTGCCCGAACGGAACGCGATGAGCGAGCCGTCCGGCGAGTAGACGGGGTCGAACCGGTCGTCCTCCGGGGAATCCGCCGAGAGGTCGATGGGCTTGTCGCTGCCGACGCGCTGGACGATGACGTGCCGGCGCCCCGAGACGGCCTTCATGTAGGCGACGGTCTCGCCGTCGGGCGAGAGAGCCGGCGACCGCTCGATGCCGGGATCCGACGAGAGCCGCTCGAAGAGCAGGGTCGGCGGCGGCGCGGACGTGCGGCCGTGCCGCCCCGCGAAGAATCCTGCGACGAGGAGCGCGGTTGCGGCCGCGGCCAGGAGCGCGCGCCGCTTCACGAGGCGCGAGGGTGCGACGCCCGGCGCGACGGCGGCGCGCGCGGCGGAGTCCGCCGAGAGGCTCTCGAGCGCGAATGCGAGGTCGCCCGCGGACTGGAAGCGCTGCTCGGGGCTCTTCTCGAGGCAGCGGCGCACGATGCGCTCGAGGCCGGGCGGGACGCTCTGGTTCGTGACGGAGAGGTCGGCGGGTTCCTCGCGGAGGATCGCCGTGATGACGTCCGCGCTGGAATCTCCCCCGAATGCCTTCTTCCCCGAGAGCATCTCGTAAAGGACGGCGCCGAACGCGAAGAGGTCGCTGCGTTGGTCGGCGGGCCGGCCCCGCACCTGCTCGGGGGCCATGTAACCCATCGTCCCGAGGACCATGCCCGGCTCCGTGCCGCGCGCCGCGGTCGGCAGGTTCGAGCCGGAGCTCGCGGCCGAATCTTCCGTGAGCTTCGCGAGACCGAAGTCGAGGATCTTGATGCGCCCGTCCTTCGTGACGAAGAGGTTTTCGGGCTTCAGGTCGCGGTGCACGATGCCCTTTTCGTGAGCGGCCGAGAGTCCGCGCGCGATCTGGATCGACCAGTCGACCGCCTTGCGGAGCGGGAGCTTCCCTGCGGCGATCGCCTGACGCAGCGTCTCGCCCTCGAGCAGCTCCATGACGAGGATGTGACGGGCCGCGGAGGAGGAAGGCAAAGAGGGGATTTCTTCGAAGGAATAGATGGCGGCAATTCCCGGATGATTGAGGCTCGCAAGGAGGCGAGCTTCCCTCTCGAACCGCTGCCTTCTCTCTTCACCTTCAAAGAATTCTTCCGGCAGTACCTTGATCGCGACCTCTCTCGCGAGGCGCGGGTCTTTCGCCCGGTAGACCTCTCCCATCCCGCCCGCGCCGAGGGCAGAGATCACCTCATAAGGGCCGAGCCGGGTTCCCGTTGCGATGGCCAGAGCGGGAAGTCTAGCGCCGGAAACGCGTGCCGGGTGAACGCCCGATGTAAGACGTTCCGCGGGTCCTCGAAGAGATTTCGGTGCGCACCGCGTTTTTCATGCATTCCGCGGGAACAATCGACGAACTTTCGCTTCTCCACCTTGGCACGTCTCGTGCTCCAGTTCCCGGAGGGGGACCCTATGGAAACTATCCTTATCATCGTGGTCGTGGTACTTCTCTTGGGCGGCGGCGGCTTTTACTGGCGCGGCAGACGCTGATCGCTCGTAGGTTCACGGCCGCCGTGGCCAACATGGTCCGGGCTTAGAATGTTTTCTTGATCGGCACGACAGAGGGTCTGGAGAGAGCGGACGCTTCGAGAGCCGGCGTTCCACTCTGTGTCGATCTCGACGGGACGTTGATTCGGAGCGATCTCCTTTTCGAGGGTCTCGCGGGCCTCGCGAAAGAGGGATTCGGGCCTCTCCTCCAGGCCTCGCTCTGGCTCTCGAAGGGCAAGGCGGGCTTCAAGAGGGAGCTCGCGAAGAGCGTCGCCTTCGAGCCGTCGACGCTTCCCTACGAATTGCGTCTCCTGGAATTCCTTCGGAGGGAGAAGGCCAAGGGGCGGCGTCTCGTCCTCGTGACGGCATCGGACCGCATCTGGGCGGAGAGAGTGGCGGCGCACCTCGAGATCTTCGACGAGGTCATGGGGAGCGACGGCACGACGAACCTCGGCGGCGTGGCCAAGGCTCGGGCGCTCGTCGAGCGGTTCGGCGAGCGGGGATTCGACTACGCCGGCAACGGGCCGGCGGACAGGCCCGTCTGGAAGAAGGCGCGACGGGCGATCGCCGTGAATGCCCCGCCGGCGGTCGAGTCGGGCCTCCGCCGGGACGGAAATCTCGCCGACCTCTTCCCGCGGCCTTCGCTGAAGCTGAAGACGATCGTCGCCGCCGTCCGCGCGCGCCAGTGGGTCAAGAACCTCCTCGTCTTCATTCCGATCGTCACGGCGCACAAGCTGCAGGACGCGGGGATCCTCGCGGCCGGCGCGCTGGCGTTCGTTGCGATCTCGCTTTGCGCGTCCAGCATCTATCTTCTCAACGATCTCTTCGATCTGGATTCCGACCGCCGGCATCCCGAGAAGTGGCGCCGGCCCCTCGCGAGCGGGACCCTGGCGATTCCCGCGGCGATCGTCCTGTCTCTCCTCCTGATGGCGGCGGGCCTCGCGATCTCCCTGAGGCTTCCGGCGGATGCCGTGAAGCTCATCGGCGTCTATCTCGTCGTGACGACGGCGTATTCCCTCTTTCTGAAGCGCCGCGTGCTCGTCGACGTCTTCACGCTGTCGCTTCTCTACACGCTCCGCGTCCTCCTCGGCGGCGCCGCGACGGGCCTCCTTCTCTCGCCGTGGTTTCTCGCCTTTTCGGTGTTCACGTTCCTGAGTCTCGCGTTTTGCAAGAGGGCCTCCGAGCTGGTGCGGCTCAAGAAGTCCGAGATGATGGAGGCTCCGGGCCGGGCGTATTTCACGTGGGATCACCTCACTGTGCAGTCCTGCGGCATCACGAGCGGTTATCTGGCCGCCATCGTCCTCGCGCTTTACCTGCAGAGCGACACCGTGAGACGCCTCTATGCAAGCCCGGCGTGGCTGTGGATGATCGTGCCCGTCTTTCTCTACTGGATCAGCCGGATCTGGATCCTCGTCAACCGGGGCGAGATGGACGAAGACCCGGTCCTCTTCGCCACGAAAGACCGCGTCACCTGGCTGACGGCGGTCGTCAGCGCGGCCATCCTCGCCCTCGCCACATACGGTTCGATCCATCTGCCGGGCGTCCAGCCGTAGAATCGGATCGTGAAGAGACTCGAAGTCCGGAAAACGTACAAGCTCCTCGTCGGCGGCGCGTTCGTGCGCACGGAGTCCGGGCGCGCGTACCCCGCGACGGGGGAGCGCGGCGCCTTTCTCGCGCACGTTCCCCTGGGATCGCGCAAGGACGTGCGCGACGCCGTGAAGGCGGCGCGCGGCGCATTCGCTCTCTGGGCGGGACGGACGGCCTACAACCGGGGTCAGATCCTCTATCGCGCCGCCGAAATGCTGGAGGAGCGGTCGGCGGAGTTCGTCGACGCGATCCGGCGGTCCACGGGCGCCGGGGCGGCGCCGGCCAGGCGCGAGGTCGCGACAGCCGTCGACCGGCTCGTCCACTTCGCGGGCTGGGCCGACAAGCTCGGTGCGGTGCTCGGCACGGTGAACCCGGTGGCCGCGCCCTACTTTAATTTCTCGGCACCCGAACCGACGGGAGTCGTCGGCGTGATCTCCCCCGAATCGCCGTCGCTGCTGCCGCTCGTGTCCCGCGTCGCGGCCGCCATGGTCTCCGGGAACACGGTCGTCGTGATCGGCCCGGAGAAGACGCCGATTCCGGCGCTCCTCTTCGGAGAGGTGGTGGGCACGAGCGACGTTCCCTCCGGCGTCGTGAACATCCTCTCCGGAAAGAAGAGCGAGCTCGTGCCGGCGCTCGCGACGCACCGCGACGTGGACGCGATCGACGAGGGCTCCGGAGACGCGAAGCTGGGGGCGCTCGTCGAAACCGAGGCGGCGGACCGCGTGCGCCGGATCTCCCGCCCGAAGGCCGTCTCCGCCTCGGACTGGTTCCTTCCGGCAAAGTCCGAAGGTCTCGCCGCGCTCGAGCCGTTCCTCGAGATCAAGACGACGTGGCACCCGGCCGGGGTTTGAAGCCGCGGCCCTTTTTGAAGCCACTCTTCTTTTTCGACCTCGACGACACCCTCGTCGACCATCACGCGGCCGAGGAGGGCGCGCAGCGCGAGACGCATGCGGCGCACGGCGCGCTCTTCGGTGGAATCGCGTTTTCCGACTGGCTTGCCGCCTATCGCCGGAACAACCTGCGCCTCTGGCACGAGTACGGGATCGGGACGATCGACCGCCCGACGCTCACGGCGCGCCGCTTCGCGTTGCCGCTCGCCGACCTGGGCCTCGACGCCGCGCACGGCGTCGCCGTGGGAGCTTCGTACTGGGACGCATACAGCCGCAACTGGCGCCTCATCGAGGGCGCCGAGGACGCGCTGGAGCACGCTTCGCAAGTGGGAGTCGTCGGGATCCTGTCGAACGGGTTCCGCGAGACGCAGCGGGCCAAGATCGAGAGGTTCGGCCTCGACCGATGGGCGCGCCACGTGATTCTCTCCGAGGACGTCGGCGCGATGAAGCCGTCACGCATCATCTTCGACGCGGCGGCGACGGCCGCGGGCGGAGGCGAGCGCCGCCGTCTCTACGTCGGGGACTCCTTCGCGACGGACGTCGTGGGCGCGAAAGCCGCGGGCTGGTTTCCGATCCTGTTCGACCGCCACGGCAAGGGCGCGCCCGAGCCCGTCGTCTTCGTGACGCGGCTCTCCGACCTCAAGCCTCTCTTTTGATCAGCTGATCAGCTGATCAGCGAATGATCCCGCTCTTCCCGGGCGCAGAAGGCGGCGTCATGGCCGAGGGGAGCGTCTTTTTCATCGCGGCGAGGACGGGCTCGTTGCCCGCGGGCGGCTGGAAACCGTGGTGCGTGAAGATGTGCCAGAGCCTGCCGACGACGGCCTCGGAATTGAGCGGCTTCGCGAGGACGTCGGTCGCGCCCGTCTGGATCGCGAACGCGAAATGACTGCGGTCGAGGCGAGCCGAGGTGAGGACGACGGGCAGCGCGTTCGACGAGGCCTGGGCCTTGATCACGCGCGTGACGTCGAAACCGTCCATGCCCGGAAGCGCCACGTCCATGAGGACGAGGTCGACCGTGTCCTGCAGCAGCCGCGAGAGAGCCTCGGGCCCGTCCTTGGCCTCGAACGCGCGGCAGCCGTGCCGTCCGAGGACATCGGCGAGGCGCTTGCGCTCCTTTGCGTCGCCGTCGACGACGAGAACGACGGGCGGACGGTTCTTGATCTCGGCGGCGGGCGGCGCGCTCGCGCCGACGGGGAGAGCGCTCGGTGGGATCGCGGGCGTCGCCATCGCTCCGAGCTCGGGATGCGTTCCGCGGCTCGCGGGCGCCTCGAGGGGAGCGCCCGGCGTGCTCGGTGGCATGGCGGTCTGCGCCTGAACGCTCACGTGCGGCCCCGCAGCCGCCGGCACCTGCCCGGACTCGAAAGGGCGGAGCATGGCGAGCTCGGCCTCGAGATCGGCCGCCGAGGCGAAACGCGAGGCGGGTTCCTTCGCGAGCGCCTTGTAGACGATCGCGATGAGCTCGGAAGAGACGCCCGTCTCGTGGCGCAGGTCGTCGGGCGGCGGTTCCGAAACGTGCTTCATCGCGATCACGAGCGGCGACTCGCCGTCGTAGGGCACCTTGCCGGTCAGGAGCTCGTACGCCATGACGCCGATCGAGTAGACGTCGCTGCGCGCGTCCGTGGGCCTCCCGAGAGCCTGCTCCGGCGACATGTAATGCGGCGTTCCGACCATGACGCTGTCGAGCGTCAGCTGCTCGTTCGTCTTCCCGCGCGCGAGGCCGAAGTCGAGAATGGCGACGGCCCCGTTCTCCTCGAGCATCACGTTCTGCGACTTGAGATCGCGATGGATGATGCCGAGCTTGTGCGCCGCTTCGGTCCCGAGGGCGATCTGCCGGAGAATCGAGATCGCGCGCCCCTGCGGGAGCTTCCCCTCGAGCTGGATGACCGTGCGCAGGTCGTGACCCGGCACGTACTCCATCGTGATGTAGGGGAAGTCGTTGCTCATCCCGAAGTCGTGAATGCGCGCGACGTTCGGGTGCTTGATCTTGCGGTTGAGGTTGATCTCGCGCTTGAACCGCTGCAGAAGCTGCTGGTCGTCGGTCTCCCAGTCGGGTGAGAGAACCTTGATGGCGACGACGTCGTCGAGGTCCAGATCCTGCGCCTTGAAGACGATTCCCATGCCGCCGCGCCCGACGGTTTCCTGCCATCGGTAGCGGGTCAGACCCTCGAAGAAGCGCAGGCGAAGACGTTCAAGGTTCATGCGTTCGTGCCCGATCGGCGGACTCCTGCGTAGGGTAGCAACTTCGGAGCCGATCCGTGCGGCCTCCGGCCCGGGGCCGCGGATTCCTGGCCCCAAGTAATCTTTTCGCCGTTCCATTGCGTCCGATTCTCATCTCCGGAGGGTTCGAGCATGAAACCGACCCGTCGCCGATTCCTGGCAGTCCTCGCGTTCCTGGCGGCCATTCTGCCCGGAAGAGGCTTCGCCGGCTCCGATTGCCCGTTAACGGCTTCCCACGCCGATCCCGACGGGAGGGAGCGGCGCGCGAGCGTGTCCCGCGTCACACGCGCGTTTGCCGTGTCGCACCCCGCGGGCGGAGCCTCCTCAGCGGAGCTCACGGGGGTCGTCACCCACGTCCGCCGCGTCTTCGTGAATTACGTCGACGAGGAGATCTTCGGGGCGATGGACGCCGCGAAGGTGACGCCCGCCGCGCCGTCCTCGGACGCCGAGTTCCTCCGCCGCGCCACGCTCGACCTGACAGGCCGCATTCCCGACGCGGCGACCGTGGGGGCGTTCCTCGCTGACCCTTCGGCCGACAAGCGCAGCCGCATGGTCGACACGCTTCTCGCGTCAGACGCATTCGTCGACCGATGGACCTTCTATTACGACGAACTGTTCCAGAACACGGCGGTTGCGTCGAGCGGCCGGCTCTACTCTCAGGGCCGCAACGCGTTTCACGCGTATTTCCAGGACGCCGTGCGCTCGCACAAGCCGTGGGACGTCATGGCAAGAGAGATCATCGGCGCGGCGGGTCTCAACACGACTGTCGGGCAGGCGAACTACGTCGTGCGCCAGCTCCAGTCGAACGGCCCGATCCAGGACTCGTTCGACAACCTCGCGGCCTCGACGGCCACGGTCTTCCTTGGAACGAACGCCGTCTTCTGCACCTCCTGCCACAACGGAGGCGGACACCTCGACTCGATCAACCTCTGGGGCTCTACGGTCAAGCGTCAGGACTTCTGGGGGATGTCGGCGTTCTATTCCCGCGTGACGTCGCCTCGTTCCGGCACGACCGGCGCCGATTATTACTACACGGTGGGCGAGCGCGCGAGCGGCAACTATCTCCTGAACACGACGACGGGCAACAAGACGGATCGCACGAGCGCGTATTACACGACGACTCCCGCGGGGATGACGTCCGTGAACCCGGCCTACCTCAAGACGCCGCTGAATCCCGCGGGTGGGGCGCCGGCCGGCGGAGAGGGCTTCCGGCAAGCGCTCGGGCGCCTCGTGACGACGGACCCGCAGTTCGCGCGGGCCGCCGTGAACTATCTCTGGAAGGAGATGTTCGCGCTCGGCATCGTCGAGCCGGCGGACGCGTTCGATCCGCTCCGCCAGGATCTCGCCAGCCCTCCGCCCGGCACCTGGACGATCCAGCCGACGCATCCGAACCTTCTGACGCGACTCGCCGCGGACTACGCCGCCCATGGTTACGACCTGCGATACATCCTCGGCGTCATGGCGAAGTCCGGCGCCTATCAGCTTTCATCCTCCTACCCGGGCCCGTGGAGCGAGGCGAACACGCCGTACTTCGCGCGCCACTTCGCGCGCCGCCTCCCCGCCGAGACGCTGTTCGACGCGATCACGCGCGCGACGGGCATCGGCGCCAGCATCCCCGTGAGCGGCGGCGTGCCGAGCGTGTCGTACGCGATGCAGCTGCCGGACGTTTCGGAGCCGAGCGGGCGCACGACGATCGGAAACTTTCTGAACGCGTTCCTCCGGGGCGACCGGGACGGGGACGCGCGCTCGAACGAGTTCTCGATCTCGCAGGGACTTCTCATGCTGAACGACACCACGATCACGAGCCGCATCAAGTCGACGGCGTCGGGGTCCGCCGTCCAGAAGCTCGTCGCACAGAACGGTGCGCCGGCGGAGATCGTGGCCTCGCTGTATCTCTCCACACTTTCCCGGAACCCGTCCGCGGCGGAGCTTGCGACGGGAGTCGGCCTCTTCTCGTCGACGCCCGGCGAGACGAAAGCGCAGATCGTCGAAGACCTCCAGTTCGCGCTTCTCAACAAGATCGACTTCTCCTACAACTACTGAGGCCGCCATGAAAACGCTTCTTCCGAGCCTTCCCGCATCGGGTCATACGCCCTACAACGGTCTGGAGCTCTCGCGGCGGGGCTTCCTGCAGGTAGGAGCGGGCGGGCTCGTGGCCTCGTGGTTTCTGAGCACCCCGGTTTCCGCGTGGGCGGCAACGACGGCGCAGGTCACGCCCCGCGCCTCCGCGCGCAACGTCATCTTCGTTTTTCTCCCGGGCGCTCCGAGCCAGGTCGACACGTGGGACCTCAAGGAAGGGGCCTGGACGCCGCCCGACTTCGCGCCCGCGAGCTTCGGCGGCGGCCTGCGTTTCCCGGCGGGGCTCCTCCCGAACGTCTCCGCGCACCTCTCGGACATCGCGATCCTGAGATCCGTGAAGGCCTCGGCGCTCGTTCACGGCCTCGGCCAGACCTGGCTCCAGATCGCGCGCAATCCGACAGGCGCGACGGGCTCGGAGGCGCCGAACATGGGATCGATCGCCGCTCTCGAGCTCGACCCGCAGCGGGGCCCGAACGACGTCCTGCCGGCTTTTCTGTCTCTCAACACGCAGGCGGGCCTCTCGGGCGCCGGCTACTTCCCGTCCACGTACTCGCCCTTCGTCGTGCAGCCGACGACGACCGGCCTCCCGAGCCTCACGCATCCGGACGGTACCGCGCGCCTTCAAACCCGCTGGAACGACCTTCAGCAGCTCGATGCCACGCTCCGGACCGGCCAGCCGCTCGGCAAGGACGCCGCGGATGCGGTGAACTTCTACAACCAGGCCAAGGTCCTCATCGACACTCCGGCCGTGAACGACCTCTTCAAGTATTCGGACGCGGACGCGCTGCGCTACGGCAACTCGTCCTTCGGGAACTCGTGCCTCGTGGCGAAGCAGGTCCTCGCGGGGGCGCGCGGCGCGCGCTTCGTCATGGTGTCGCTCGGCGGCTGGGACATGCACAGCGCCATCTACACGAAGACGGCGCCGACGAACCTCTACACGCAGATGGGCCAGCTCGACCCGGCGCTCGCGAGCCTGATCGCCGACCTCAAGGCCGCGCCCGGAAAGACGCCGGGCAAGACTCTGTTCGACGAGACGCTGGTCGTCGTGGCGGGGGAGTTCGGGCGGACGGTCGGGGCGCTCAACGGTCAGGCGGGGCGTGACCACTTCGCGATCAACAGCGCCCTCTTCGCGGGGGGCGGCGTGAAGGGAGGCCAGGTCATCGGTGCGACCGACGCCACGGGCGGCACCGTCACGGACTCGGGCGTCTCGGGTAGGACCGATCTGCGCGCCGAGGACATCGCCTGCACGGTCTACTCTGCGCTCGGCATCGACTGGACGATCGAGCGCCACGACGACCCCCTTGGCCGCGGCTTCGAGTACGTCCCGTACGCGAAGGACGGCGTTTACGCGCCGATCGATCGGCTGTTCGGATGAGGGGCCTCTTGTTTCCTGAGACGGTGTCGCACGGGAAGCGATAGAATTTCTTGCGAATGAGGAAGAACCTGTTGGCGGCCGCGCTATTTGTTGCCGTGGCCTCTGCTCCGTCCGGGCGGGCCGTGGAGCTCGCCGCGGCCCACGCGATCGCGCCCGTACCCGCGACCGCCGGGCTTCCCGGTCCGGTTTCCCGCGTCACGTTCCACGAGCAGGTGGAGCGCGTCCTCCAGAAGAATTGCCAGACCTGCCATCACGAGGGCGGGATCGCGCCGTTTCCTCTCGTGTCGTATGCGGACGCGTACGAGCACCGGGTCAAGATGCAGATCGTCACGGGCAATCGCACGATGCCTCCCTGGAAGCCCGACTCCCAGTGCGGGGCGGCGCTCCAGGGAAACCCGCGGCTCTCGGACGGTGACGTCGCCGTATTTCTCGAGTGGCTGCGCCACGGCTCGCCGGAAGGCGATGCGACGCGTGCTCCCGCTCCGCTGGCCTTCGACGACGGCTGGAAGCTCGGCGCGCCCGACCTCCAGCTCGGCATGACGCAGCCGTTCCAGCCCGACTTCGCGACCGGCGACGTCTATCGCTGCTTTCGCCTCCCGACGGGCCTCAACGGACAGCGCTACCTGTCGGGGATCGAGGTGGCGCCCGGGAACCGCTCGATGGTTCATCACGTCCTCCTCTTTGCCGACACGACGGGCGCGACCGCCGCGCTCGACGGCAAGGACGGCCAGCCGGGCTATCCGTGCTTCGGCGGCCCCGGATTCAACGCGGTGTCTCCCCTCGGAGCCTGGGTGCCCGGCTATCGGCCCGCGCTCCTTTCGGACGGCATCGGCATCGACCTGCCGAAGAACGCCACGCTCGTCATGCAGGTCCATTACAGCGCGCGCACCGGGGGAGTCGCGCCCGACCAGACGCACGTCGCGCTCCACTTCGCGAAGGGGCCCGTGCAGAAGCGCCTCCTGACGCTGCCCCTCGTGAACCAGACGTTCCGCCTCCCCGCGGGACAGGCGAACATTCCCGTGTCGGCGTCCTTCGCGGCGATCCCTTACGACGTGACGCTTCGGAACATCGCGCCTCACATGCACCTTCTCGGCCGCACCATGAGCGTCACGCTGACGCCGCCGGGCGGAACCGCGGCCTGCCTCGTGAACGTCCCGGACTGGGATTTCCGCTGGCAGGGCTTCTACGCCTTCGTGACGCCGGTGAAGGTCAGCCCGTTCTCACGGATGGACGTTCAGGCCTCGTACGACAACTCCGCGGACAATTCGAACAATCCGAACAAGCCGCCGAAGGACGTGACGTGGGGCGAGAACACGAGCGACGAAATGTGCCTGTGCTACGTGAGCTTCACGATCGACAGCGAGAACCTGACGGGCGCGGCCGGCCTCGCGCCGACGAGTCTCGAAACGTTCGAGCCATTCTGGGAGATGCGGACGGCGGCGGCGGCCGCTCCTTCGCGGGACCGCTGAAGAGCCTCGCCGCCGCCGCGATTCTCGCGCTGGCGGCCCTTCGCGGCGCACCCTCCACGGCGGAAACGCAGAGCGACCCTCCGCTCGCATTCTCGCTCCCCGATGCGGGCGGGAAGACGGTCTCGGCCTCCGATCTGCGTGGTGCCACGGCCGTCGTCTTCTTCTTCCGCGGCTTCTGGTGCGCGTACTGCGTGGAGCAGCTCGTGCGGCTCGAGAAGCTGAAGGAGGGCGATCTCGCGGGAATTCCCGTCGTCGCCATCTCCCCGGACGGGCCGTCGGCCATCCGGAAGGGTCTGATCTCGGTGAAGAAGGATCGAGGCGTCGTGCTCACGCATCGCTTTCTCGCGGACGAGGATGTCGTCTTCAAGGACCGTTACGCCCTCGGCTCGTCGGGGGCCGCGCGTCCGCCCGCCATGCTCCTTCTCGACGGCGCCGGTCGCACCGTGTGGCGGTTCGGCGAGAGCCACTACGAAAAGAGCGCTTTCGAGCCGTCCCTGAAGGAAGCGCTCGCCCGCCTCCCGAAGGAACCGCCGGCTCCGTGACGATCCGCCGGCCGATGCTCGCGACGCGCGTGGACGCGGCGTTCACGCGCGCGGGCTGGGTCTTCGAACCGAAGTACGACGGCTGGCGCGTCCTGGCCCGCCGCGCCGGCGGCCGCGTGACCCTCTCGTCGAGGAACGGCGTGGACCTGACGAAGGGCGAGCCCGGCATCGCCGCGGCGCTCGCGTCCCTTCCCGGGGGCGACTTCGTCGTGGACGGTGAGCTCGTCGTTCTCGGCAAGGGAGGCGTGCCGGAGTTCTCGCTGCTCCAGAAGCGGGGGGAGGCTGGAGCCCGGCCCGCGAGCCTCATCCTCTTCGACTGCCTCGAAAGAGACGGCGCGAGTCTCGTGGCGGAGTCGCTTACCGCGCGGCGCACCGCCCTCGAGGCTCTCGTTTCTCGCCGCCCGAAGAAACCGCTCGCACTCTCGGAGCGCCTCGGGCCGGATGGCGAGGCGGCATTCCGGCGCGCGCAGGCGGAGGGCTGGGAAGGCGTCGTCGGCAAGGACCTTTCCTCGCGCTACGAGGAAGGGCGCCGGTCGCTGCGGTGGCTGAAGGTGAAGGCCCGTCGCCAGGCCGAGTTCGTGATCGGCGGCTTCACGATGCCGAAGAGCTCGCGCCTTCACTTCGGGGCGCTCCTCGTCGGGCTGTTCGACGGGAAGATGCTCCGCTTCTGCGGCGCCGTCGGGACCGGCTTCTCGGAAGAAACGCTCTTCCGTCTGCTCGAAGAGCTTCAGCCGCTTCTCCGCGAGACGTGTCCTTTCCCGGCGATTCCGAAAGAAGCGAAAGACCCGGTCTGGGTCGAACCGCGCCTCGTCGCGCAGGTCGCTTACGCGGAGTGGACGGCCGACGAGCGGCTCCGGCAGCCGGCCTTTCTCGGACTTCGGCGCGACAAGAAGGCGAAGGAATGCCGGTGGAGTGAAAGAGAATAGAGAATATTTTTCTTAGAAGGTGAAGAGGATCAGGGCACGATCGTGAGGACTCCGGTCATGTTGTCGTGCTTGACTCTTACGGGCGCACAGTCAATCTTCGTGCAGGCGTACGTCCAGCTTCCGACCATGCTGGTTGTCGGCGTGAAATTAACGATGCACGGCACCTGCACTGGGATTTGATCGCACTGCGTGATGCCCAGGACCGCGAGACCACCGATCCCATGAGTTAGGTTCTCGGAGGGGTCGGCCCTGAACGTGAGCGTGTATTGCTGGCCCACCTTCAGTGACACCGGACTGGGCTGCCAGTCCCAGTTCGTACTGCCATGCGAGGAACCGGTAATGGTGATTGCGGTCGGCCCCCCGGCCACGACGACGACGTCCTTCACGGCCGCGGACGTGCCGCTGGCGTTCGCCACGAAATGCGTCGTCCTGTAAGTCGCCGCCGCGCCGTAGGTGTGCTGCACGGTCGCGCCGGACGTCGCCGCCTGGCCGTCGCCGAACGCCCACAGCTGGGTCGTCGGTGAGTTCGAGGAGGTGTCGGTGAACGTGACGGGCTGTCCGGTCGTGGGGTTGGCGGACACGGTGTAGGTCGCGACGGGCACGGGCGCCGAGACGTTCGGCTCGGCCGTCATCACGATCGCGAACGGGTCCCCCGACTTGTTGTTGATGACGGACGCGAACGCGAGGACTGGCTGGTCGCTGATGAACTCCAGCCAGAGGTTCGTGTCGGTGATCGTGTTCGGGCTCGGGAGCCACGCCGAGAGCGTGCCGATCTGCTTGAAGCCGTTCGCCGGGAGCGGATCGAGCGTGATCCTGGCGACGAGAGTTCCGTCGCCCCTGCGCAGGCTCGTCGTCACGTTCGCGTCGGCGGTGCCGGGATTCATGAAGACGACGTTCGAGCGGTAGCCCGAGCCGCCGTCCGCGCTCGCGGCGAGCTGAACGAGCGTCCCTGCTTTCAGGGCCTGGCCGACGTCGATCCCGGGCAGCCACTGGCCCGACGTGGACCCGTTGCCGCACGAATTCACGTTGTTGACGCCGGAGGAGACGATGATCGGCGCCGGCGTCTGGAATCGAATCGGACCGAAGACGCCCTTCGCCTGCAGGAAGAGCGTCGCGAGGACGTTGTCGAAGGCGAGCTGACCGCGCGCGGGCACGGTTACGAATCCGGGCGCGGGCGCCGCGACGGTCTGCCCGTTCGCCTGGTTGTAGAACACCGGCGTCACGTTCACGGGCGCGTTCGTCGGGTTGAAGACGCGGACGTCGGAGTGGAATTCGGCGGAGTTCTGGCCGGCCGAGAACGCCGACGACGGGATGACGACGTCGGCGGTGCCCGCGCCCGAGGCGAGGACGGTGACGGCCAGAAGAAACCGAGCGGCGATGCGAATTCTCACAACGGGCATGAGGACCTCACTGAAGTATTGATGAACGCAACCCTCGGGCCGTTGCGGGCGTCCCCTCGGAGTGACGACTGCGCGGAGTTTCCCACGAGGGTTCGACGCGGTGGAAATGCGAAAGATGACGTTGCCGTTACACTTCCCGCGTGAGCTTCTGGAGCGGGCGCCGGGTCCTCGTCACCGGGGGCGGCGGTTTCCTCGGACGGGCTCTCGTGACGGCGCTCGAGCGCCGCGGGCCCGGGAAGATCTTCGCGCCTCGCGCCGCGGAACTCGACCTCCGCGAACGCGATGACGTGCGGGTGTATCTCGAGGTGGAGAAACCCGACCTGATCGTTCACGGTGCGGCGGTCGTCGGGGGCATCGGCGCGAACCGCGCGCATCCGGGCCTCTTCTTCTACGAGAACGCGATCATGGGGATCCAGCTCATCGAAGAGGCGCGGCGCGCGGGTGTCGCCAAGTTCGTCTGCCTCGGGACGATCTGCGCGTATCCCAAGTTCACGCCCGTGCCGTTTCGTGAGGACGAGCTCTGGAACGGCTATCCCGAGGAGACGAACGCGCCTTACGGCCTCGCGAAGAAAATGCTTCTCGTACAGCTCCAGGCGTACCGGCAGGAGTACGGATTCGACGGGATCTATCTTCTGCCCGTGAACCTCTACGGGCCGGGCGACAACTTCGACCTCGAGACCAGCCACGTGATCCCGGCGATGATCCGGAAGTTTCTCGAGGCGAAGGCCGCGGGCGCTCCCGAGGTCGTTCTCTGGGGCGACGGGTCGCCGACGCGCGAGTTCCTCTACGTGGAGGACGCCGCCGAGGGCATCCTCGGCGCGGCGGAGCGGTATGACGGCGGTGCGCCCGTGAACCTCGGATCCGGCGAGGAGCTCTCGATCCGCGACCTCGCGGGCCACGTCGCGCGTGAGACCGGTTTCTCCGGCGCGATCCGGTGGGATGCGTCGAAGCCAAACGGGCAGCCGAGACGGAAGCTGGACGTGACGCGGGCCGAGGAGCTTTTCGGGTGGAAGTCGCGGATGCCGCTCTCCGAGGGGCTCCGAAGGACCATCGCCTGGTTCGCCGCGCGTTAGGTGCGATCACTTCTCAACGAGTTTCCCTGAACACAATGGGCGCCGCCGCTGGCGGGGCGCCCCAAAACCCATCGACGTGCGGGAATTCCGCGGGAGTACAGGATGAAGCATTGCCCGAGGCGCTCTTTCCTTCTGGCGCTCCTCTTCGCGTCGCCCCTGGCGGCACAGAGCCTTCCCCAGACCCTGTTCTTCCCGATTGCTCCTTGCCGGGTCGCCGATACGCGTAACGCGGCGGGCGCCTTCGGGGCGCCGGCCCTCGCCGCGGGCTCGACGCGCACGTACACGCTCGTCGGCGCCTGCGGCATACCGGCGTCGGCGCGGTCCGTGAACTTGAACATCGCCGTCGTCACGCCCCAGGCGGCGGGCTCCCTCGCCATCTTCCCCGGCGGGGCGGCTCCAGGCAACGCCTCCGCAATCAATTACAGGGCAGGAAAGACGCGCGCAAACAACTTCGTCGCGCGCCTTGGGTCGGGCGGCGACATCGACGTTTACTGCCAGCAAGCGACCGGGACGACGGACTTTCTCATCGACGTGTCGGGCTACTTCGAGGACGTCTCCGGGATGTCCGCCTCGACGGCCGCCGCCTTTGCGAGCATCACGACGTTCGGGGCGAGCCCCTCGATCACCGCCCACATTCGCGACATCGGCATGAACGCTTTTCTCGACGAGCAGTTTGCCGCGCCGAATTCGACGTACATTCCGACGGCACTGTTTCCGAACAGCCAGCAGGGCTCCTGCATCGGCAACTGCCCCCGCGACAACTACACGATGTACCCGCTCCAGTGGCAGTTCTTCTACAACGCGCTCTACCATCCGGACCAGCTCCGGCAGCGCGTGGCGTGGGCGCTCCACAAGATCATCCCGATCAACGGCCAGGACATCGGCCAGCCGAGCCGGATGGTCCCGTACCTGAACATGCTCGTGAACAACGCGTTCGGGAGCTACAGGGACATCCTCTATCAGGTCACGCTGCTTCCGCCGATGGGCCAGTACCTCAACATGAATACGTCCACGCTGCAGCTCCCGAACGAGAACTACGGGCGGGAGATCCTGCAGCTCTTCTCGATCGGCCTCGTGAAGCTGAACCTCGACGGGACGCCGCAGCTGGACGGCGGCGGAAACACGATTCCGACTTACGACCAGGCCGCGATCACCGAATTCGCGCGCGTCTTCACCGGCTGGCGATTTTCGAACCAGGTCGTCGCGGGCACGGATGACTACATCACCCCGATGGTGCTGGTCGCGGCGAACCACGACAAGGGCGCAAAGACCCTCCCGGACGGGACGACGAAGCTTCCCTGTCAGGGCCCCGTCGCCCCGTGCAGCACGCTCCAGACCGGCGACAAGGACCTCAACGACACCATCGACTGGGTGTTCAACCACCCGAACGTGGGGCCGTACATCGGCGGCGCGCTCATCCGCAACCTCGTGACGTCGAACCCGAGTCCCGCGTACGTCGCGCGCGTCGCAGCGAAGTTCAACGACAACGGCTCGGGTGCGCGCGGCGATCTCGGCGCGGTCGTCCGGGCGATCGTGACCGACCCCGAGGCGCTCGCGGGTGGGGCGAACCCGAACTTCGGCGCGCTGCGGGAGCCCGCGTTTTTCGCGATCGCGCTTCTTCGAGGCCTCGGCGCCCGCGCGGCGAACGGCAGCGGCCAGTCGGATGGGGTTCTCTCACCGCAAATCGCGCAACTGGGTCAGACCGTTTTCCTGCCCGACACGGTGTTCAGCTATTACCCGGCGGACTACCTGGCGCCGGGCACGGCGCTCTACGGACCGGAGTTCGGCATCCTCTCGGCCTCCACATCGCTCCGCCGCGCGAACCTCGTGAACACGCTCGCGTACGCGACGATTCCCGTCGGAGCGAACAACCCGTCCGGGACGTCCCTGGACCTCAGCGGGATCCAGTCCCTCTCGGGCAATCCGGCCGCCATGGTGGAGGAGCTCAACCAGCGGCTCTGTCACGGCCTCCTCTCCCCGGGCGTGAAGGCCGCCATCGTCACCGCCGTGAACACCGCCGCGACCCCGAAGGCCATGGCGCAACAGGCGACGTATCTCGTCGCGACGTCCTCCCAATTCCAGGTGGAGAGGTAACCATGACGACTCGCAGAGACTTCGTTCGCATCTCGGCGTGCGGCGCCATCGGCATGGCCGCCGTCTCGGAAAGCCTCGAGCGGCTCGGGCTCATCTCGAATACGGCGCAGGCGGCGCCGTCCGACTACCGGGCGCTCGTCTGCATCTTCCTCTTCGGCGGGAACGACTCGAACAACATGGTCATTCCGACGTACGGGTCGGGTTACACGGCCTACTCCTCGGCCCGCCAGAGCAGCCTCGCGATCGCTCAGGGCGCGCTCGCGGCCACGGCGATCACGCCGAACAGCATGGGTCTTCAGTTCGCTCTTCACCCGGCGATGACCGGGCTGAAAGGCCTCTGGGACTCCAACAAGCTCGCCGTGGTCGCGAACGTCGGGCCGCTCACCGACATCACGACCAAGACCCTCTACAACACGAACGCCGCCTTCCGTCCGTACCAGCTCTTCTCCCACAGCGACCAGCAGTCCAGCTGGATGGCGCGGCGCTCGGACATTCGGACGAACCTCGGCTGGGGCGGTCTCACGGCCGACGACCAGGTGTCGCTGAACGGCGCGTCGGCATACCCGCCCGTGACGTCGCTCGCCGGGAACAACCAGTTCAACCTCGGGCAGGTCACGAAACCGCTCGGTGCGGCCCCCGCGCCGACGGCGCTGAACTCGATCCTCGCCCTGAACGGCTTCACGGCCTCGGCGGTCGACGCGGCCCGCCTCACGGCCTTCAATTCGCTCCGGACGTTCGACGCCGGCGTCCCGCTCGTGAACGCGACGAGCGGCGTCACGCAGGCCGCGATGAACATCAGCGCGGCGCTCAAGGTGGACCCGGTCGTCGGGGCATTTCCGAACACGAACATCGGCAACCAGCTCAAGCAGGTCGCGAAGATCATCAAGCTCAACCAGACGGCTCCGGAGCTCGGCTTGAACCGCCAGATCTTCTTCTGCTCAATGGGCGGCTTCGACACCCATCAGGACGAGCTCGCGGCGCACACGAACCTCTATGGGCAGCTCTCGGCCGCGATGAGCGCGTTCTACACGGAGACGAACGTGCAGGGGCTCGCGGGGCGCGTGACGACGTTCACGGAATCGGATTTTGGAAGGACTCTTGCGCCCTCGGGAACGGGCGCGTCCGTCGGATCGGACCACGCCTGGGGCAGCCACCAGCTCGTCATGGGCGGGGCCGTGGTCGGCCACGATTTCTACGGCGTCAACGGGCCCAACGGAAGCGTCTTCCCGGACCACACGCTCGGCGCGGCCAACCCGCTCGATACCGACGGCCGCGGCCGATTCATCCCGACGTGTGCCGTCGATCAGTACGCCGCGACGCTCGCGCAGTGGTTCGGAGTCTCGCCCGTGAACGCGACCGCGATCTTCCCGAACCTCACCAAGTTCACGACGCCGAGCCTCGGCTTCATGCTTCCGGCTTTCTAGGAGGGGCGCGAGAAGCCCTGTCCGGAGGGGACGTCCGCAAAGCGCTCCAGCGCGGCCTGCCATTCCTGGCGGGTCGCGCGAAAGCTCCGCTCGCATGCGCGCATCCGGATCTTCATCTCGCGGACGGCCTCGGACGGTGGGCGTTGCCCGGCGCGCCTCGCGGCCTTCAGCTCGCTGTGCCGTGTGTAGGCCTCCTTCCAGAGGCGAAGGGTCTCGTCCATGCTCTGTCGCGCGTGCTCGGCGCGGGCGCGCAGGTCGTCCGCCATCCCCGAAGGAATCCGCGCGAGGCGCTCCTCCGTGGCCGCCGCGGCGATCTTCAGCTTCGCGTTCTCGATGATCGGAGGCGGCGTGACGCGCAGATTTCGCGCGAGGCGCGTGGCCCGGAACGACTGAATGAGCCACTTGTTCGGGTCCC